>NZ_JBHUEN010000001.1:0-19306 GCF_042680785.1 Paracoccus pacificus
CGCCATGCCCCTACCGTCGAACGCCTCCCGCGTCATACCCCGACCGCCGCATTGCTGCAATTTTTAGAGGCGCCCCAAACTGAAGACGCTATGCGAGACGGGCTCTAGATTCTGGATTTCCATGCTTGATGCGTAGAAATTTCACTCACTGAAAGATGGATCGAACCCGCGCACAGCGCGGGTCCCTCGCAAAGTCACAGGTCGAACAGGCTGGCACTTCCCTGCTTGCCATCCCGTAACGACAGCAGGCTTAGCACTTACAACTCTACCTCCCAAGATTTGAAGCTCAGCCTGGCCGCAGCCTCTGTAGCATCGGCGAGCTTCCGGATATTGCCCCAGGTCTGCTTGTAATTGGGCAGAATCAGTGTGTTTGTGCCAGCGTTGGTTACATTCCCCTGTGTTCCCGAGGGCGCACCGAAGATCATGAACGTCTCGTTGCGACGCGCGGTCGGCTCCAGATAGACCATGGCTTGCGTTGCGCCGACATCGTTGTGGATCTCTGCGAGATCACCATTTTTCAGACCAAGCTCGGCGGCGTCGTCGGGATTGATCTGCAAGATCGGCATCGGAAAACGGTCAGCGACGAAATCATTGTCCTGATCGAGGAACCAGTTCTGCCAGTTGATGTTGGAGCGGCCGTTATTGATCAGGAAGCGGTGATTGGACCTCTGTTCCTCCTTGCCGGGTGCCTCGAGCCCGCGCCAGGTGCCGGACATGAACAGGGCCTTGCCATCCTCGCGGCCGTGACGTTTGAACACGCCATCTTCGTAAAGCCGGGTGGTGCCGGCCAACTGGCCGTTCGCGTATCCGGTGACGGGTTCCTGAACGCCGTTGTTTCCGGCGGCACGCAGGCGTTCATAGGTGACTTCCGGGTTTGCCGAAGCATAGCCGTCCATGAAGGCGTCTTCCTCGGTCTGCCAGCCGAAGCCGGTGAACTGTTCGGCATAGTCGGCGCGCCCGTCTTCGCGCAGCACGCGTTCCAGATGATTGGCGAGCCGGGCGGCGATCAGGCAATCGGGCATCGCCTGGCCGGGCCCGTCCATATATTTCTCGACCAGTCGCAACCTGCGTTCGCCGTTCATCGATGTGAGGTTCATCTCGCCCGACTCGACTGCCGGAAGGATGACGTGGGCCGCCTGACCGATCTGGCTGTGGATGATGTCGACATTGACCGAGAAAAGGCCGCCTGATTCGACCGCAGCCACGATGGCGTCCACTAGTTCGTCACGCGTCGCGCCCACGGCCGCGTCCATGGCTGCCTTCACGATATTGGTGCGGCGGTTGTATTCCCGCTTGAACGTGTTGGCGTTCAACGTCGTCTTGTAATGGTCATTGGCCCAGATGTGATGCACCTTGCCGCCGCCGCCAATGATCAATTCGTCGATATAGGGCGCAGGACGGCCGACATGTGCATCCGAGGGACGGAAATATCCTTCCTGATGCCCTCCAAGACGGCAACAGCCGCCACCCTCTCGACCGACGTTTCCGGTGGCCAGCGCAATGTTCAGCAAAGCACCGATGGTGCGATAATTGTCATTGCCCCAGATGATACCCTTTTCATAGGCGGTGACGCATTTGCGACGGCTGCCATCCTCTTTGGGCTTGGCGATCCATTCAGCGGCCTTGACGATATCGGCCTCGGGCACGCCGCAAACTTCGGCTGCTTCCGCGGCTGACAGACGACAGCCTTCGCGCGCAGCCTCGAAAGACCCCAGATTGGCGGGATGCGCGGCATCTTCGGGCACAGCGACGGCTTCCTGGATGCTGTGCTGCGCAATGAAGTCCTGATCCACCCAGCCCTGATCGGCGATATGGGTGAACAGCGCGTTGAACAGCGCCAGGTCGGTGCCTGAATTGATCTGCAGATGCAGGACATTTTCGGCGCCGGCGACCTCTTCGCAGGCATTGGTCGTGACCGTCCGGCGCGGGTCAACGATCAGCACCTTTGCGCCGTTGCGCATTCCCGGCATCATATGGTTGAGAAACAGGTTCGTCTGCGTCTCGATCGGGTTGGCACCGATCAGGAAGATCGTGTCAGTCACCTCGTAGTCGCTATAGGCATAGTTCAATTCATCTACGCCCATATCCCGGCTGGAATGCACTTCCGAATTATAGGCGGGGCGGTTGTGAATGCGGCAATGTTTGACCTTCATCGAGCCGAAATACAGCTTGCCGGTGCCCCAGGTGTTTTCGTAGCCGCCGGCGCTGCCACCGTGGTCAAACATGGATACGTAAAGGTCGTTCTCGTTGTCCTTGTCGATCACCCGCGCCGTCACCCGCGCGACCAGATCCAATGCATCATCCCAGGTGGTGGGCTGCCAGGTGCCATAGCGCCAGACCAGCGGATCGGTCAGGCGCTGCTGTTGCGTGCCTGATACGTCGCTGCGGCGGTTTTCGGCCATGCGCGCACCGCGCACCGAACCCAGACCTGAATTCACGACGCAGTCGGAATCGGGCTTGATGACCAGATGCACATTCTGGCCGTTCTGTTTGACGACGTTATACATCGACGGCGCATACCAGGCGTCCGTCTCCATCGGTTGCTGCTGCGACAGGTCCTCGCCGGACCAGTTGCTTTGCGCCGTGCCCTGCTTGTTCGTGGGCCAAGTGTAGGCCTTGTAGCCGCAACCGACGATGCAATAATGGCAGGTGACATTGTGCACCTTGGCGTCTGCGGGAATGATCGGCAGGCGGTCGATTTGTCGCTTGTAGGTCATGATCCCCTCCCTCAGGCCAGCACGTTTGACAGGCGGCCATAGATCAGCTCGTCCACGCCTTCGGCGTAGATGTCGCCCTTGTCATCGACGCGCAGTGAGAATTGCGGCAGGTTCTGGGTTGCGTGTCCCCAGGTTTGCTGGCCGCCCGCCTCACAGTCGAAGCGGCTGAAATGGCCGGGGCAGTTCAGCGTCATGTCATCCGCATGATAGGTCAGCGGCCAACCTTTGTGCGGACACAGAACCGAAAACGCAACGATGTCGCCGTCCGGCCCGGCGCCGCCCGCCACCGCTTTGCCCAGCTTCAGCAAAACGCCGGGGCTGTCTTCGTCCGGGTAGGTGACATGCATCGGTTCATTGACCGCCAAGTCGGCAATGTTGGCCAGTCGGTTGGCGGGATAGTCGACCAGCGCCAAAGCTTGCGCCCGTGCCTCGGATGGCGAAACGAATGTTGCGGCGGCAGCGCCTGCGGCACCGATCACGCCGCCGCGAAGGAACTGGCGCCGGCCGACTTCGACCAGCTTGCTGCATTTCATGGTCATGGTCCTTCCTGTCATCGTTTTTTGACAGAGTAACAGGCGTCGCCCGAGCGTCTCAACGGGCCTGAGGTTCGTGCTGCAAAGCGGCAAGCATTTGATATAGTGTATAATTTTTAGTTGTTCGGATTTCCGAACACGGAAGCTGGGTTAAAGGCCCAGCTTCTGCATCTTTTCCCACAGCGTCGTGCGGGAGACGCGCAGCAGTTTCGCCGCCTCGCCAACCTGACCCTCGGTCCGCTCCAACGCGGCGGCGATCTGGGCGCGCTCGGCGGCGTCCCGAACCTCGGCCAGCGGGCGCAGGATCGGATCGGCAGAGCGTTCGGGAAACAGGTCCGAAACCAGGATGGTATCCGATTCCGTCTTCTCGATCGCGCGCGCCAGCCTTGACCGCAACTCGCGGCCATTACCGGGCCAATCATAGGCCCGGATCGCCTCTTCGGTGGTCGCGGCAATGCCCGTCAACGGTTCGGCGCGCCGGGCGTTCATGCCCCGGAACAGCTGCGCGGCAAGCCAAACGGCGTCCTCGGGTCGGTCCGAGAGGGGCGGCACGACGATCTCGTGCAGTTGAAGCATTGCCATCAGATCGCGGCGCAACTGCCCAGTGCGACTGTCATGGTTTCCGCCAGTCGTGGCGATCAGCCGGAAGACCGAGGGGCCGAGCATTTCCATCAACCGATCCTGCACCGCCATGGCCAGCCGCTCGATGGCGATCAGGATAAGCGTGCCCTCGCCAACCTGATCCGCGGCACGGCGCAGATCATCTTCGCCCGCCAAACCGGGCTGAGTGTCGATCAAGACGATCGGGGCCGCGCGCCGATCGGACTGGGCATGAATACGCCGGGCCAGTCGCAGCTTGCCAAGTCCTGACGCGCCACGGATCAACACCGGCCCATCCCGCAGCGCAGCTTCGGCGACCTGTCGGTCAATACGCCGGGCCACTTCGCTGATACCGCTCAGCGGTGGCAGTTCGAGATCGGCGCGCGGCTGCATCACGGTGGCGAGGCGCGTCAGAAAGCTGCCCAGATCGAAGGGTTTGGTGATGTAGTCTGCAGCGCCCGAACGGATCAGCCGAACCGCTTGGTCGATGCCGCCCTGCCCGGTGATGAACAGGAAGGGAGGCGGTTGATGGGTTCGCGTCAGCGTCTCGTAAAGGTCTTCGCCGGTCCCATCGGGCAGGCGGATGTCGCAGATCACCGCATCCACACTGCGGCGCGGGGTCCGGATGGCTGGCAGGGCGCGGGCGATCTGTCGATGCCACTGGACCTCGGCCCCTTCCAATGTCAGCCGCTGCACCAGCGAGGCGCCCATGATCTCGTCGTCTTCGACGAGGACGATCCGACGACCCTTAAGCATCGCTGCCCTCAATGGGTGGCAGGTCGACACTGATGATCGTCAGCCCATCGATCCGCTGATGCTGGATGGTGCCGCCCAGACCCGCGGCAATGTCCCGCACCAGCCTCAGCCCGACCCCACCGCCGGGCGGCAGCGGCGCTGCCTGCAAGAGACGGGTCAAGTCGCGCTCGGCAAGCCCGTCGCCGCTGTCACTGACGGCAAGCGACAAATCGTCGCCGCCACCGCTGACGGCCAGACCAACCCGCCCGCCTTGTCCCGCCGCTGCCCCGGCGTTCAGCAGCAGGTTCAGGGCGACCTGCCGGATCGGCGCGGCCGGCTGTTGCGCCAGCACCTTTTCCGCCGCCTCGATCCGCCAGTCCAGCATCTGCGCGCGCCGATGTGCCTCGGCTTCGAACAGCAGACGGAGGTCCTCGAAATCCTCCGGTCGCAATGGCTGACCGGCGCGATCAAGGCGGTTCTGGTCCAGAATGGCGCGGGTCACGTCGCGAAGGTGCTGTAACCCGCGCTGCATCAATTCGGCGGATTGGCGGACGACTTCGGGGCGATCCGAATAGGTGCGGATGGTGTCGGCGGCATTCAGCAGACCCCCAAGGGGGTTATTGATTTCATGCGCCAGCGATGACGACAACCGCCCAAGGCTGACGAAGCGCTCGCGCTCGGACAGGCGCCGCTCGGCCTCGGCGCGTTCCTCGACAGCCGTTGTCATCCGGTTATAGGTATCGATCAGGCGCGACAGGCCGGGATCGCTACGCGGTATTTCTGCCTCGCCGACAGGTCGCGGTGTGCCGCGGGAATCGTCCATCGCGCGCACCAGCGTTCCGACCGGCCGCAGGATGCGCGTTACCGCCAGCCACCCGGCAAAGGTCAGAAGCGCAGTCGCCAGAGCATTGCCAACCAACAGCCAGATGGCCGCTTGCCGCCGCTCGGCCAGAAGATCGGTGACGTCGAGTTCGGTCACGATGTGCCCGACGGTCCTCCCCTGAACCGCCAGCGGTGCCGACACGTTCAGGACCGGATCACCCGTCATCCGCACTTGGTGGGGTGCCACGGCCGCGGCGCCAAAGCCGGCGATCTCGGCGCCCACCGGCGCGCGACGCGGGTCGGTGGCGGCCAGCACCCGGCCTCTTTCGTCCGCGACGATGGTCAGGCGCAGTCGTTGCCCGTCAAAGGCGGTCTGCGCACGGTCTAGGATGTCGTAAACCTCCCAGACGTCTTGGCGCAGGACTGCGGGACCGAGGGCGACCGACAGTCCTTCGACATGAAGGCGCGCCGTCTCGGCCAAGCGGGCGTCCTGTGCCCGGCCAAGCGCGAACAGAACTCCCTGGCTTGCGACCACGCCAAGGATCAGCATCAAGCCTGCGGCGACCAGCGGAACACGCGCGGTAAAAGGCAGATCGCGAAAGCGCCGCGCTATCATCAATCGGCCCCAAGCACGGCGATACGTGTCGCGATGCCGTCGTAAAGCGACGGTTCACATGGAGTTACCTCGTCCAGGTGCAGCAACCTCAGCGCGGCGCGGCCTTTTTCGGTCTGATCCAGTGCCAGCAGCGCCGATGCGCAGGCGGTGACCGCCGGTTCTTGCAAGCGGTCAGACCGGGCGACGAAAGGCGGAAAGCCCAGCCATTCCGATTTAGCGACGACTTTCGTGCGCCCGGTCAGGTTGGGCTCGACCGCGCTCAGGGCTTCCCAGACATAGCCGTCGACGCTGCCGGATCGGGTCAGCCCGCCCGCCACCGCGCGCACGACATTGCGGTGCCCGAAGGTAAAGATCGAGCGTGAGAAGAACCGCTCGGGCGTTTCACCAAGACGCGCGAGGTCGGAAGCAGTGACCAGATATCCAGAATTGCTGTCGGGATCGGAAAAGGCATGCGTGCCGCCTTTTAGCCCGTCCAGATCGGTCGCGTCGTCATCGACGCCGGCGATCAGATAGGATTGATAAAGCGGCTTCCCGTTCCAGACCGGTGCGCCCAGCAAGCTAAGCTCGGCCCTGTGCTGCAGATAGGGATAACCGCAGGTCCAGGCGGCATCGACCGAGCCGTCCAGCAAGGCGCCACTGATTTCCTGATAGGTGCGGCGCTGGACAAGTTCGATGTCCTGGCCCATCGCGACGGCCAGCGCCGATTGCAGGGCAGCGATCACCTCGGCATCGTTGTCCAGAAAAACCGGGGTCAGGGCAAAGCGGAAGGTGGCCTGGGTCTGCGCATTGACGCAAGGTGCCGCCAAAGCGGCCGCGCCCATTATCATCACTCTGCGAGAGACGAGCATTCCTCTCTCAACCCTCCGATCGTAGTGGTCGCCAAGATCACGTCTAGCATGGCAAAATCGGGCTTGCATCTGTTCCAAAGTATCGTTAATCGACGATTGACGATAAAAAGGTGATTTTAACGTGATGCAGGAAGATGAAGTCACATTGGCCGCGCTGGCCAAGGCACTGGCGCACCCGGCGCGCATTCGCATCTTGCGGCTATTGCTCGCCACGCCCGGCTGCATCGGTGGCACCATCGTGAACAAGGTCGGCCTCGCCCAATCCACGGTTTCGGAACATCTGCGCATTCTCAAGGCGGCTGGCGTCATCACCGGCGAGATCGATGGCCCGCGCACCTGCTATGCGTTGAACCCGCAGACCCTTGATCCGCTCGCCGGCTTCATCGCAGCCTTGACCCCGCCATCCGGCCGCGCCTGCTGCCTGACCGACGAGGAGGTCACGGCATGAGCCTGTTCGAACGTTGGCTGACCCTGTGGGTGTTTCTCTGCATCGTTGCTGGTATTGCCTTGGGAACGATGTTGCCGGGCCTCTTCGGAACGCTCGCCGACCTGCAATTCGCATCGGTCAATCTCGCCGTGGCGGTGCTGATCTGGGCGATGGTCTATCCGATGATGATCGCCATTGATTTCTCGGCGCTGAAGAATATCGGCCAGACATCGAAAGGGCTGGTCGTCACACTGACGATCAACTGGCTGATCAAGCCCTTTACCATGGCGCTGCTGGCGGTGCTGTTCTTCAAGCATCTCTACGCCGGGCTGATCGCACCGGCCGAGGCCGACCAGTACATCGCCGGGCTTATCCTGCTGGGTGCGGCGCCCTGCACGGCGATGGTCTTCGTCTGGTCGCAGCTGACCCGAGGCGACCCGAACTTCACGCTGGTGCAGGTCTCGGTGAACGACCTGATCATGGTGGTGGCCTTCGCCCCCATCGTCGCCTTCCTGCTGGGCGTCACCAATATTACGGTGCCGTGGGAAACGCTGATCCTGTCGGTGATCCTCTATATCGTGATCCCGCTGATCGCCGGCTGGCTGACGCGGCGCGTGCTGACTGCCAGGGGAGGCGCCGCGACGGTCGAGGCGTTCATGGCCCGGATCAAGCCCGCCTCGATCCTTGGCCTGCTGCTGACGGTCGTGCTGCTGTTCGGCTTTCAGGGCCACGTGATCCTGGCGCAGCCCCTGGTCATCGCGCTGATCGCGGTGCCGATCATCATCCAGTCCTATGCCATCTTCGGCCTCGGCTATCTGTGGGCCTGGGCGTGGAAACTGCCGCACAAGATGGCCGCGCCCTGTGCGCTGATCGGCACCTCGAACTTCTTCGAACTGGCGGTTGCGGTAGCCATCGGCCTCTTCGGCCTCAACTCGGGCGCGGCGCTTGCGACCGTCGTCGGCGTGCTGGTCGAGGTGCCGGTGATGCTGAGCCTCGTCGCCTTCGCCAATCGCACCAAAGACAGGTTCCCGGCATGAGCTTTCCCGTCGTCATCCATCACAACCCCGATTGCGGCACCTCGCGCAACGTGTTGGCGATCATCCGCGCCGTAGGATACGAGCCGGTCGTGATCGATTATCTGGCCGAGGGCTGGACCCGGCCGCAGTTGCTGGGCCTGTTCGCGGCAGCAGGACTGACGCCACAGCAGGCGCTGCGCGTGGCACGCTCACCTGCAGAAGAACTTGGCCTGACTGCACCGGGCATCAGCGACGACCAGCTTCTGGACGCCATGGTCGCCCATCCGATCCTGGTGAACCGGCCGATCGTCTGCACGCCCAAAGGGGTGCGTCTGTGCCGTCCGTCAGAGACGGTACTGGACTTGCTTGACCGTCTGCCTGCTGGTCCGCTGGCCAAGGAAGACGGCGAAGTGATCATCGACCGCGAGGGACATCGCCTTGTCTGAGACGCCCGCTATCACCGACGACCTGTTCCCCGGCATCGACCGTGACCGGCTGCTGGCCCCGGCCATGTCCAGCCACCCGCCACGGATCCTGATCCTCTATGGCTCGCTGAGGACGCGCAGCTTCTCGCGCCTGTCGGCCGAGGAGGCCGGGCGCATCCTGACGCGACTTGGCGCCGAGGTGCGGTTCTTCAATCCGTCGGGCCTGCCGCTGGTGGATGACGGCGTCGATGCCAGCCATCCCAAGGTGGCCGAGTTGCGCCAGATGGTGACCTGGTGTGAAGGCATGGTCTGGTCCAGCCCCGAACGACACGGCGCCATGAGCGGGTTGATGAAGACGCAGATCGACTGGATTCCGCTGTCCGACGGCGCTGTCCGTCCGACGCAGGCCAAAACGCTGGCCGTGATGCAGGTCTCGGGCGGCTCGCAAAGCTTCAATGCGGTCAATCAGATGCGCATCCTTGGCCGCTGGATGCGGCTGTTGACCATCCCCAATCAATCCTCGGTGCCGAAGGCGTTTCAGGAATTTGACGAGGCGGGTCGGATGCGCCCGTCGCCTCTTTACGACCGCATCGTGGACGTGATGGAGGAGTTGATCAAGTTCACCCTGCTGACCCGCGATCGCAAAGATTACCTGGTTGACCGCTATTCCGAGCGAAAGGAAAGCGCCGAGGCGCTGATGCAACGTGTGAACCTGAGCTCCGCGACCTGAGGCGGCGGAGTTAGTCAATTGTCAGAAAAGTTTTATTAGCGGCACCAAGATATTTCTGTGATTCATGAAATATAGAGAAACAACGCGCCGACGCCGTTTTCCCTGACGGAGTTGTTCAGCATCATGCAACACAAACTGGGCTCCTATCGCGGCTGGATGAAAAACCAGTGGCAGGTCATTGGCTCTACGGGTGGGATTGGAACGTCCGGTTTCTGGGCTGCCTCAGGTCCATTCATAACTGCAGCGAAATTCCGCTTCCCGCCCGATCTGCATGAAGCCCGCGAGAAAACTGACCTTCAAACGACCCATTGTTGTCGACACAGGTCATGCTCATGCGGCGAAGGGATTCCTGATCGTGATCCTGTCGGCCACCCTGAACCCGTCCTGCATGTGCTCGGAAAGCACGGTGTCGCATCCCGCCAGCAGCCCGGCCGCGACGATCATCGCGTCATAGACAGACAGCGCGAGCTTCCGCGCCAGGGCGATGCCCAGCTCGTGGGTCTCATAGGTCAGTGGCTCGACGGTTACAAACTCACGGATCATCAGCAGAAATTCATCGCTCTGCGCCCAACTCATCCTGAACTTCCGCCGCGTGACGTTCGCGATCTCGTTCAGCACCTGCACGCTGACGGTTCCGCCGCCGCGCAGCAGCCCTTCGGCGATGTCGGCCTTGGCACGGTCGCCGGAGAGGAGATAAAGCAGGACGTTGGTGTCGATGAACCTACCGGGCATTAGCCTCGTCCCGGTCGAACTGATAGCCCTTGGGCATCAATCCGCGAAACTTGCGAAGCTTTGCCAGAATTTCTTCGGGATCGCGGCGCCGATGGACCTCAAAATGCCCGGCATCGGCCGCGGTGATCTCGATCTCGTCGCCCGCCTTCAGCCCGAGTTCCCGGACCATCCGCGCAGGCAGGCGGACGGCCAGAGAGTTGCCCCATTTCGCGATCTGCATGATGTTCGGCTCCGCCGTGAATGATACACATTTCCAATAATGTATATCCTGACCGCCGGCGGTTCAATCCGTGTTGCGATTATAGTTCGTGGCCGAGATCCTTGCTGCGGGAGCGTTGCTGCTCGTCGGCCTCCTGCTCTGCCATCTTCTCTTTGACCTGCCGGGTCTGGGCGAGGCTCATGCCGACAGACTGATGCGCCTCGCCCGCCGCCGCGACAGCCCGCGCGATGGCTCGACGCTGACCCGCGTCCGGGAAATCGACGGCCAGGGCGTTGGTGTCACCCGTCGCGATCCGCGCCATTGCATTGTCGCCATAGCGTTCGCGGAAGTCGGCGCCGAAGCGAGCGGCGTGCTCGTCATTCTGGAACTCGACCTTGCCGTGCTGGGCATGGGCCTCGGCCATTGCCGACAGCGTGCGGGTCAGCTTGTCGCTCAACGCCTCCTGCTCGATCGGCACCGCGCGGGAAATGACACGCGCCGCCGCAGCATAGACGGTATCGACCAGCTCGGCCGCCCTGCCCCGCCCGTCCTCGGAAGACAGATCGATCTTCTTCGCATCTGCCACAGCCAGAATATCGGCCTTGATCCACTCGCGCTCCTGCCAGGCATTCGCGGCACCAATCTCCATCCGGGACTGAATCACGCTTGGATCGATCCCGGCCCTCTCTGCGGCTGCGCCGATCTGCGCCGCCATTTCGCTCAAACCATCCGGCCCGATGACCTTCTGCTTGTCCTGGACAGTGATACGATCCCCGTCCATCTGCGCCAGGTAGATGGCTGTGCGCGGGGCATGGTGCATCAGCTGCGCGCCGCGATTATCGCCCAGATCGCGCACGATCTCCGAGGCGATCCCGTAAAGCTCTTCGCGCAATTCACGCTGGTCCTGCACGGGCAGGCGCGAAATGTCCCTCTCGCTCTCGTCCAGCCAGGTCCCGAAGGCAGTGGCCAGATCGCCGCGGTTGCGGATGGTATCGAGGTCCATGACGATCTCCTGATTGCGGTGATGGATGATGCCGCCCTGCTCCAGCAACCTGGCCGCGGCTTCGATTTTTTTGGCCAGGTCCTCATCGCTGATGAGTGTCGCCAGGACGGCGAGACTGCGCAGCGTCTCGATATTGCGCTGGATCTGGTCGAGTGCATCGCTGAGCGCCCTGCCCTGCCGGCGGTTCTCGATCGGCGCCCTGCCCTCGCGCGCCGCACGCTCGATCTCGGCTCGCGACGGTCCATAGGTCAGGATGCCGCGATCCAGACGGCTGCTCTTGTCCAGAAACAACCCGTGCTCGCCGGCGATCCCGACCAGCCGTTCCTTCATGAAGTCGAGATTGAAGGCATGGTCCTTCGCCATGAAGAACCAGTCGCCATTCTCCAGGCCCCGGTTGTTCACGACCACATGGACATGCTTGTTGACGCGATCCGTGTGCAGGGCCGCGACATAGGCCCATTCCTCGCCCTCCGCATGCAGCCCGGACTGGAACAGCTCCATGCACCATTCCTCCACCACCGGACGGGCGCGCTCGGCGCTGACATCGAAGGGAAAGGAGACCAGCAAATGCGTGGTCTGGCCGTTCTTCGGATCGCCGGTCCATTCATCCGACCACTGATCGACGACAGCCTTGCGCTGATCGCCGTCCAGTGTCCGGGCCCGCGGGTCAAGATCGGCCATGTTGCCGAATACCGCCGCCGCCTTGGAAAACAGGTAATCCAGCTGATTGCCAAGCTGCTTGCCGGTATGGGTGCCGCCGTTGTGGATCTTCTTCAGCACCACTGCATTCGAGCCCTGGGCGACGCGCCACAGCCCTGCCGCCCTTCCGGAAACCTTCGGCCTCGGCGTCATGAACCGGTCGAACGCGCGCGCGGCCTCGGCCTGCTGGCGCGCCAGCAGCGCCGCGCCGCCCTGCCAGATCGGAAACTCGATCTCGCCGATCAGCGCGTCGGCCAGCCCGCCCCGGCTCATGCCTCACCCTCCACGAAGGCCTTGAAGAGACGCACCCCGCGTCGGCGCTGTTCAGCAACCACCGCCTGCAGGAAGGTCCGCACCTTCGGCAGGCTCAGCCGCAGATCGTCGAGTGCGTGCATGTCGCCCTTCGCCAGCTTGATCTTCCTTGTGTTGGCGGCAAAGGCGATCTGGTTGATGTTCACCCCGATCTTGTGCAGCTCGTGCTTGATCGCCTCCAGCTCCGCCGCCTGCTCGGGCGGGAATTCCAGCATCCCGACGCTCGACCGCAGCAGGGTCCGCAGCACGTCCGACCGGCTCTCCGTACCGAGCACGTCCTTCAGCCGGTCCAGCTGCTGCACTTCCTCCGGGGACAGGCGCACGGCCACGGCGCTGCCATAGGTCGTGGTGGCCTCGGACTGACGCAGCTTGAGCGCCTTTTCGGCCTTGATCGCCGCGAGTTCAGACCCGACAGCATCGGCCACCGCCGGAACTGCCTCGCCCGCCTTCAGCTGGCGGATCGCCTCGCCCTTCTGCCCTCTCGTCAGCGATTTACGCGCCATCAGAGCCCTCCCCGCGATGGCAATCGGACGGACTGTAAACATTCGGCATTTCCTGCCACTTCCCCCTATGTACCAGAGTAACCCAGGATCGCGGGCATAACAAACAAATTCGCAACCAGGGGTTGCGCCCGCTGTCGCGATCACAGGGATGCTCGGTGCGGCATATAGGGCCCGTTTGCTTAACTGAAAAACAGCGCCGGCACACCGGCACCGCTGCAGGCGCCAACTTGGCGCCGTCGCCTGTGACCGGATGAACCGTGGGGTGATCTGCAACTTGCCGTGGGAAGCCCGTCAGTCGATTGCCGATCGCGCTGTTACCATCTGGGCCGTTATACAAGGCCTGTAGGAAAGGCTGGCCTTCCCGGTCGGCCGGCACTGCTGCCAGTCCTCCCAAAAACGGCACAGAGCCCCCTGCCCTTCGGCCAGCATCGATACGGATGGAACCGGAACCATGACAGTCCCAGGCCATGACAGCGGATCGTGTGCCTGCGGCGCAGGATGATCAGTCAGGAGAGAGGAAGGGGCGTTGCCCCTCGCCGCGGCAAGGGGAATCGACAGAACCGGGTCCTCGCCGCTGGCGCGGCTGCGGGCCGCACCACTTCCGTCGATTCCCCTTGTCGCAGCTACCCCCAGTCTCGGCGACGGCCAGACCCCGAAAACGACTGTTTTCGGGGCTGTCCCCATTGCGGAGTGCCCATACCGGTGGAGGGAAAAATGGCCGATGCTGCTGGACGGGATTGCAAGGAGATGCGCCCGGGACTGCGCCTGTCACGTGTGGCGGACCTGATCGATGCCATCCATGGCTGCCATCCTGACGATGCCGAGCAGATTCTGTCGGTCATCCTGGAGGAATGGCAGACCGGGGCGCCCATGCCGCCCTTCCTTGACGCCATGAGCGATGCAGAGTTCTGGGCCCATGCCGCGACCTTCGAGGAGCTGCGCGCTGTCTTCCTGGCCGCAGGACAGAAGCTGGCGCGGTACCCGCTCGGGCCGCAGGGCCGGATGCGCATGATCCGGAGATTGATGGATGGTCTGAGTGATGACGAACGGCAGGAGATCATGGGCCCCTGCCCGACGGATCCCAGGCGTTGCTGGACGAGGTCGAGCTGACCTGACGGATCAACGACTGGCCCTGACTACCTCAGCAACGCCCCCCCGCACGGCGAGCCTGCGCGATCGACAGCGCCATGACATCCTGCAACCTGGCCATCACCAACATCTCCGGCGACGCGGATCAGCGTGGAATTGATCTCGACGAAACCAGTCGCGAGTGACGAAAGGTCATGGGTGTCAGTTCCAGAGAAGCCGCCTTTATCGGCGATCGCGAGGCCCGCCCGATCGTAACCTGGACTGCAGCGGGAGCGCGGCGTGGCGCATTGGAGACGTAGCAACCAGTCAAACTCAGGTGCTTCCGAAAGGTCGAGAACGCATCGGAAAATTCATCCCCGGAATCATCCACAGAAACTGGGGATAAGTCTCGGCGCCCAAAAGACACCGCTCGAGGCGGGGCAGGCATAAACAGTGCCCCGGTCTTCAGCGCAGCAGTTCCGCCCTTTCCTCATTCGTCATCTCACCGAGGAGCCGGCGCATGAGGCGCATGCGTCCCCGTGCGCCAAGCCGGCGCTCGCTCAGGCGCGCGCCGCTGGCGAAGAAATAGGCCGTCAGTTCCGGCAATGTCGCAAAGGCTGCCCAGGCTTCCGCCTCCTCCTCGATGGCCCTCAGAGCGGGCAGCGGCGGGCCCGCGCCCATCTCGGCCAGAACCCCCGACAGGATGAATTCCGCATCGGCGCGGTCGCAGGCCGCGATGGCATCGAACAGGGCCTGTGTGCGTTCGAGGCGCGTTGGGTCGGGGCCGGCCATGAGCTGACCCTCAGAGCCGGATCCGCGCGGCCAGGTCGCGCGCATCGTGCTGGTGATGGAGCCTGTCGCGACCATCGTCGTGGCGGTCGCCGCGCCGGGCCAGATCGAACCGGGTGCGGGGATTGATTTTCATCGCGGCGGCCCGGATCACGGCGCCGCCGCCGGCTGAGATCAGCACATTGAGGCGGGAATATCGGGCAAGGATGGGCATGATTGCTCTCCCATGGGGCCGCCTTACGCGGCGGCCCGGTTGGTTCTGTCCAAGAGACCCGCGGGGGCGGTGCGCATCAGCCAGTCAGCGGCTTTCTGCGCCTCGGTCGCGGCCTTGAAGATGAACCGCTTCTCGGACTTCAATGCTCGCAACCAGCTTTCCACATAGGCCGCCGTCTGCCCGAACTCCGGTGTCACCCCGATCTGTGCGCAGACCATGGCACCGCCGATCTCGGCCACCAGTTCCTCGAAGGCCCGATCCGCCCGCCCGTTGAAGCGGCTGAACCGGTCCAGCCGATGCGCCGCGCCCGTGCCGTGGCAGCTCTCATGGGCGAGCGTGGAATAAAATCCGGCGGCATCATGAAAGGTCCCGACCGGCGGCATGTGGATGAAATCGCCTGCCACATCATAGAAGGCTTCTGGTCGGTCGCTTGTGCGCCGCTCGATGCCGGTCGCGTCAAAGAAAGCCTCAAGCGCCGGGTCGGTCTTGGTGCCAAGATCGCGCGGGGCCTCGATGGGCTTGCCGTGAAATTCCTCGGGCAGGCCGTCGATCTGATCGCCGTTGAAGACGCGATAGGCCTTCGCATAGCCGAAGGTCTTTTCTTCGCCGGTCTCGGCATCCTCTTTTTCAAAGGTGCCGTATTTGACGACCGTGGCGGATGTCTCGCCCTTGCGGACCTGACCGCCGGCCTCCTGGGCCTGCCGATAGGTGAACCAATGGCCGCTGCGATAGCCCTGTTCAGCCGCCCGCGCCCAGAGCATCAGGATATTTATGCCGCGATAATACTCCCCGTTGCTGCGGCGGGGGAAAGGAATGCCGCCCGCATCGCCGGTCCAGGGCTTCCGCCAGACCGGGGTGCCAGCCTCGAGGCTGGCAATGATCTGGTCGGTGACATGCTGGTAGACATCGAACTCGGCCATCATGCGCCCTCCTGAACGGGACGCTCCACAGCGAACACGACGGTCTCGGTCTCGACGCGATAGTCGATCTTGCGCAGCAGCACCTGTTCCAGTGCCTCGCGCGGAACGCCGGGATAGGTCGCGGCGATGACATCCAGCAACTGCGGGCGATCTTCCTCGAAATAGTAGCCGTTGATCGCCCATGCGATCAGGCCGGGGGTATGAACGAGAGGGGAGGATCCCAAGCGATAGTCAGCCATGTCTGGCCTCCTTTCCAGTGACGGGCGGCGAGGTCCTTGCCCCGTTCCGCCGGTGGGCGGACCTTCCTGCTCTGCTTGTCTCGAAAGGCCCATGCCTTTCGGAAAGCAGAGCGGGGAGGGCGTAGCCCTGCCCGCGGCCCTGGGGCTGACTGTCACGGGGTCGGGAAGGCGGGGTGGTGCGGCCCGCAGCGCGGCACGCGCGAGGACACGGCCCGCCTGGACGACGACGCGCCGCAGACGCGGCGCTTGCCCCTTGACCGGCAGAGGCAGGGATGCGTGGCGGATGAAACGGACAAGAACGTCGTCGGGTCGGGGGTGAGCCGGGCTTGCCCGATCGATCCCCCGGCACGGCCGCAGATCATCCTGGACCGCAAAAGCGGGCCTCCATCGATCTTCCTGGCCGCAGGCTGCCCGCGTGAGCGACTGGATGGAACGGTAAAGGGGCGGCTTGCGCCGCCCCTGTCGTTCACTCCTGGTCGTCGTCCCGTTTCGGGAAGGCGACCATATCGACGCCGGGGAACATGTTGTGGCGGACCTGGATGGAGGTGATCTCGCCGGCGTCGTTGCGGTTGATGAAGAGGACACCGCAGTTGTCCCAGAACGTCTTGCCGTCTTTCTCGCCGGTTTTCACGCGGAGCTTCATGCTATCAAAGGCCATCTGGTTTTCCTTTCCTGCTTGGCGTTTCGATGAAATTTCCGGGACGGGGCAGGAAGAGCGCCGGTCAATGAGGAATTTGTCTTCCGCGCGGAATGGCCGAGAGGCCAGGGGAAATTCGTCATTGAAGGCCGAAGGCCGCCCGGCGCGCTGCCCTGTCATATTTCATCGCTGAGAAACGCACCTGCCGGAAAGGACCGGGTTGGCCACGACAGCAAGCGACCGCGGAACCGTGAGCGAGAAAGACGGCAACAACGGGACCGGCTGCCTGTCTCCGGTTCAACCGCAATGCCGCCGGGGGTGACAGCGTCCGGCTCCGACTGCCACACCATGTTCCTGCGCGAGAGATTTTGGCTCATCCGAACAGGCCGACCGGGATTGGCCGGGGGCGGCGCAAGTTGCCCCATGATCCGGTTGCGAACGCGACGGCAGAAGGGCAACCCGCGTCAGCGGCCGAATGGGCCAAGACGGGCGTCACAGCGGCGCGGGCCCTGCTGCGCCTGCAAAGGTATCTGCAGGCAGGGCGGAGAGCCGTCTGACCGCAGTGCGGCATGGCGGCCGCAGCGACGTCGCGAAAGCGGCCATTCATGCGAGGCCTTCAGTACGCGAGTGCGCCCAATGGCAAAAGTGATGTAGTGCGAGTGCCGCTTCCTGCTCACTCGCTACACTTCACCTTGAAATTAGAGCGGTTGAGGTGCATCTTAAACACATCCGGAAATTCGGAAGGGTTTTGTTATGGAAACGCTCAGCGGCGCCCCACCTCGCGTCGATAGGCTTACGATTAGTGAAGCCGAGGCGGTTACCGGTGTCAAAAAGACTCACATCAACCGCCTTCTTGATGACGGCCACTTCGACTCGCTTTGGGCTGTGGACCGGGTCTCAGGTCGGCGCATGCTGGACTTGGACCTCTGCGTATTCGTGAAGTTCCATGAAGACACCGGCAAGCTTCTGGCACCGAAAGCTCGGCACAAAGTCTGGAGTATGTTCGTTGAGAAGGTCAACTCTTCGAGAACGCCGCTGGTCCATGCATCGTGCAGCGCAGGCGCCAAGGCGTTCTTCTTCGTTCTAGACAGCGCGCTTTCAGTGGACATGACGTCTCATTGCCTGCACGTCAATAGCAGTTGGAAGACGCTCCGCCGGTCGCGCGCGGAGATAGCGAGCGATCCGAATATTCGAGGAGGCATGCCGGTAATCGCCGGAACACGGATCGGCGCTTATGAAGTCGCCGACGTGGTCGATAGGGCAGGTGTGGATGAGGCTCTTGAGATGTACCCGTCTCTTGATCACGAAAAGGTGGACGCGGCGGTTCTCTACGCGAAGGCCAACCCGCGGACGGGGCGACCGAGCAGAGGGAGTACGTACGGGACCGACAGACTTCGACTGAAATCCGTACGCAAGCACACCCGTAAGGCTAGCTAGGGGCCATCGGTGAAGTTTCTCATCGATGAGTGTCTTACCCTCGACTTGGCGCAGGTGGCGATAGAGGCAGGATACCCCGAGAGTGCTCACCTGACACATCGCGGGATGACCGGCTTGAAGGATCATACTCTCATGGAGCGAGTCCTTGCTGAGGACTGGACCTTAGTCACGCGCAACTCGGACGATTTTCGACCGCCTGAGGGGAGCAATTCAAACGCGCCTTGCTACCTGGGGATCGAGCTTCATGCTGGACTTGTGTGCCTGAACCTCCCGAACGGTGCCTTGCGGGGGGATCACATCGATTTCTTCCGTGCGGCACTCGATGACTTGGGAGAGGATGGCGATCTGACAAACCAGATATTGGAGGTCTGGCCTGCTGAGGAGCAAGACGTTCTCGAGGTTGAACGATATGATTTTCCAGCGAACCTTCCTCCGTTTGACGCCGAAAACCCGCAACCCGCCGATGCGGATGCTGCGCCGCCGCCAGCTGAATAGGTGTCCGATCTATTTCAGCCCGCGTTAACTTTGACGTTCTCGATCCACCCGTCCCGTGGAAGTCGACCGGGCGGACAGCGGAAGTTCGCTGCAAGTTGAGAGAAGCAGACTTTAGGACGAGAAGCTGGCATTCTCAATATTCACAAGTCTTTGTAGCGGTGACGTGATACCTCTCGGCCAGTTGGCAAGCATCTGAGGAATGGCCATGAGCTTTATTGAGCGCATCCGAAAACTACTTGGCATGCAGCTTAGGGAACCTTTGCCCTCATCGCATCAGCGTGAGGAACAGTCGGATGAAGTTCTGATCTTCGTGATCGACGAAAGCTACGACCACATCGATGAATACGTGAATTGGGACGACCACGCGGATGAGTGTGCGGCAACAGAAGCGGCCAGCAGGATATTCCTAAATCGCATCAAATCCGAGTTTGATGCCGACTTCGAGGAAGCAAACATTGGTCCCGGTGCGGACTTGCCTGCGTTCGTCACGGCCATAGCCTCGAATGTCGTTCCGCTTATTCCATGTGACCTGCCCCCCGCGAAATCCCTCACCGTGATGTAGAGTCTGCGCCAACTTTGAAGGAGCAGGC
>NZ_JBHUEN010000002.1:0-1892 GCF_042680785.1 Paracoccus pacificus
GATGCCAGCTTGAATCATGCTCAAAGACTGATGTGAATCCCTTTTGTCAACACAACCTAGGGTTGGACACGGATCCATCCGCCAGGATGCCGCAGGATCAACAGATCGTGCTGCTGAACCGGGAAACATCATTTCCGGCGCAGCCGGCAGAACGAATTGGAGAGGCTTAAATGCTTGGTTTGAAGCTGAGGGATGAGTTCAAAGGGCGGCGCCTCAAAGGGACGGCGATTGAGCTATCCAACGATGCGAATACAGGGGCAACACAGGTTCCGGCCCGTGACTTTCTTGAGATCACGTACCCTACGCTCGATCTATTGAAAGGCATAGAAGCCGTCGGCCCCCAGCAAGGTCGACCGGTTGTAGTCATTGGTGAACGCGGCCTCGGTAAGTCACACCTTATGGCGGCTCTCTATCATACTGTTAGTGATCCCGCCTCAACCGGGGATTGGTTGAAGAGCTGGTCCACTACCCTGTCTGACCCGGCGATCGGTCAAATCCCGCTGCGGAATGGCATGCTCGTCATCGGGGAAAGCCTCCATCGTCAGCGCTATAAGTTCCTCTGGGACATTCTGTTCGAACGACATCCGCACGGCACGTATATCAAGGGGAAGTGGGAAGGTATGGGTGCCAGCAAGACTGACATTCCGTCCGACCAGCTCATCCTCGAGATGCTGCGGCATTCGCCGACGATGCTGCTGCTCGACGAGTTTCAGACTTGGTTCGACGGTCTCACGAATACCAAGCAGTATCCGTGGAAAAACTGGGCGTTCAACTTCATCCAGATCCTCTCTGAGATTGCAAAGGAGTACCCCGAACTCCTCGTGCTCGTGGTTTCGGTTCGAAACGGGACAAGCGACGCATACCAGCAGATCCACAGGGTGAATCCCGTTCAGGTGGATTTCCGTGCTGGCGGTAGCCCGGACAAGATCCAGCATGATCGCCGTCGCATGCTCCTCCATCGGCTGTTTGAAAACCGGTTGCAGATCGGCTCCTCGGCAATTGAGGGCACCCTCGACGTTCACATCAACGAATATTTTCGGCAGCTCGGTACGCCATCTTCCGAACAGGACAGGAAGCGGCGAGACTTTGTCGAATGCTGGCCCTTCGCGCCGCACCTCCTGCAACTCTTGGAGGATCAGGTGCTTGTGGCGACAGACGCCCAAGAGACGCGCGACCTCATCCGCATCTTGGCGAACCTGCATAAGAGCAGCGGCGAGAACGCGCCAATTTTGACAGCTGCCGATTTTCGGCTCGACGACGATGCATCCGGGATCGGAGCACTTCTGGACTCGGTTGCCAATCAGCAACACCGCGCCCTACGCGACAAAGCCCTTCGTAACCTCACCTCCGTAACCGAAGCCGTGCCAGACCACGCCTCGAAGGTCCCACATCTTCAGGAAATCATCGGCTCGCTGTGGCTGCGGTCAATAGCGGTCGGAAACATGGCCGGCGCAGAGCCTTCTGTTCTGCAAATCGACCTGACGCGGGCAAAACCAGTCGATGACAATGCTTTCCAGGTTGAGCTCGCAACGGTCATCGAGAACAGCTTCAATATCCACCAAGATGGAGCACGGCTCGTCTTCAAGGAAGAGGAAAACCCTCAGGCCAAAGTCATGGCCTCCGCGAGAAATGACAGGCTTTTCACGGATGGATCGGACCTCATTCAACTCGCTAAGGAAACCCGCTACGTCATCGGTGGCAGCGAGGAAGTCGCCAAGACATTCCGTGTCATCGCGTTGCCCCGCAATTGGCTGAACGACCCTTGGACGGGCTTGGACGAGAGTGAACAGCCCGAGCGTTGGGACGACAGGCTACCGGGCACCTCGATTTTTCACTGAATTCCTCTGAACGGACGAGATCAGCGGCTTGAAGCGGGGACTGCGACCGCCCGC
>NZ_JBHUEN010000003.1:0-211549 GCF_042680785.1 Paracoccus pacificus
AGCCGCGCGCAAGGGTGGCCGACTTTTGCGCCGCCCAGTGGCTGGGTTTTACGCCGCCGTTGACAGGCTCGGGGTGCAGCCGCGCATCGCTGTCGTGCGAGGAAACCAGTATCGCGTCGAGGTTGCGTTCCTTCAGCAGGTTGACCAGCTCGTCGGTCTTACCTTCGTGGATGCGCAGCGAAAGCTCGGGATAGGCGCGGCGGATCGGCCCCATCACATGCGGCAGGAAATAGGGGCCGAGCGTCGGGATCGCGCCCAGCCGCAGCGGGCCCCGGTGTGGTTCCGGACAGGCCGCAATCTCGAACAGGGCCTTGGACTGGGCGACGATCTGCTCGGCCTGATCCAGCACCGCCTGCCCCTCGGCCGTGGGCGTGATCCGGCGGCCATAGCGTTCGAACAGGGTGACGCCGATCAGCGCCTCAAGCTTGCGGATCTGGCCGCTCAGCGTCGGCTGGCTGACGCCGCAGAACTCGGCCGCGCGGTTGAACCGCCCGAAGCGGCGCACCGCGACGGCATATTCCAGATCGCGCAGCGACAGGCCCGACAGCGATCTTAGCGACACGGCCGAAGGTCTGCGCAAAAGGATAGGAAGCGCCAAAGCGAGATGACGAAACCATCTATTTCACCTATGGCCGCGAAGCTGAAATCCTTGGCCCGTAAGGCAAGGCGGCGCATTCGCGCCCCAAGCCGCCATCCGAAATGCCGACCGAGGAGAAGACCATGGCACATGACAGAAAGAAGAACGCGCTGACCACCGCGTCGGGGGCACCGGTCGTCGACAACCAGAACGTCATCACCGCCGGGCCGCGCGGGCCGATGTTGTTGCAGGATGTCTGGTTTCTGGAAAAGCTCGCCCATTTCGATCGCGAGGTTATACCGGAACGCCGGATGCACGCAAAGGGGTCGGGCGCTTTCGGCACCTTCACGGTGACGCAGGACATCACCCGCTTCACCAAGGCCCGGATCTTTTCCGGGATCGGCAAGAAGACCGAACTGTTCCTGCGCTTTTCGACCGTCGCGGGCGAACGCGGCGCGGCCGATGCGGAACGCGACATTCGCGGCTTCGCGATCAAGTTCTATACCGACGAAGGCAACTGGGATCTGGTCGGCAACAACACCCCGGTCTTTTTCATGCGCGACCCGCTGAAGTTTCCCGACCTCAATCACGCCGTCAAACGCGACCCGCGCCACAATATGCGCGACGCCGACAACAACTGGGATTTCTGGACCAGCCTGCCCGAGGCGCTGCATCAGGTGACGATCATCATGTCCGATCGCGGCATCCCGGCCAGCTATCGGCACATGCACGGCTTCGGCTCGCACACCTTCAGTTTCATCAATGCCGGGAATGAGCGTTTCTGGGTCAAGTTCCACTTCCGCACCCAGCAGGGGATCAAGAACCTGACTGATGCCGAGGCCGCCGCGCTGATCGGGCAGGATCGCGAAAGCCATCAGCGCGACCTGTTCGACGCGATCGAGCGCGGCGATTTCCCCAAATGGACGCTGTTCGTCCAGATCATGCCAGAGCGTGAGGCCGGCAGCTATCGCGTCAACCCGTTCGATCTGACCAAGGTCTGGTCGAAGCAGGATTATCCCCTGATCGAGGTTGGCGTGCTGGAGCTGAACCGCAACCCGGAAAACTACTTTGCGGATGTCGAGCAGGCGGCCTTCAATCCCGGTAATGTCGTCCCGGGCATCGGCTTCTCGCCCGACAAGATGTTGCAGGGGCGGCTGTTTTCCTATGGCGATACGCAACGCTACCGGCTGGGGGTGAACCATGCGATGATCCCCGTCAACACACCGCGCTGCCCCTATCATTCCTATCACCGCGACGGTGCGATGCGGGTCGACGGCAATCAGGGCCGGCGGATCGGCTATCAGCCGAACACGCGGGACGAATGGAACGAGCAGCCCGATTTCCGCGAACCGCCGCTGAGCATCGAGGGCGCGGCCGATCACTGGAACCACCGCGAGGACACGGATTACTATACCCAGCCCGGCGCCCTGTTCCGGCTGATAACGCCGGAACAGCGACAGGTGCTGTTCGAGAATACCGCCCGCGCCATCGGCCCGGCGCGTCTCGAAATCCAGCATGCCCATATCCGCAATTGCTGGCGCGCCGATCCGGCCTATGGCGAAGGTGTGGCCGCGGCGCTTGGCATTGATATGGCGAGCGTCGGGCAACTGGCGGCCTGAACGCCTGCCCGCAGCCCAAGCGGCCCGGCCCGTTACAGCGGGCCGGGTCTTGCGCGTGGCGCCGGGGTGGGTCTGCATGCAGCTCACCTCGTCCCCGCCGCGCCGGGCCAGTAATGGGAATCGGGCAGCGGGCGCGGGCCAAAGACCGCCTGCCCGACGCGGATGATGGTGGCGCCTTCCTCGATCGCCCATTCGTAATCGCCCGACATGCCCATCGACAGATCGGCCAGCGCCGCACCCTGCGGGGCGTCTTCCAGCGCGCGGTCGCGGATCATGCGCAGCAGGCGGAAACAGCGGCGCACTTCGGCCTCGTCCGGGGTGAAGGTGGCAAGCGTCATGAAGCCGCGCGGGCGCAGGGCATCAAAGGCGGCCAGTTCCTTCAGGAAGCCCGGCACGGCACTTGGGGTCAGGCCGTATTTGCTGGCCTCGCCCGAGGTGTTGACCTGCACCAGCACATCAAGCGGTTGGCCCAGTTGCTGAAGCCGGTTTTCAAGCCGCTTCGCCAGTGACAGGCGGTCGAGCGGCTGCACCTCGGACGCGAAGCGCAGCACGTCGCGGGCCTTGTTCGATTGCAGATGACCGATCATCGACCAGCGCGCGCGGGTGTCGGCCAGATCCTGCGCCTTGGCCAATCCCTCCTGCACCTTGTTCTCGCCCAGATCGGTGGCCCCGGCGGCAATGGCCTGCCTTATCCGATCGGCCGACACGGTTTTGGTCACCAGCACGAAGCGCACCGCCTCGGGCGCGCGCCCGCTACGCAACGCGGCGGCGGCGATCCGGCGGCGGACGAGGGCCAGGTTTCGGGCCAGATCGGGCGCCGGATCATGAAATGCGTCGTCGCGGTTCATGCCGCCAACCCCTCAAGCCACTCGGCCAGCATCCGCCGCGCGGCATGGCGCAGATCGGGGCCGATCCGTGCGGCCTCGGTCCGCAGCATCGCCGGATCAATCCCCGCCGCCGCCAGTTCGGCCGCGTGGCCGATCAGCCATGGCTCGATCCCGGCGCAAAGATCAGTTTCCGGATGGAACTGCAGGCCCAGCACATTCTGGCCAAGCGCAAAGCCCTGCGTCGCGCAAAGCGGTGTCGACGCCAGATTTTCCGCGCCCGGCGGTGTGTCGAAGGTGTCCCCGTGCCAATGCAGCACGGGGACACCGCCTAGGTGGCGAAGCGGACCGGCGGCGCCGGCCGGGCTCAGGCCCACGGCTGCGAAGCCGATTTCCCTGTGGCCCATCGGCTGGACGCGCGCACCAAGGGTCGCCGCGATCTGCTGCGCCCCAAGGCAGATGCCCAGCGTCGGGCGACCGGCCGCCAGCCGCTTGGTCAGTATCCGGCGTTCCTCGGCAAGGAACGGATAGGCGTCGCCGTCGTTGACGCCGACCGGACCCCCCAGCATGACCAGAAGATCGGGCAGAACCGGATCCATCCGCGCGAACCTATCAACATCAACGTCGAGATAGTCGATCCGGTAGCCCGCAGCGGTCAGAACCGCGTTGAACCTGCCAAGATCCTCGAAATGAACGTGGCGGATGGCCAGAGCCGTCTTCAACATGCAGGTCGCTTCCCACCCGGGCCCCGGTCAGCGCAGAGCCGAAAGATCCGCGCCGTGATTGATGTGATAGACCGCCCCGTCCATCACCAACGCCGGCACCGAGGCGACCCCAGCCCGTTCCGCCTCGTCCAGACGGGCGGGTTGTTCGCCCAGATGCACCACCTCGACCTGATACAGGTTCTTGTCGAGAGCCCCGGCGAAACGCTGTTCTGCATCGACGCAAACCGGGCAACCGGCGTGATAGAAGACGACTTTTTCGGCCATGAGCGGCTCCTTTTCCCCGCCACCATGGCGGAATTGCCGTGGCGGTCGGATCATGCGATACCGACAACCCGGCCTGTTGCGGAGTGCCGGTTTTCAGAAATCGGATAGGCCGGATGCGAAAGCGGGGCGAAATCACGATCGAATTGACGGGGACGGGCGACAAGCCGGTATTCCTGAACCTCGCCGCCTCGATCATCCGCGAAATCGAACGCGGCCGGCTGAAACCGGGCGATGCGCTGCCGGGGACCCGGGCGCTGGCGCGCAGTCTGGGGCTGAACCGCAACACCGTCGACGCGGCCTTTCATGAACTGACCATGCAGGGCTGGCTGGTGGCCGAGCCGTCACGCGGCACCTTCGTCGCCCGCGACCTGCCCGCGATGGCGACACCGCGTGCCGAGGCGGTTCGACCCGACCCGCCGTCCCCGGGAATGCCGGTGCCGTTTCCGCCCGCCCTGCATGTCTCGGACGGCGGGCCCGATCCGCGTCTCATGCCCCGGACCGAACTGGTCCGCGCCTTTCGCCGCGCGCTTGCCGCCCCGGGTTTTCTGTGCGGGTCGGCCTATGGCGACCCACGGGGCACGCCGGTGCTGCGCGCGGCCCTGGCCGGCTATCTTTGGGCAGAGCGCGGGCTGACCGTTAATGCCGATGATCTGCTGCTGACCCGCGGCAGCCAGATGGGACTGTTCCTTGCCGCCGCCGCCGTCATCGCGCCGGGTGAATGCATCGCCGTCGAGGAACCGGGCTATCCGCTGGCGTGGACGGCGTTCCGCGCGGCCGGGGCGCGGGTGATCGGGGTGCCGGTCGATGCGGGGGGCATGGACGTGGCGCGGCTGGACGCGCTTGCCGACCGCGTTCCGGCGCTGAAGGCGGTTTATGTGACCCCGCATCATCAATATCCGACCACGGTGACGATGGGGGCGGCGCTGCGGCTGCATCTGCTGGATCTGGCGCAGCGGCGCGGGCTGGTGATCATCGAGGATGATTACGACCACGAATATCGTTTCGACGGCCGCCCGGTCCTGCCGCTGGCCACGCGCGCCCGGCCGGAACTGCCGGTCATTCACATCGGCTCGCTGTCCAAGCTGTTGGCGCCGACCCTGCGGCTTGGCTATGTCACCGCGCGCGCCGATCTGCTGGACCGCATGGCCCAATACCGCGAGGCCATCGACCGGCAGGGCGACCAGCCGCTGGAACAGGCGCTGGCGCAACTGATCGAGGATGGCACCCTGCGCCGCCACGCCCGCAAGGCGCGCCGGATCTATCGCGGGCGGCGCGAGCATCTGGCGCGGCTTCTAGCCGGCGACCTTGCTGACGAGGTCGGTTTCGACCTGCCCGCCGGCGGTCTGGCGCTTTGGGCGCGGCTGCGTGCCGGCGTCAGCGCGGAATGCTGGGCCCGTCGGGCCCGGAGCCATGGGCTTCGGATCACGCCGGGCCTGCACTTCGCGCTGGATGTCGCGACCGCGCCCGAAGCGTTTCGCATCGGCTTTGCCAATCACGACGAACGCGGGCTGACCCGGGTCGTGAAACTGCTGGCGCAGACCCGGCCCGAGGCGGGCTGAGCTCCGGCGGTCAAAAACCAAGCCGCGCCGGTGGCAAGCTCATCCACGGGCGCCTCGCGCCGCCGCCGGGTCAGACAGGGTTCCGCTATTCCGGCCCGGTCGCAGAGCCATCAAGCAACCTGAGCCTCCGGCGCCCATGCCCGAAAACCACGGCCCGTTCCAATCGTTCCCCCGCGCGCCCCGCCCGCAAAAGACCGGGGGCGGATCGGCGGTCAGTGATGATCCGGGACCACCCGCACCGCACCCTTTGCGGCGCTGGTGGTCAATGCCGCATAGGCCCGCAGCGCGGTGGAAACCTTGCGGTTGCGCGGCTTCCGCGGCTTCCAGCCCTCGGCCTCGCGCCGCTCGCGCCGGGCGGCCAGCGTGGCATCGTCAACCTCAAGCGCGATGACGCGGTTGGGGATGTCGATGCGGATCAGATCGCCCTGTTCGACCAGACCGATGGTGCCGCCCTCGGCAGCCTCGGGCGAGACATGGCCGATCGACAGCCCCGACGATCCGCCCGAGAAGCGCCCATCGGTGACCAGCGCACAATCCTTGCCCAGCCCTTTCGATTTCAGGTAGCTGGTCGGATACAGCATTTCCTGCATCCCCGGGCCGCCGCGCGGGCCTTCGTAACGGATCAGCACGACCTCGCCCGGCTTTACCTTGCCGGTCAGAATGCCCGAAACCGCGTCATCCTGGCTTTCAAAGATATGCGCCGGGCCGGTGAAGGTCAGGATCGAGTCGTCCACCCCGGCGGTTTTCACGATGCAGCCATCCTCGGCAAGGTTGCCATACAGCACCGCCAGACCCCCATCCTTGGAGAAAGCGTGTTCCGCGTCGCGGATCACCCCGGCCTTGCGGTCCAGATCAACGCTGTCATACCGGCGATCCTGCGAAAACGCGACCTGCGTCGGCACGCCGCCCGGCGCGGCGCGATAGAATTCATGAACCGAGGGCGCCTCGGTCCGGGCCACGTCCCAGCGTTTCAGCGCATCGGCCAGCGTGCCCGAGTGGATGCTGCCGACGGATGTGTCCAAGAGGCCGGCGCGGTCCAACTCGCCCAGAATGGCCATGATGCCGCCGGCGCGGTGCACATCCTCCATATGCACGTCGGATTTGGCCGGCGCGACCTTGCACAGCACCGGCACCTTGCGCGACAGCCGGTCGATGTCGGACATGGTGAAATCCATCTGCGCCTCATGCGCGGCGGCCAGCAGGTGCAGCACGGTATTGGTCGAGCCGCCCATCGCGATGTCCAGCGTCATCGCATTTTCAAAAGCCGCAAAGCTGGCGACGTTGCGCGGCAGCACGCTTGCATCGTCGCCCTCGTAATAGCGCCGGGCCAGATCGACGATCAGATGCCCCGCCTCGACGAACAGCCGTTTGCGGTCGGCATGGGTGGCCAGCGTCGAGCCGTTGCCGGGCAGCGCCAGACCCAGCGCCTCGGTCAGGCAGTTCATCGAATTCGCGGTGAACATGCCCGAACATGAGCCGCAGGTCGGGCAGGCGGAACGCTCGATGGCCTGCACGTCGGCTTCGGACACCGAATCATCGGCCGCCGCGACCATGGCGTCGACCAGATCCAGCGCCTTGACCTTGCCGTCCTGCAACACGACCTTGCCGGCCTCCATCGGGCCGCCCGACACGAAGACCACCGGGATGTTCAGCCGCAGCGCCGCCATCAGCATGCCGGGCGTGATCTTGTCGCAGTTCGAGATGCAGACCATCGCATCGGCGCAATGGGCGTTGACCATATATTCGACGCTGTCGGCGATGATCTCGCGCGAGGGCAGCGAATACAGCATCCCGTCATGGCCCATGGCGATGCCGTCGTCGACGGCGATGGTGTTGAATTCCTTGGCGATCCCGCCTGCCGCCTCGACCTCGGCCGCGACCAGTTGGCCGAGATCCTTCAGATGGACATGGCCGGGCACGAACTGGGTAAAGCTGTTGACGATGGCGATGATCGGCTTGCCGAAATCGCTGTCCTTCACCCCAGTCGCCCGCCACAATCCGCGTGCGCCCGCCATATTGCGGCCGTGAGTGGTGGTGCGGGAACGATAGGCGGGCATGGCGATCTCCTTCAGATGGCGCGTCGATCCGGCATTTGCGGGTGGCAGCGGGGGCGCTTCGGGGCAAATGCGGGAACGGACCCGTCCTAACGCTGCGGCACCTGTGCGGCAAGACGTCAACATCATCCGTCACGGTGATCTGACGGGGCCGCGCGGCTCGGTCCGTGACGCTGCCGCGAGGTCAGACCGTGAGGGGTGGGGCAGGCGGGTTCATCGCGGCGGGCGGCGATGCGCGTTCGACCGGGCCGGGCGACCCGCGCGGCGATGGCGCCGGGTCAGCCGGCGGACTGGCTGGCGATGAACACCGCCAATTGCGCATCAAAGGCGCGCCTGAAGGCGGGTCGGCCCTCGGCGCGCGCCACGTAACGCTCGAGATCGGGGTATCTTTCGCGCAGACCTTCGCCGTTCAGCCGTTGCAGCGCGGAAACCATCATCAGATCGCCGGCGCTGAAATCATTCTCCAACCAGTCGCGCCCGTTCAGCCAACGTGAAAGCTGGTCCAGCCGGGTACAGATCCGCTCGTCCAGAAAGATCATGCGCTGGTCGTGCCACGGTTTGTCGCCCTCGGTCAGAATCGCGGCCTCGCGTTCGACGATGGGCGGTTCCACGGTCGTCTGGGCGGCGAACATCCACGCGATCGCCCGCGCCCGGGCGTTGGCGTCATCGGGTAAAAGACCGGCATATGTCTGCGCGATGTGAAGAATGATCGCGCCGGATTCGAACAAGCTCAGATCGCCATCCTCATAGGTTGGAATCTGACCGAAGGGTTGCAGCGCCAGATGTCCGGGCTGCTTCATCTGCGGAAATGTCAGCAGGCGCACCTCATAGGGCTGCCCGACCTCTTCCAGCGCCCAGCGGACCCGCATGTCCCGCGCCATGCCCTGACCGCCGTCCGGCGAGTTTTTGAATGCGGTGATGGTGATCGGCATGTCCTGTGCTCCGCTCCGGGGAATGGGCCGTCCGCCTGACATGGGCACGTCAGCGCGGCGCAAATGGGCCGTTGGCTTTTGCCACCCGGGCATGTTCAACTATTTCGGCGTTGCGGCCAAGGAACAATGCGGTGGTTGCGTCTTATGTAAGTGATGTTGATGAACACCTGTGATGCAACCTTGGCGCAGGCCGCCGCGAATGGCGACCGCAATGCCTTCGCGGCGTTGCTGGACCGGCATTACGACCGGCTGTTCGGTCTGTGCTGGCGGCTGACCGGCGACCGGACCGAGGCCGAGGATCTGACGCAGGATGTCTGCGCCAACCTGCCTGCCAAGCTGAAAGGCTGGCGTGGCGAGGCGCGGTTTTCGACCTGGCTTTACCGCATCGTGGTCAATGCCGCGCATGATCGCCGGCGCCGCGCCGCCACGCGCAGCCGCGCCGCCATCGGCTGGGGGGAATGGGAAATCAACCGCCGTGCCGAAATCGGTGAGACGGCCGAGATGCTGGACTGGCTGAACACCGCCATGGCCCGCCTGCCCGAGGATCTGGTCGATACGCTTGCCCTGACGCTGGGCGAGGGGCTGAGCCAGGCCGAGGCGGCCGAGGTCCTGAACCTGTCCGAAGGCACCGTCGCGTGGCGGATGTCCGAGGTGAAGAAACGACTCCGCATCCTCGCCAATGAGGAAACAACGCTATGACCCGTGAACCGCAAGACGACCTTGACCGGCTGGAGCGCGCCCTGCGCGAGGCCGCCCCCGTGCCCGACCCGGATGCCCGGGCCCGGGCGCTGGCGACGGCGATGAAAAATTTCGACGACCTCCACCAAGGATCGGCCGACCAGATGCGTCCCAATCAGGACCGCCCCCAGAAACAGGCGGGTTTTCTGAAAGGAGTTCGCATCATGCTGTCCAGACTCAACACGCGATCGGCCCTTGCCGCCACGACCTCGGTTGCGGCGCTGTGCATCGGGCTGTTCATCATCATGCCGCAGATCCGTGCGCCGATGCCCGGTGAGACGCCGCCGCCCGCCGCCACGGCGACGCGGGAAGAGCCGGCGGAAACCGTCGTCGCGCAGGACGCGCGTTCCCGGGAAAACGCCACGCAGGGCGATGCGCCGCAGCCGGTAACCCCGGCGCCAACGACAACCGGTCCGGTTACCGTGACGCCGACCGCGCCGCCCGCTACGCCACCCGCACCGCCCGTGCAGGTCGCGCCGACCCAGCCCCCGCAAACCGGCCCGATGCCGGAACCGCTGTCTGGCGATGCGGATGCTTCGGCGAATGTCGCCGCCGAAGCCGCCGCGGATGAGGCGATGCCGGCCCCGAACGCGACCCGGCGCATGGCAATGCCGACGCCCGGTGTGAACGGCAATGCCGTCGCCCCCTATGGCGGTCAGACCTCGGATTACATCAGCCCGGAGATGGTCATCATGCCGCCCGTGGTCGGGGATACCGAGGCCTTCGCCAATGCCGATCAGAATCCGGTCAAGGTGACGGCCGAGGATCCGGTTTCGACCTTTTCGATCGACGTCGACACCGCGTCCTACGGCGTCGTCCGTTCGTCGCTGATGGCGGGGGCCCTGCCGCCGCCCGATGCGGTGCGGATTGAGGAGATGATCAACTATTTTCCCTATGACTACCCGGCCCCGACCGAGGCCGAGGCGCCGTTCAAGGCCTCGGTCTCGGTCATGCAAACGCCGTGGAATGCCGATACCCAATTGGTGCGCATCGGGTTGCAGGGGCGGATGCCGGCGGTCGCCGAAAGACCGCCGCTGAATCTGGTGTTTCTGATCGACACTTCGGGGTCGATGCAGGACCCCGACAAGCTGCCGCTTTTGAAGCAGTCGCTGCGGCTGATGCTTGGTCAGCTTCGCCCCGAGGATCAGGTCGCCATGGTCGCCTATGCCGGTTCGGCCGGCGAGGTTCTGCCCCCGACCAAGGCCGCGGACAGCACCAAGATCCTCGCCGCGCTGGATCAGCTTGAAGCGGGCGGTTCGACCGCCGGGGCCGAGGGGTTGGAGCTGGCCTATCGCACCGCTGAATCCATGGCCTCGGATGGTGAGGTTTCGCGTATCCTGCTGGCCACCGACGGCGATTTCAACGTCGGTATCTCGGACCCCGACGCGCTTGAGAAATACGTCGGGCGCAAGCGGGAATCGGGCATCTACCTGTCGGTTCTGGGCTTTGGCCGGGGCAATCTGGACGATGCGACGATGCAGGCGCTGGCCCAGAACGGCAATGGTCAGGCGGCCTATATCGACACCCTGCAAGAGGCGCAGAAGGTGTTGGTCGATCAGCTTTCGGGGGCGCTGTTCCCCATCGCCGACGACGTGAAGATTCAGGTCGAATGGAACCCCGCGACGGTCGCCGAATACCGGCTGATCGGTTATGAGACCCGCACCCTCGCGCGCGAGGATTTCAACAATGACAAGGTCGACGCGGGCGAGATCGGCGCGGGCCACACCGTCACCGCGCTTTACGAGATCACCCGCCTCGGCAGCCCGGCGTTGCGGAACGATGCGCTGCGCTATGGGTCCGGCACGTCGACCACGGGGGAAAATGCGGGGGCGGATGCCGCCGCCGGCGACAAAGGGAGCGAGCTGGGCTTTCTGCGTCTGCGGTACAAGGATCCGGGCCAGAGTGTCAGCCGGCTGATCGAAACCCCGATCCCCGCCGATGCCGGCCCGGCCGATGCGGATGCCCGCTTTGCGGCCAGCATCGCGGGGTTCGGGCAGCTTTTGACCGGGGCCAAATATCTGGGCGATTGGGGTTGGGACGATGCGATCGCGCTGGGCGTGGAATCGCGGGGCGCCGATCCGTTCGGCTATCGCGCCGAAGCGATTGGCCTGATGCGTCTGGCCAAATCCCTGTCCGACCAGTAACCGCACGACGGCTGAATGTGCGGCGAAATGCGTATCCCGGGGGTGATGCCCCGGGATATGTTTTTTGGAAAGGTGCGCGCGGGGGCGGCCCCGGGCGCCCTTTTCGTCACTGTCCGTTGTATCAAAAAGCTAAGATTCGGGCTGCGGGGCCTCCGTTTGGCCGCCGTCGACCCGGCTTTCCCCCGAACGCGCCCAACGGTTTTGCCGGCCTGGCCTGTCTTTTCGGCCTTTTTTCCGGCCTGCACCGACAGGCCGAAACCGCCGCTTGCCACTTTGGCACGAAAATCGGCTGCCATGGCCAACCCGGATATCCGCGCATAGGGTGGGATTCCGGCGCGCGTGACCTTGTTCACTTGCGCCCGCGCGATTATCCACGATGCTAGCGATCCATTGCCAGCCGAGGGAACAGCCATGAAAAACGCCCGCTTCGACAAGGCTAAGCTGCCCAGCCGCCACGTGACCGAAGGTCCGTCGCGCGCGCCGCACCGCAGTTATTTCTACGCCATGGGCATTTCCGAGGATGAGATTCATTCCCCCTGGGTCGGCGTCGCCACCTGCTGGAACGAGGCCGCGCCCTGCAACATCGCGCTGAACCGTCAGGCCCAGTCGGTGAAACAGGGCGTCAAGAAGGGCGGCGGCTGCCCGCGCGAATTCACTACGATCACCGTGACCGACGGCATCGCCATGGGGCATGAGGGCATGCGGTCGTCACTGGCCAGCCGCGACGCCATCGCCGACACGGTGGAACTGACCATGCGCGGGCACTGCTATGACGCGCTGGTCGGGCTGGCGGGTTGCGACAAGTCGCTGCCTGGCATGATGATGGCCATGGTGCGGCTGAACGTGCCTTCGGTCTTCATCTATGGCGGCTCGATCCTGCCGGGCAAGCTGAACGGCAAGGATGTCGTCGTTCAGGACGTGTTCGAGGCCGTGGGCCAGCATGCCGCCGGCAATATGTCGGATGCCGAGCTGGAGATTCTGGAACGCGTCGCCTGCCCCTCGGCCGGCGCCTGTGGCGGGCAGTATACCGCGAACACCATGGCCTGCGTCAGCGAGGCGATCGGGCTTGCGCTGATGAACAGCTCGGGCGCGCCGGCGCCCTACGAAAGCCGTGATCAATACGGGCTGGCCTCGGGTGAGGCGGTGATGAACCTGATCGAAAAGAACATCCGCGCCCGTGACGTGGTGACGCGCAAGGCCTTGGAAAACGCGGCGCGGGTGGTGGCCTGCACCGGCGGCTCGACCAATGCCGGTCTGCATCTGCCGGCCATCGCGCATGAGGCCGGCATCGACTTCGACCTGTTCGACGTCACCGATATTTTCCGCGATACCCCCTATTTCGTGAACCTGCGGCCGGGTGGGGAATATGTCGCCAAGGACCTGTTCGAGGTCGGTGGCGTGCCGGTGGTGATGCGCGAATTGCGCCGCGCCGGGCTGATCCACGAGGATTGCATGACCGCCAGCGGCAAGACCATCGGCGAGGAGCTTGACCTGATCGACCGCGAGGCCGACGGCAAGGTCATCCATTCGATCGACACCCCGATCACCAAGACCGGCGGCGTTGTCGGGCTGAAGGGCAACCTCGCCCCCGAGGGCGCCATCGTGAAGGTCGCCGGGATGAAGCCCGAGGATCAGGTTTTCACCGGCCCGGCCCGCGTTTTCGAATGCGAGGAGGATGCTTTCGACGCGGTCCAGAAGCGCGGCTACAAGGAAGGCGAGGTCATCGTCATCCGCAACGAAGGCCCCGCCGGCGGCCCCGGCATGCGCGAGATGCTGGCCACGACGGCCGCCCTGTCGGGTCAGGGCATGGGCAAGAAGGTGGCGCTGATCACCGACGGCCGGTTCTCGGGCGCGACGCGCGGTTTCTGTGTCGGCCATGTCGGCCCCGAATCCGCCCATGGCGGTCCGATCGCGCTTTTGAAGGACGGTGACATGATCACCATCGACGCCATCAAGGGCGAGATCAGCGTCGATCTGAGCGACGAGGAACTGGCCCGGCGCAAGGCCGAATGGAAAGGCCCGCGACCGACCGATTATGCTTCGGGGGCGCTGTGGAAATATGCCCGGCTGGTCGGTGGCGCGCGGCAGGGCGCCGTGACCCATCCCGGCGCCGATGCCGAAACCCATGTCTATATGGATCAATAGGGGTCGCTGTTGACAGGCAATCGCGAAGGCTGGATCGACCGGGTGACGCGCCGTCGCGGCGATGCGCGCTGGACGGCGCTTGCGGCGGATCCGGGCGATCTTGGGTCCTCAAGGCTGCGCAGGCTGCGCTCCGAGGCGGTCTCGCTGCGGCAGGTGCTTGACCGGTTTCTGGCCAATACGACCGTGGCGGCGCTGCGCCCGGCGCCGGTGAATGCCGACCATCTGCCCGGCGCGACGGATTGGCATTGGCGCAGCGATCTGTTTCAGCAGCCGATGCACCCGTCCAGTCTGGTCAGCCCGGCCAGCGGCACCCGTCTGGCCGAGGGCGCGACGATCTGGCACGACGATCCGCAGGCGGCGCTGATCCTGCGGCAATCCCGCAGCCGCGCCGATGACCTGCCACCCTTCGGGCTGTCGATCGAGGCGCTGGGCTGCGAGGGGCAGTTCGTCTCGTTATCCATAGACCTTCCGGCCGCGGTGCTGACCGGTCTTGGTCCCGATTTCGTGGTGCGCGCCGATATGCGGATCTGGGCCGAGCGGCCCTTGACCGCCTATGCGCGGCTGAACATCGAAAACGGTCCCAACACCGATTCGATGCAGCAGGGTTTTCAGCCCGCAGCGCAGGGCGCCGCCGATCTGGCCGTCGCCGAATTCGATCTGGCCTATTCCGAGCTCAACGAAAAGCGGCTGTCGAAAATGTGGGTGGACGTCATATTCGAAAGGCCAAGAATGAACGCGGTCGAGTTGCGCGACATCGTCATATCCCGCCACCCGCGCGCCGATGTCTGAAGGGTTTTTGGTGTCTGAAGGGTTTCCGGTCGATGAGCCGTTTTGAGAATCTTGGAATACGCGACGGCGTCTGGCGCGGACGGCTGACGGCGGGCGCCCCGCCGCAGCGGTTGGTCGTGACGCTGAATGGCCGGCCCGTGTCCGAGGCGAGCGTGACGGCGGCCGACAAGGATTGGGACATTGCCGCGCCGCTGCCGGCGGCGGCGATACAGGACGGTATTCAGACCTTTCTGCTGGTCGAGACGCGGCAGGGCGCCGACGCCGAGGCCATCTCGGGCCAGTCGCTGGGGCAGGTCTCGGTCATCGCGGGTCAGCCGCTGGATCAGGATCTGGTGGCCGAGATCGCCACCCTGCGGGCCGAACTGGATCTGGTAAAGCGCGAATTGCGCCGGCTGGCCGACGGGCAATTCTGATGGCGCCGCGGCTGCGGGCCGCCGTCACAGGGCGTTACGGCTGCGGCGCCGGCTGCCAATAGGCGTATTCGCCGGCCTCGGCAAAACCCATCTTGCGATACAGCGCCACCGCAGGCGCATTGCCGCGCGACACCGCCAGCGCCAGCCGAGAGGCGCCGTTCTTTACCGCCCATTGCGCGGCGAATCGCACCATCCATTCCGCCAGACCCTTGCGGCGGTATTCGGGCCGGATCTCCAGCGCGTGCAGCATGGCGACACCCTCATGGGCCGCCAGAAAACCCGCCCCCGCGGCCCGATCCTCGATCCGGCCAAGGATTGCGCAATGGGGGTCCGCCACCCGGTCCATCACTGCCTGCCGCCCGGCGCTGATGTTCTCGGCGCTCCAGATGTCGCGCTGCACGGCCAGCGGCGGCCAGATCGCGAAAGCCGTCAGGCGCGGAAGTTCGGTGCCGGTCAGTTTGGCCGCGTCGATATGCATGACAAAGGTCGGCATCGTGCGCACATAGCCCATGTCCCTCAGTGCCGCGATCAGCCGTTCGTCGTCATCGGGGGCGCGGAACATCGGCGGTTGCCGCCACGCGCGCGCCTGCCCGACAGCGGCATCCAGATCACCCGCCGTCCAGTCCGGGGATACGGCGCGGCCCGAACTGACCCGGCCGCCGCCGCCCGCGCCGCGACCGATCACGATACCACCGAAGCGGGCGTATTCGGCGGCGGGCCATGTCGCCTCGAACGCCGCCGAAAGCCCGGGGTCGATCACGGGGTCACGCCGATCCGCTGGCACAACTGGGCAAAGGCCGTTTCAACCGCCGGTTCGTCCAGACCGCGTACCACCAGCTTGGTGCCATAGCGGCCCTCGCGGGTGAAGGGATAGGATCCCAGCGAAAGCTTGGGGTTCTGCCGGGCGATTTCGGCCAGATCCTCGGCCACATCGCTTTCACCGCGCATGATCTCGACCTCGCGGCTGACCAAGGGACGGCCGCCGACCAGACGCGGGATCAGCGCGTCGACCATGGCGCTGAACACCTCGGGGACGCCGGCCATGACATGGGTGCCCCCCAGCGTAAAGCCCGGCGCGGCCGAGGCGGCGTTTTCGATCAGCTCGGCGCCGTCGGGGATGCGGGCCATGCGCAGGCGGTTGCCGGTCAGCTCCAACCCCAGCTTGTCATAGCGCGCCTGCATCGCGGCCCGCGCCTGTTCGTTGATGCCGATGCCCACGCCAAAGGCATCGGCCACCGCATCGGCGGTAACATCGTCATGCGTCGGCCCGATACCGCCCGAGGTGAACAGATGGTCATATGCGCCGCCCAGCGACTTGTCCAAGGCCCGGATCGCCTCGACGATCCTGTCGTGGTCATCGGACACCACGCGCATCTCTTTCAGGTCGAATCCGGCATTGGCCAGCACGCCCGCCAGATGCCAGGCATTCCCCTCGCGCGTGCGGCCGGTAAGGATTTCGTCCCCGATGACCAGTATCGCGGCGGTCGGATTCGTGGATTCCATGGCGATTTCCGTTATCATATGGCGGGTCAAGGCAGGTATAGGACTGCGATCAGGTCTGGAACAAGAGGCCATCGGCGATTATCTGTAGCGCAGAAACACACATCAGACTCAGCAAGCGGAACGCGATATGGACGGCGACGGGCGCGTCACGAAAGAAGGTATCAGAATCTATCCGGCCGAGGATTTCGCCGGGATGCGGGTGGCCGGACGGCTGGCCGCGCAAATTCTGGATGAGGTCGGCCCGCTTGTCGTGCCGGGGGTGTCGACCGCGGCGCTTGACGATTTCATTCGCGCCCGGGTCGAAGCGGCGGGCGCGATCTCGGCCACCATCGGCTATCGCGGCTATCAGCATGCAAGCTGCATCAGCGTCAATCACGTGGTCTGCCACGGCATCCCGGGCGAAAAGATCCTGACCGATGGCGACATTCTGAACGTCGATGTGACGGTCATCGTCGATGGCTGGTATGGCGACAGCAGCCGGATGTATGTGGCCGGCACCGCCAACCGCAAGGCCGAGCGGCTGATTCAGGTCACGCACGAATCGCTGATGCGCGGCATCGCCGCCGTGCGGCCCGGCGCGACATTCGGCGACATCGGCTATGCCATCCAGAGCTATGCCGAAAGTCAGCGCATGTCGGTGGTCCGCGATTTCTGCGGCCACGGTCTTGGCCGGGTATTCCACGCGCCGCCGAACGTGCTGCACTATGGCCGCCCCGGCAAAGGCCCGGTGCTCGAGGAAGGCATGTTCTTCACCATCGAGCCGATGATCAACCTTGGCCGCCCCGAGGTAAAGACGCTGGCCGACGACTGGACCGCCGTGACCCGCGACAAGTCGCTGTCGGCGCAGTTTGAACATTCCATCGGCGTGACCGCGAACGGGTGCGAGATTTTCACGCTTTCGCCCGGCGGGGTTTTCTATCCCCCCTCGGTTCCGGCCTGAGGGCGGACGCCCTGCGCGATCGGATCGCTCGCGTGGCGAAATCGGTCCGGAAAGCGCATCTCGACAGTTACGGAAATCCGGCAAAGGCCCGCATCTGGGGTGCGGGCCTTGTCATTGCGGCCGTGGTCGGGGCGCCTGGATACGCGATCCTTGGGTGATCGCAGGCGCCGTGCGGGCCAGCCTAACGCGCGATCAGGTGCAGCAACGCCGGCGCGATCAGCGCGGTCAGCACCGCGTTCATCCCCATGCCGATGCCGGCGAATGCCCCGTTCGTCGGATTGACCTGAAAGGCGCGGGCGGTGCCGATGCCGTGGGCCGCGACCCCGGTCGCGAACCCCCGCGCGCGGCCGTCATGGATCCGCAGCAGATTCAGAAGCGGCGTCGCCATCACCGCGCCGCTGATCCCGGTCAGCAGTACCAGCGTCGCGGTCAGCGACGGCTGGCCGCCGATCGCCTCGGCGATGCCGATGGCGACGGGCGCGGTGGTCGATTTCGGCGCGAGCGAGGCCAGCACCTGCTGGTCCAGCCCGAACCAGCGCGCGATCAGCAGGGCCGAGACGACGGCGGTCAGTGATCCGGCGGCCAGCCCGGCAAGCATCGGCCAGACCGCTTTGCGGACCCGGGGCAGGTTGTCGTAAAGCGGCAGCGCCAGCGAGACGGTGGCCGGGCCCAGCATGAAATGGACGAATTGCGCGCCCTCGAAATAGGTCTGGTAATCGGTGCCGCTGAACCAAAGGACCAGCCCCAGAATGATCACCGCGATCAGCACTGGATTGACCACCGAGTTTCGCCCGCTGGCCCGGAACAACCAGTCGCCGGCCAGATAGGCGATCAGCGTCGCGGTCAGCCACAGCAGCGGCCCCTGGGTCAGATAGCTCCAGATCAGCGCCGGGTCACTCATCCTGTTCCGCCCCGGTCAGCCGCGCGACGGCCACGAACACCAAGGCCCCCGCCGCGATCGCAAGCGCGGTCGATCCAAGGATCGCGACCGCCAGCCCGATCCCGTGGCTTCTGATCAGATCCAGATGCGCCACCACGCCGACCCCGGCCGGCACGAACAGCAGCGACAGGTTCGCTAGCAGGACCGAGGTTGCCGGCCGCAGCATGTCGGCCAGTCGCGGCCACGCCAGACAGGCCAGCACCAGCGCGACCAGCCCGATCACCGGCCCCGGCAGCGTCAGGCCAAGCGCGCGCGATGCGATCTCGCCGCCAAGTTGAAAGCACAGGATGATGGTGATGGCTGGGATCATGGCGGGTCCTTTCCGGGCAAGCTTAGCCACAGGATCGCGCCAGAGTCACGCCGGCGCGGCATGGCACGGGGATCGTTTCCGGCGCAAGCCGCCGTAATCCGGTCATAAGCCGTTTAATTCTTGTCCCGCCGAAATTCTTGCCCTGATGAATTGACGGCGCCGCACGAGCCGCTATTGCGGGGCTGAACCGGCCCTCGCGCCCCGATGATCTGCCGCGATCCGGCCGGCCCTTTCGCGGAAGGACCCTTATGCCCGTTTCAGACATGCCGGATGCCAGCGCCGGCAGTTTCGGTTTTTTGCGCAACCCCGACGCCCGGCTTTTCCTTGTCTCACGGTTTCTGTGGGTCGCGGCGACGCAGATCGTGAACGTGGCGGTCGGCTGGACCGTCTATGAGGTAACGCAAAGCGCATGGTCGCTTGGGCTGGTCGGGCTGATCGCCTTTGCGCCGCGCCTGCCGCTGATGCTGTTTTCGGGGATCATGGCGGACCGTCACGACCGGCGGATCATCATGGCCAGCGGGCTGGCCATCAACGCCGCGGTGACGCTGCTTCTGTTGATCGTGGTGACCGGGGGACAGGTCCGGATCGGTTTCATCTACGCCCTGTATCTGGTCCTTGGCGCGGTACGCGGGTTTGTGGGTCCGGCGGCGCAGGCGATGGCCGGCAATGTCGTGCCCCGCCAGCAGCTTGGCCGGCTGATGGGGTTTTCATCCTCGGTCGGGCAGATCGCGACGGTGGCGGGGCCGGCGCTGGGCGGCATGCTGTATGTGGCGGGGACCGCCCTGCCATTCGCCTGCGCGGCCGCATTCTACGCCGTGGCGGCGATCGCCAACATCTTCATCCGCCGCCGGAACGACAGCACCGACCGGCCGCCGGCGGGCTGGCGCGAGGCGCTGGCCGGTCTGGGGTTCATCCGCCGGCATCCGGTTATTCTGGGCGCGATCTCGCTTGACATGTTCTCGGTGCTTCTGGGCGGCGCCACGGCGCTGTTGCCGATCATCACGGTCGAGCTTTTGCACGCCGGCCCCAGCGTGCTGGGCATATTGCGGGCCATGCCGGCGGTGGGCGCGGCCATGGTCGGGATCCTGCTGGGCCGGTTCCCGATCCAGCGCAACGCCGGGCGCAAACTGTTCATCGCCACGACGGTGTTCGGGCTTGCGACCATTGCACTCGGCCTGTCGCATAACCTGTGGCTGACCTTCGCGATCCTGTGGCTGCTCGGCGCCTCGGACGTGTTCAGCGTGGTCATCCGCCAGACGCTGGTGCAGGCCGAGACGCCCGACAACATGCGGGGCCGGGTCTCGGCGGTGAACGCGGTCTTTATCGGCGCGTCGAATGAGCTTGGCGAGTTCGAATCGGGCGCCACCGCGGCGCTGTTCGGCCTTGTCCCGGCGATCGTCCTGGGCGGCGCGGGCACGCTGGCCGTGGTGGCGATCTGGGCCACGGTTTTCCCCGATCTGCGCAAGCGGGACTGGCTGATCGACCCGAAATCCGGGTAACGCCCAGCTTTAGGGGATCCGTGTAAATCTTGTGGATAACCGCCTAAACGCCACCAGATTTTGCGTGATTGCTTGACTCGCATGCCGGGCTGGGGCGACAGTCGTCTGAAAAGACGAATCCCTACAGGCAAGGCGCGACCCGTGCATTTCACCCGACTTCGGCTCAACGGCTTCAAAAGCTTCGTGGACCCCACCGATCTGGTGATCCACGACGGGCTGACCGGCGTGGTCGGGCCGAACGGCTGCGGCAAGTCGAACCTGCTCGAGGCGCTGCGCTGGGTGATGGGCGAAAACCGCCCCACCGCGATGCGCGGCGACGGGATGGAGGATGTGATCTTCGCCGGTGCCGCCCGCCGCGGCGCCCGCGCCTATGCCGAGGTTTCGCTGTCCATCGACAACGGTGACCGGCTGGCGCCTGCGGGTTTCAACGATTCCGATGCGCTGGACATCGCACGGCGGATCACCCGTGATGCGGGCTCGGCCTACCGGATCAACGGCAAGGAGGTGCGGGCCCGCGACGTGCAGATGCTGTTCGCCGACGCCTCGACCGGCGCGCATTCGCCGGCGCTGGTCCGGCAGGGGCAGATTTCCGAACTGATCAACGCCAAGCCGCGCAGCCGCCGCCGGATCCTCGAGGAAGCGGCCGGGATCTCGGGCCTGTATCAGCGCCGGCACGAGGCCGAGTTGAAGCTGAACGCGGCCGAAGCCAACCTGACCCGCGTTGACGACGTGATCGAGCAGCTGACGACGCAGGCGGCGGCGCTGGCGCGACAGGCGCGCGCGGCGGCGAAATACCGCGAGATCGGCGCCGAATTGCGGCTGGCCGAGGGGCTTTTGCTGTACCGCCGCTGGGCCGAGGCCGAGGGTGCCCGTGATCTGGCCGCGATCGCGCTGGCAGAGGCCGTGGCAGAGGCCGCGCGGGCCGAGGTCGGGGCGCGAAAGGCGCAATCGGGACGCGAGGCGGCCGAGACCGCGATGCCGCCGCTGCGCGAAGAGGAAACCATCGCCAACGCCGTCCTGTCCCGCGCCCGGATCGAGCGCGAGGGGCTGGATGCGCAGGATGCGCAGGCGCGTGAAACCATCACCAAGCTGACCGCGCGGATCGCCCAGCTTGACCGCGACCATGATCGGGAGACCGCGCTGAACCGCGACGCGGGCGAGGTCATCGGCCGGCTGACGTGGGAAGCGACCGAGCTTGAAAAGGCCGGGCAGGGTCATGACGACCGCCAGAAGGCCGCCGCGACCGCCGCCGAAGAAGCGTCCGAAGCGCTGCGTGAGGTCGAGGCGAAGCTGGGCGAACTGACCGATGAGGCGGCGCGTCTGGCCGCGCGCCATCAATCGGCCGAGCGGCTGTCGACGGATCTGCGCGGCATGCTGGACCGTGCCGAAAGCGCCGCCGATGCCGCAAAGACGGCCGAGGCGCAGGCCGCCGCGACCGGCGCGGACGCCAAGGCCACGCTGGCCAAGGCGCAGGCCGAACAGGCCGCCGCCCGGACCCGTACCGATGAGGCCGAGGCCGCGCTTTTGGCCGCCGAGACCGCGCGGACCGAGGCCGAAGCCGCCGAATCCGCCGCCCGCACCGCCCGCGCCGAGGCCGAGGGCGAGGCCGGGGCACTGGCGGCGGAACTCGCCGCACTGAAAAAGCTGGTGCAGCGCAACGACAGCGGCGGCGCCGCCATTCTGGACAAGGTGCGGGTCGCCAAGGGCTATGAGATCGCCTTTGGCGCCGCGCTTGGCGACGATCTGCGGCTCGGGCTGGCCGACGACGAACAGGGCGGCTGGCGCACGCTTCCCGGTTATGACGACGCTGCGCCTTTGCCGGAGGGCGCGCAGCCGATCGCGCCGCATGTGAATGGCCCTGCCGCTTTGGTGCGGCGGCTGTCACAGGTCGGGCTGGTCGCCGATGCCGCGGCCGGGCAGGCGATGCAGGCCGCGCTGCGGCCCGGTCAGCGGTTGGTCAGCGCGCAGGGCGACCTTTGGCGCTGGGACGGGCTGCGGGTCATGGCGGGGGAAAACTCGTCTTCCGCCGCGCTGCACCTGCAAAAGGTGAACCAACTGGCCGAGGTGACGGGACAATCGCAGGCCGCGGATCAGCGCGCCGAGGCCGCCCGCGCCGCCCATCAGACGGCCAGCGCGGCCTTGGGTGATATTACCGCACAGGAAAAAGCCGCCCGCGACGCCCGGCGCGAGGCCGAGCGCGGGTTGTCCGATGCCGCCCGCACCGCGACTCGCGCCGAATCCGATGTCTCGCTGGCCGAGGCGCGGGCCGAATCGGCGCGGCTGGAACTCGCGCGCCATCAGGGCGATGCCGGCGACGCCCGGTCCCGGCTGGCCGAGGCTGAACGGCAGCTTGCCGATCTGCCGGATCGCGGCGACGCGCAGGCGGCGGTCGAACATGCCCGCACCGGGGTCGAGGCGGCGCGGATCGCCACGCTAAGCCGCCGTTCGGCGCTGGAGGAACTGCGGCGCGAGGATACCGCCCGCACCCGGCGTTTGCAGGAGATCGCCAAGGAACGCTCGGGCTGGCAGCTGCGGCTGGATCAGGCCGGGGGGCGGGCGCAGGAACTGGCAGGCCGGCGGTCCGAGGCTGCGGCGGAACTGACAACGGCCGAGGCGATGCCCGCGGCGCTGGCGGCGCGGCGCGAAAGTCTGGTGGAGGCCGAAGCCGCCGCCGAGGCGCGGTTGACCCGGGCGCAGGCGGCACTGACCGAGGCCGACGCGGCGCTGCGCCGTGCCGGCGAGGCCGAGCGCGAGGCCGAGCGTGCCGCATCCGACGCCCGCGAAGCCCGGGCCATGCGCGAGGCCCGCGCCGATGCCGCCCGCGACGCCGAAGCCGCCGCCCGCGCCCGCATCCATGAGGAAACCGAGGATACGCCGCAGGCGCTTCTGGCCGGGCTGGACACCGACCCCGAGGCGATCCCACCCGCCACGCAGCTAGAAGATCGCATCGCCCGTCTGCGCGCCAGCCGCGAGGCGCTTGGCGCCGTCAACCTGCGCGCCGACGAGGATCAGCGCGAACTGGCGGAAGAACGCGACCAGCTCAGCGCCAAACGCGAGGAACTGACCGAGGCGATCCGCAAGCTGCGCGCCGGCATCGGCAGCCTGAACCGCGAGGGGCGCGAACGGCTGCTGGCGGCCTTCGATCAGGTGAACACCAATTTCCGCACGCTTTTCACCCATCTGTTCGGCGGCGGCGAGGCCCGTCTGGTGCTGGTCGAATCCGACGATCCGCTTGAGGCCGGGCTGGAGATCATGTGCCAGCCGCCGGGCAAGAAGCTGTCGACGCTCAGCCTGCTGTCGGGGGGCGAACAGACGCTGACCGCGCTGGCGCTGATCTTCGGCGTGTTTCTGGCCAATCCCGCCCCGATCTGCGTGCTGGACGAGGTCGACGCGCCGCTGGACGACGCCAACGTCAGCCGGTTCTGCGACCTGCTGGACGAGATGACCAGGCGCACCCGCACGCGCTTTCTGATCATCACCCACCATGCGGTGACCATGGCGCGGATGGACCGGCTGTTCGGCGTGACCATGGTTGAACAGGGGGTCAGCCAGCTGGTCAGCGTCGATTTGAAGCGGGCCGAGGCGCTGGTCGCCTGAAGGAGCATCACCGATGACCGAGCGAGAGCCGACCGAACGGGAATGGGCCGAGGCCAGGGCGCTTCTGGCCGCCTCGGACCGGATGATCACCGCCTTCCGGCTCGGCGGGCAGCGCCCAGCCGACACGCGACTGGCAAGCTGGTGGGGTGGAAACTTCATCGCGCCCGCGCCGGCAGACGCGCCAAGGATGCGCCCGCTGTTCCAGATCCGTGTGGCCGACTTGCCGGTGACTCAACGCGGCGCTTTCCGTGCGGATTATCTGCTGTTCTGGATTGGCCTTGAACCGGATCTCGGCGAGTTCATGGAAGGCCGCGATTTCATCATCCGTGAACTTTCTGCGCCCGAGAACGCCCCGGCGGCAATCGGGCGCAATTCCAATGACGGCGACGCTTTCACCTTGTTCCAGCTGCACGCCGAGACCGGCACCACCCAACGACCGGACTGGGACGACTTTGCTCATTGCGTGCCGAACGCCGTCGCGTGGTCCGGCGATGCTGACTGGTTCTTCGATCATCCAAACGATCCGGGCGACGATGACCGCCCGCTGCTTGTCGGTGGCTGGCCGCAATGGATACAATCATCGCAGAACACTGACGGAGCGGAGTTCGTCCTTCAGGTCGGCAGCACGATGAAGGGGAGGTTCGTCTATGGCGGCGGCGGCAATCTGTACCTGTTCCGTCGCCCTGATGGGTGGGAGTTGCTGAGCGATTTCTGCTGATCGCCGGCGGGATGCTTGCCGCGGCGCGGCGATAGGCCTAGGTCGGGTGCGGAAAACCCCGAAGGAAGCACCCATGAAACTGAACGTCATCATCACCAGCACCCGCCCCGGTCGCAATGGCGAGCCGGTCGGCCATTGGTTCTATGAATACGCCAAGGCCAATCCCGGCGCCTTTGATGAGGTGATTCTGTCCGACCTGCTGGAGATCGACCTGCCCTTGCTGGACGAGCCGCATCACCCGCGCGCGCAGAAATACACCAAGGAGCACACCAAGCGGTGGTCCGAGATCGTCGCCGGCTCGGATGCGTTCGTTTTCGTTCTGCCGGAATATAATTTCGCGCCGCCTCCGGCTTTTTTCAACGCTATCGACTATCTGGCGCTGGAATGGAATTACAAACCGGCCGGCTTCGCGTCCTATGGCGGGATTTCGGGCGGCATGCGCGCGACCCAGGGCACCAAGGAAATCCTGACCACCGTCAAGGTTATGCCGCTGCCCGAACAGGTGGCGGTGCCGATGGTCTTCGAACATCTGAAGGACGGCCGTTTCGATGCGCCGAAGATCGTTCAGGACAGCGCCGATGTGATGATCGCCGAACTCGGCCGCTGGGCCGAGGCGCTGAAACCTCTGCGCGGCTGATCGTCCCGCGGGCAAGCGTCCAGATGGGGCTTCCACTTCCGGGCCGATCCGTCCTAGGATCGGCCCGATTTATGACGGAGCTGCCAAATGTCCCATGATGCCAGGCTGGCCGAGCTGAAGATTGTCCTGCCCGAGGCTCTGGCCCCGGTCGCCAATTACGTCCCCTATCAGATCTCGGGCAATCTGCTTTACGTTTCGGGCCAGATCTCGAACGGCCCCGACGGGCTGATCCGGGGCAAGCTCGGCGCCGATATGGATGTGGCGGCGGGCGCGCAAGCGGCGCGGGCTTGCGGGCTGGCGCTGCTGGCGCAGGCACGCGCGGCGCTGGGTTCGCTCGACCGGGTGGCGCGGGTGGTGAAACTGACCGGATTCGTCAACTCGACCCCCGATTTCGGCGATCAGCCCGAGGTGGTGAACGGCTGTTCGGACCTGATGGTCGAGGTTTTCGGCGATGCCGGCCGCCACGCCCGCGCCGCGGTATCCGCGCCGGCGCTGCCGCGCGGTGTCGCGCTTGAAATCGAAGCCATTTTCGAGGTTGCCTGATGTCCGCGCTTCATCCCGATTTCCTGCGTCTGCCGATCGCCCATCGCGGCTATCACGACAAGCGCGACGGACGCCCGGAAAACACCATTGCCGCCATCGAGGCCGCAGTCGCCGCCGGTTATGGGGTGGAATTCGACCTGCAACCCTCGTCCGACGGCGTGCCGATGGTGTTTCACGACTATGACCTGATGCGCATGGCCGATGAGCAGGGCTATCTTGCCGACATCAGCGCCGAGGAATTGGGCAAGACCATCCTGACCGGCCATGACAAGGGCATCCCGACGCTTGCCGAGGTGCTGGAGATCGTGGCTGGCCGGGTGCCGCTTTTGATCGAGATCAAGGATCAGGACGGCAAGATGGGCCCGAACGTGGGGCCGTTCGAACAGACCGTCGCCGAGGTTCTGGGGGGGTATGAGGGGCCGTTTGCGGTCATGTCGTTCAACCCCTATTCGGTCGCCGCGATGCACAAGGCGATGCCCGATGCCACGGTCGGCCTTGTTACCTGCGACTTTCCGGCCGACGACTGGCCGATGCTGGATGCCGACGCGCGCGAGCATCTGGCCCGGATCGGCGATTTCGACCGGGTCGGGGCCAGCTTCATCTCGCACCACCACAAGGACCTGCATAATCCGCGGGTGACCGCGCTGAAGGCGGACGGGGTGCCGATCCTGTGCTGGACGATCCGCTCGCCCGAGGCCGAGGCCGAGGCGCGCAAGGTTGCCGATAACATCACTTTTGAAGGATATGCCGCCGCGATGCCCGGCCCTGCGGCTTAACTGATCGGGTTCGGTGCCTATATTGCGGGGGCGCCGAACCAGGAAACACGCCCTTGCAAGCCGATCTGAACCCCGCCGCCCCGAACCCCGCCACCGAGCTTGCCATATCGGTGCTTCCGGCCATTTCCGCCGTACCGGCGGCGGAGTGGGACCGGTTGGGCGACGGCAACCCCTTTACCGCCCACAGATTTCTGGCCGCCTTGGAGGATTCGGGATCGGTTGGCGGCCGCACCGGCTGGACGCCCGCGCATCTGGCCGCGCGGATCGGTGACCAACTGGTCGGCGCGGCGCCGATGTATATCAAAAGCCACAGTCAGGGCGAGTACATCTTTGACCACGGCTGGGCCGATGCGTGGGAGCGCGCGGGCGGCCAGTATTACCCCAAGCTGCAATGCGCGGTGCCCTTCACCCCGGTGACGGGCGCCCGGCTGCTGTCACCCGATCCGCAGGTGCGGCGGGCGCTGCTGGCGGCGATGGCGCGGATCGCGGCGCAGTCCGATCTGTCCTCGGCCCATGTCACCTTCTGCACCGCCGCCGAGGCGGCCGAGGCCGCCGACGCGCCCGGCGGCTGGCTGACCCGCAGCACCCAGCAATTCCACTGGCTGAACGACGGTTACGCGGATTACGACGATTTCCTGTCCCGGCTGTCGTCGCGCAAGCGCAAGGCGCTGCGCAAGGAACGGGCGCGCGCGCAGGGTTTCGGCGGAACCATCCGGCAGTTGACCGGCGATCAGATCCAGCCCGATCATTGGGATGCGTTATGGCAATTCTATCAGGACACCGGCAGCCGCAAATGGGGGCGCCCCTATCTGACCCGCGATTTCTTTCAGCGCCTGCATGAGACGATGCGCGATGACTGCCTTCTGGTCATGGCCGAACGCGACGGGCAGGCGGTCGCGGGGGCGCTGAACCTGATCGGGCCCGAGGCGCTTTACGGGCGATACTGGGGCGCGATCGAGGATCACCGCTTCCTGCATTTCGAGCTTTGCTATCATCAGGCCATCGACTGGGCGATCGCGCGCGGCATTCCCCGGGTCGAGGCGGGCGCGCAGGGCGAACACAAGCTGGCGCGCGGCTATCTGCCGGTTCAGACCCATTCGCTGCATTGGCTGGCGGATGCCGGTTTCCGCCGCGCGGTGGCCCAGTTTCTGGACAGCGAACGCGCGGCGGTGGATGAGGAAATGGATATCCTGACCCATCTTGGCCCGTTTCGCCGGGGCGGCGATGCCGCAGGCGACGGCGGGCCCGAACAGGATTGACCCTGAACCGATCAGAGCTGCTTCAGGATCGAATCGCCGCCGGTGACGGAACAGACGCCGGGTTTATCCTCGACCTCCAGCACATCGACGCTGCCGTTGTCGACGATCATCGCATATCGCTTGGACCGGCCGTAAAGCCCGGCGGGCGCGGCGTCGAAATCCATGCCGATGGCCTTGGTGAACGCGCCGTCGGCATCGGCCAGAACGGTGATTCCGGCGTCAGTCGCGCCGGTCGCCTTGGCCCATGCATCGGCGACGAAGGGATCGTTGACGGTCACCGCGACCACCGGCACGCCCTTGTCGCGGAATGCCTGCGCGTTTTTGACGAAGCTCGGCATATGCGAATTGGTGCAGGTCGGGGTGAACGCGCCCGGAACGGCGAAAACCACCGCGCGGCCGGCGCCGATCACCTCGGACAGCGCGAGTTTTTCCGGGCCGCCCTCGCCCAGTTTCAGCAAATCGGCCTGCGGTAGTTTTGATCCTTTGGCGATAGACATGGCAGCCCCCTTGAATTTGTGAAAACCTTCGGAGGCGACTATAGCAGCCGAACCGGGAAGAGCCAGAGCAGGGGAAGGATCATGGCCGGAACAGTCATCATCGGCGCCGGGCAGGCGGCGGCCTCGATGGCGGCGCGTTTGCGCGCGCTGGGTGATACGCGCCCGATCACCGTCATCGGGGCCGAGCCGGTCGCCCCCTATCAGCGGCCGCCGCTGTCCAAAGCCTATCTGCTTGGCGATATGGCGCTGGATCGCCTGCTGCTGCGGGGCGCGGATTTCTGGGCGGATCAGGACATAACCCTGTGCCTCGGCCGAACCGTGACGGGCATCGACCGCGCCGGCCGGCAGGTCCTGACCGATGACGGCGCCGCGCTGGGCTATGATGCGCTTGCCCTGACCACGGGCGCCGTGCCGCGCCGTCTGCCGGCCGCGATCGGGGGCGATCTGGGCGGCGTGTTCACCGTGCGCACCCTTGCCGATGTCGATACCATGGCCCCCGACATGCGGGCCGGCCGTCGCCTTGCGGTGATCGGCGGCGGCTATATCGGGCTGGAGGCCGCGGCGGTCGGCCGCAAGCTGGGCATGGAGGTGACCCTGATCGAGGCCGCGCCGCGCATCCTCGGCCGCGTCGCATCGGCCGAAACCGCGGATATGATCCGCCGGCTGCATGTCGCGCAGGGCGTCCGGATCGTCGAGGGCGCGGCGGTGGATCGCCTGATCGGAACCGAGCGCGCCGAGGGCGTCCGGCTGGCCGACGGCCGCGAGATTCCCGCCGATCTGATCGTCGTCGGCATCGGCATCGACCCCGATGTCGCGCTGGCGCGGGACGCCGGGCTGAACATCGACAACGGCATCGCGGTGGATGGGACCGGCCGTACCAGCGACCCGGCGATCTGGGCGGCGGGCGATTGCGCGTCCTTTCCCCATGACGGGCGGCGGTTGCGGCTGGAAAGCGTGGGCAACGCCATCGACATGGGGGATCTGATCGCCGCGAATATGCTCGGGGCCGAAAAACCCTATCAGCCGAAACCGTGGTTCTGGTCGGACCAGTTCGACGCGAAACTGCAGATCGCCGGGCTGAATGCCGGCTTTGACCAGGTGGTGCGGCGCCCGGGCGACGGTGAACATGGCGGCTCGGTCTGGTATTGGCGGGACGGGCGGCTGATCGCGGTCGACGCGCTGAACGACGCCCGTGCCTATATGGTCGGCAAGCGCCTGATCGACGCCGGCCGCAATGCCGCGCCGGATCTGGTCGGCGATCCGGCCACGGATCTGAAAACCCTGCTGAAATGAGGATTATCGGCGGCAGGTTCCGTGGCCTCAAACTGGCCGAGGTGGGTGCCGGCGACGCCTCGGCGCATCTGCGGCCGACCACCGACAGGGTGCGGGAATCGATCTTCAACCTGCTGATCAACAGCCTTGACGTGGCGATTGACGGCGCCAGCGTGCTGGACCTTTTCGCCGGCACCGGCGCGCTGGGACTGGAGGCGTTGTCGCGGGGCGCCGCGCGGGCCTCGTTCGTTGACGACGGGGTGGCGGCGCGGGCGCTTTTGCGCCGCAATATCGAGCTGACCCGGACGCAGGGCGTTACCGACATCTGGCGCCGCGACGCCACGAAACTGGGCGAGAACCGGGGCGCGGGTTATGATCTGGTGTTTCTGGACCCGCCCTATGCGACCGGTCTTGGCGAAAGCGCCATGGCTTCGGCGCTTGCGGGCGGCTGGATCGCGCCGGGCGCCACCGTCATCTGGGAAGAAGGCCGGCCGCCGGCTGTGCCACCGGGGCTGAAGCTGCTGGATCAGCGCCGCTACGGCGATTCGGTGGTGACGATCTGCGCCGCCTGAGACCCCCGTCGTTCAGGGTCTAACCTCGACTTCCGTGCCTATGGCGGTGGCGCGGAAAAGTTCCTCGATCTGCGGGTTGGTGATGGCGATGCAGCCGGCGGTCCAGTCCGCCGCAAGACGCGTGCGGCTTGGCAGCTTGTTCGGCTCGCCATGGATGAAGATGTCGCCGCCCGGATCGACACCGGCGCGCCGGGCCCGCGCCCGGTCCTGCGGGCGCGGATAGTTCAGGCCCAGCGACAGGTGATAGGCGCTTTTGTCGTTGCGGCGGTCCACCTTGAACAAGCCCTCGGGGGTGCGGCCGTCCCCCTGCTTTTCCTTGTCGCCAAAGGGCTGAAAACCCAGATCGACCCGGAATTCACGGATCGCCCGCCCGTCCTGATAGGCGGTCAGGCGGCGGGCTGATTTCTCGATCACGATGCGGTCGATCGGTCCGGTGATCGGCCGGTCGGGAATCTCGGATCGCTGGGACGAGGGCGGGTTGCGCCCGAAAATACCGCGAAGCGCCCCCGATATATCGGGCAGTCTTGGCAGAAGCAGGCGCGGATTTTCCGGAATCGGCAGCGGCAGGTCCGGCGCATCGGGCATGGATCGCGGCGGTCGCCCCGATGAGGACGGCGCCGGCCTGTCAGAAGGCGTCCGGGCAGCCGGTGTTCGCGTGGCCGAAGGATTGGCGGTGGTCGGGGCGCTGCCCGACCCGGTCGCCGATCTGGTCCCCGATCCGGTGGCGGGGCCGGTGCCGGTGGCGGGCCTTTGGGCCGTCGCCGCCGGGTCGCCGGTATCGGACGGGCGCGACGGCAGCGATCCCTGCGACTGCAAGAACAGCCAGACCGCCGCCGCCAAAAGCGCCAGCGACAGGATCGAGAACAGCCGCGCCAGCCCCTTCATTGCAGGTCGGCAAAGGCGCTTTGCAGACGCTCGACCGCCTGACGCACCGAGGCGCGCGTCGTGGCAAGGTTGAACCGCAGGAAGCTTTCGCCGCCCCGGCCGAAGCTGGTGCCGTGGTTGGCGGCGATGCGGGCATCCTGTTGAACCCGGCGGATGAATTCCTCGGGTGCCATGCCGGTATCGCTGAAATCGACCCAGGCGAGATAGGTCGCCTCAAGCGGCATCGACCGCAGACCCGGAATCGCCGAAACGCCGTCATCGAACACGCGCCGGTTCTGATCGAGATATTCGTTCAGGCTGTCGACCCAGACCGCGCCCTCGGGCGAATAGGCGGCGGTGACCATCCGCAGACCGAACAGGCCGGGCGAAATGCCAAGCGCCATCATGCGCTTTTGCACCCGGGCCCGCAGATCGGGATCGGCGATGATCATGTTGCCAAGATGCGCGCCGGCGATGTTGAAAGTCTTGGTCGCCGAGCTGAGCGTAACCAGCCGGTTCGCGATATCCGGTGCGGCAAGGGCGGTCACGGTATGGCGTGGCGCCGAGGGCATGACCAGATCGTGGTGAATTTCATCGCTGACCAGAATCAGATCGTGCTTTACGCAGAAATCCGCGATCTCGCGCAATTCCTCCTTGCTCCAGACCCGGCCGCCCGGATTGTGCGGCGAACAGAGGATCAGCATTTTTTCATTGCCGGTCAGCGCGTTTTTCCAGTTGTCCCAGTCCAGCGCCAGCTTGCCCTGATCGTCGATCGCCAAGGGCAGTTCGACAAGTTCCCGGTCCGAGGCGCGGATGACGCGGGCGAATGCGTGATAGACCGGGGTCATCAGGACCACGCCGTCACCGGGTTTGGTGAACGTGTCGATCAACAGCGCGACGCCGTTCACCAGACCATGCACCGACAGGATCCAGTCGCGTTCGACCGTCCAGCCGTGACGGTTCTGCATCCACCAGCGGATCGCGTCCAGATAGGGCAGGTCGGTGCTGGCCGGATAGCCATAGATGCCGTGATCCGCGGCTTTCTCCAGCGCGGCCTGCACCGCCGCCGGGGGACGGAAATCCATGTCCGCCACCCACATGGACAGGCCGTCATCGGGGCTGACCCCGTAGGCCTTGTGCATTTCATCCCATTTGGAGCAGCTCGTACCGATACGGTTGATGACTTCGTCGAAATCTGGGGTCATTGCGTCCTGTCCATCCTATCCATGCCGCCTGTTTATAGCAGTCATGTCATGCGGGGAAAGATGGCGGATATTGCGGGACGGCCGGGCATCGACTAAATCCGCCGGATGACCCTGCGCCCGATCATCCTACACCCCGACCCGCGGCTTAAAAAGCTGTGCAGCCCCATTGGCCGCGTGACGCCCGATATCGAATCACTGGCGGCCGACATGCTGGCCACCATGTATGAGGCGCCGGGCGTCGGCCTGGCCGCACCTCAGGTCGGTGTCATCCAGCGGCTGTTCGTGATGGATTGCACCAAGGATCCCGAGGCGCCGCCGAAGCCGATGGTGCTGATCAATCCCGAAATCCTGTGGCAGTCGGACGAGCCGAATACCTATGAGGAAGGCTGCCTGTCCTTCCCCGATCTCTACGCCGAGGTGACGCGCCCCGCGCAGGTCCGCGCCGAATGGACCGATCTGGGCGGCAAGCGCCAGACCGGCGATTTCGAAGGGCTTTGGGCGACCTGCCTGCAACATGAGCTCGACCACCTGAACGGCGTGCTGTTCATCGACCATATCGGGCCGATGAAACGCCAGATGTTCACCCGCAAGATGGTGAAACTGAAGCGCGAACGGGCGCGCGAGGCGTGACCGGCCGCGCCGTCCTGCCCTATGCCGACCGGCGCCTGCATCGGCCGGCCGAACCGGTCGCCGCGATCACCGAAACCGTGCGGATGATCTGGGACGACATGGTCGACACGATGGAGGCGATGCCGGGGGTCGGGCTTGCCGCGCCGCAGATCGGGATCATGCAGCGGCTGGCGGTGGTCGATGCCTCGACCCAGCGCGGTCAGGTGGTGCGGATGGCCAACCCCGAGGTGCTGCATGCTTCGGTCCAGATGCGCCGGCACGAGGAAGCCAGTCCGAACCTGCCCGGCGTCTCGGCACAGATCGAGCGGCCGCGGGCGGTGACCGTGCGGTTTTTGAACGAGAACGGCGAGATCGAGGATCGCGATTTCGTCGGGCTTTGGGCGACCAGCGTGCAGCATCAGATCGACCATCTGAACGGCAAGCTGTTCGTCGATCACCTGTCGCCCCTGCGCCGCAAGATGCTGGTCGCGAAATCGGCCAAGCTGGCGCGGGCCTGAACGCCGCGCCCGGGGGCTTCGCGCCCCCGGACCCCCGCGGGATATTTGGACAAGAAAGAAGGAGCGGCAGATGCGGGTGATCTTCATGGGGACGCCTGATTTCTCGGTCCCCGCATTGCAGGCCGTGGCGGCGGCGCATGAGGTCGTGGCGGTCTATTCACAGCCGCCGCGCGCGGCGGGGCGCGGGCAGAAGGCCCGGCCGACACCGGTGCATGCGGCGGCCGAGGCGCTGGGGCTGCCGGTCCTGACCCCGGCCCGGTTGAAATCCCCCGAGGATCAGGCGGCGTTCGCGGCTTTCGATGCCGATGTCGCGGTTGTCGTGGCATATGGGCTGATCCTGCCGCAACCGGTGCTTGATGCGCCGCGGCTGGGGTGTCTGAACATCCATGCCTCGATCCTGCCGCGCTGGCGGGGGGCGGCACCAATTCACCGCGCCGTTCTTGCCGGCGATCCCGAGACCGGCGTCGCGATCATGCAGATGGAGGCGGGGCTGGATACCGGCCCGGTGCTGGCCGAGGCGCGCACGCCGATCGGCCCGACCGACACCAGCGGCGATCTGCATGACCGGCTGGCGCGGATCGGGGCCGGGCTGATCGTCGATGTTCTGGGCGCGCTGCCAATGGCGGCGGTGCCGCAGCCCGATCAGGGCGTGACCTATGCCGCCAAGATCGACAAGGTCGAGGCGAAAATCGACTGGAGCCTTCCGGCCGACGCGGTGGATCGGCAGATCCGGGGGCTGTCGCCGTTTCCCGGGGCGTGGACGCTGGCCGGGGGCGAAAGGCTCAAGCTGTTGCGGTCGCGGGTGGTGGTGGGCGCGGGCCGGCCAGGCACGGTTCTGGCCCCTCAGGTCATCGCCTGCGGGACCGGCGCGATCGAAATTCTGGAGCTGCAACGCGAGGGCAAGCGCGCCATGCCGGCGGCCGAGGCGTTGCGGGGTATGGAACTGCCGGACGTGTTGGGATGAGGGGCCGGGTCAGACCGTGAAATCGGCAGGGGTCGCGCCGGTGATCCGCAAAAGATCCTTGGGCGCGATCGGAAAGATGTGGCGCGGGGTTCCGGCGGCGGCCCATATGGTGTCGAATTCGGACAGTTTCGGGTCCCAATAGGCCCGGATCGGGACCAGATGGCCGACCGGCGCCACGCCGCCGATGGCAAAGCCGGTTTCGGCCCGGATCAGGTCGGCGTCGGCCTTGCCCAGCGTCGCACCGGCCACGGCCGAGGCTTTCTCGGACGAGACCCTGTTGCCGCCGGCGGTCAGGAACAACACCACATGGCCGCTGTTCTGATCCTGAAAGATGATCGACTTGGCGATCTGGTGGACGTGGCAACCCGCCGCTTCGGCCGCCTCGGCGGCGGTGCGGGCCTGACCGACCTCGACGATATCGGCGGTGATGCCGGCTTCGGACAGCGCCTGCTGGACGCGCTTGACACTTTTGCTCATCAACGATCGCTCCGGGTTTGGGCCTGCGCCGGGGCAAGGAACAGGATATGCGGGAAAAACTCAAGCCGGTCGGTTTCGCGGTGCATGGGCCGGAGTTTGCCGTTAAGCTGATCGGCGCGGTCTTGCCGCCGCCCGTAATCGGGCCGGGGCCGAAGCGGACAAGGACAGTTGCGATGAGCGGACAGGTTTACACTTTGCTGGTCGAGGTCGGTCGCAAGACGGGCGACGGATTGCCGGACGGGGCCACCGGCGCGGGGCTTTTATGCTATGCCTCGGGCAAGGATGAGGCCGAGGCCGTCCGCGAAACCGTCGCGATCCTGAAAGAGGCGGGTCTGGCGCCGCTGGATGTCACCGGCCACGGCACGATCGAGGAACGGCTGGCCGGGGGCGACGACATCCCCGACGAGGAACGCGCCCTGATGGACCGGGCCCTTAATGAGGACGCGGTGATCATCGCCCAGATGGAACCGTTTTTCAAAGGTTGCCCCGGCGCCGAAGACGGCGATTAAGCCGCCGCCGTTTCCGGCACGAAACATTCGCGGCGCGCCGGTCCTCTGTCTGTTCATCCCGAATCGCTTGGGTTAGACTGCTTTTCAACAAGCAAAGAAACGCAGTTCAACAGGCAGTGACATGATGATCAAATCCCGCATTCTCGTATCGACTTCGATTCTTATGGCGCTGTCCGCCTGTGGTGGACCGATGAGCCGCACGCCCTCGAACGCCGCTCCGGTGGTGCCCGCCGCGATCCCCGCCGCCGCACCGGGGGACGAGGCCGGATTGCAGCGCTGGATCGCCGCCTTCAAGCCGCGTGCGCTGGGCTCGGGCGTGTCCTCGGCGACCTATGACCGGGCGATGGCGATTGCGCGTTACAACCCGGAGGTCATCCGGCTGGACCGCAAGCAGGCGGAATTCTCGCGCCCGGTCTGGCTGTATCTGGACAGCGCCGCCTCGGACGCGCGCATCTCGACCGGTCGGCAGATGCTGGCACAGCACGGCCGCACGCTGGCCGCGATCGAGGCGCGCTATGGGGTTCCGCGTGAAATCGTGCTGGCCGTTTGGGGGATGGAATCGAATTTCGGCGCCAACCGGGGCAAGATGCAGATCATCCCGTCGCTGGCGACGCTGGCCTATGACGGCCGCCGGGGCGAGATGTTCGCGACGCAACTGATCGCGGCGCTGCGGATCCTTCAGGCCGGCGACACCGATCCGCAGCACATGCTGGGATCCTGGGCCGGTGCGATGGGGCACACCCAGTTCATGCCGACCAGCTATCTGGAATATGCGGTCGATTTCAACGGCGACGGCAGGCGCGACATCTGGTCGGACGATCCGACCGATTCACTCGCGTCGACGGCGGCTTATCTGGCGCGCAGCGGCTGGCAGCGCGGCCAGCCGTGGGGCGCCGAGGTGCAACTGCCGGCGGGGTTCAATATGGGCCAGATCGGCAAGGGCACCCGCAAGTCGACCGCCACATGGGCGTCGCAGGGGGTGCGGCGTATGGGCGGCGGCGGTCTGCCGGGCGGGACCGGCTCGATCATCATGCCGGCGGGCGCGCGTGGGCCGGCCTTCCTGATCCTTGATAATTTCCGCGCGATCCTGCGCTATAACAACAGCGACAATTACGCGCTGGGCGTGTCCATTCTGGGCGACAGGATCGCCGGGCGCGCGGGCGTTCAGGGCAGCTGGCCGCGCAACGACCGGCCGCTTTCCACCGCCGAGCGCAAGGAAATCCAGCAGCGGCTGATGGCCAAGGGCTTCTATCAGGGCGAGATCGACGGGCTGTTCGGGTCGGGCACCATGGCCTCGGTCAGCGCCTATCAGCGTTCGATCGGGGTGACGCCGGACGGCTATCCGACCTCGATCCTGCTGGGGCAGTTGCGGCGCTGATCCGGCGGAACGACCGGAGGAATCCGATCGCGCGGGCACCTGTCCCGCGCGATCGTCGTTTCAGGCGAGGTGCTGGCGGAAGGCGGCGATGACCTGCGCATAGACCTCGCGCTTGAAGGGGACGATGGTGTCCAGCATGCTGTCGGCGTCGATCCATTTCCAGGCCGAGAACTCGGGGTGATCGGTGCCGATCCCCACCTGATCATCGCGGCCGAGGAAACGCATCAGGTACCATTTCTGTTGCTGGCCGGCGTATTTGCCGCCCCAGATCACCGCCTGAATATCGGCGGGCAGATCATAGGTCAGCCAGCCCGATGTTTCGTCCAGAATCTCGACCAGATCGGAGGTGACGCCGGTTTCCTCGGTCAGTTCGCGCAATGCGGCCTGACGCGGTTCCTCGCCCTTGTCGATACCGCCCTGCGGCATCTGCCAGGCGCCCTTGCCGGAATTGCCGCGGCCTTCGTCGATGCGCTGGCCGGCAAAAATCAGCCCGTCGGCGTTGATCAGCATCACCCCGGCGCCCATCCGATAGGGAAGGCCGCCGGAGCCGGTCATCCGGTCCTTTTTGCTCAATTCTCGACCTTCGGCGCCGCCGCGTCCTTTGCGGTGCTCGCATCGGCGCGCTTTTCGGTCGGATCGCCCTTCACGTCGATCGCGGCGAGGCCCTTCAGGATATCGACCGCATAGGCCAGTTGATAATCCTCTTCCCGCAGCTTGGCGGTGTTTTCGGCCGCTTTCGCCTCATCCTCGATCTGCTTCTTTTCCTCATCGCTGATCGAGTCGTTGTTCAGCGCCCCGCGCAGGTCGCTTTCCGAGCGGCCAAAGCTCGACTTGCTTTTCGGCGAGTCGGCATTCGCCTCATCCTCGGGCTTGGGTGCGGGTTGCTCGACGACGATGTCGGGGTTGATGCCCATCGCCTGAATCGACCGGCCCGAGGGGGTGTAATAACGCGCCGTGGTCAGGCGGATGGCGCTGTCGGCGGTGATCGGCATGACCGTCTGGACCGAGCCCTTGCCGAAGGATTTGGTGCCGACGACGATGGCGCGATTATGATCCTGCAACGCGCCGGTCACGATCTCGGACGCGCTGGCCGAGCCGCCGTTGATCAGGACCACGATCGGCTTGCCCTGCGCCAGATCGCCGGGTTCGGCGTTCCAACGCTCGCTTTCCTCGGGCTTGCGGCCGCGCGTGCTGACGATCTCGCCCTTTTCAAGGAAGGCGTCGGATACGCTGATCGCCTGATTCAGCAAGCCACCGGGGTTGTTGCGCAGGTCGATGACAAAGCCGCTGATCTTGTCCATGCCGCCCGCGTCCTTGACCGATTTTTCAAGGTCGGACTTCAGGCTGTCATAGGTCTGGTCGTTGAAGGTGGTGATGCGCAGCACGACCGCGTGATCTTCGACCCGGGCCTTGACGGCGGTCAGCTTGATCGTGTCGCGGACCATGGTCACGTCGAAGGGTTCCTTTTCGCCCGAGCGCAGGATGGTGATCGTGATCTCGGAGCCGACCGGGCCGCGCATCTTGTCGACGGCTTCGTCCAGCGTCAGCCCCATCAGCGATTCACCGTTCACATGGGTGATGTAATCGCCGGATTTGATCCCCGCCCCGGATGCGGGCGTATCGTCCATGGGCGAGACGACCTTGACCAGCCCTTCTTCCTGACTGACCTCGATCCCCAGACCGCCGAAGCTGCCGCGGGTCTGGGTCTGCATATCGCTGTAATCATTCTGGGATAGATACGAGGAATGCGGGTCAAGCGAGGTCAGCATGCCGTTAATGGCGGCCTCGATCAGCTTCTTGTCGTCCACCTGCTCGACATAATCCGAGCGCACCTTCTCGAAAACGCTGCCGAACAGGTCGAGCTGTTCATAGACCGAGGCGTTCGCATCCGTCTCCTGCGCCAGCAAAGGGGCTGCAAGCTGCGCGGTGACCAAGGCCCCCGCCAGAGTGCCGCCGACCGCGGCAAGAACGTATTTCTTCATAACGGCATCCTGACCTTGCTAATTTTGCTTTGTGGCGACCGGCGTCGGCGCCTGCGTAAACCATTCGCTGGGATCCAGCGTTTCCTTGTCGCGTCGAAGCTCGACATACAGTGTCTCGCTTTGTCCGGCCGCACCACCGGCGGCCGCATCCGCGACAAAGCGCGAACCGAATTCCTCTGCCTTCCCTTCGGTCCCCCCCATAAGACCGAGAGGCTCGCCCGCGGCAAGCACGTCGCCGGTTGCACCGAAGACCTGCGCCATGCCGGCGAAGATCAACAGATAACCCTTGGCGGGTTCGATAATCATCACATTGCCGTAATCCAGCAAGGGGCCGCGGTAACGAATGGTTGCGGGCCAGGGCGTCGTGACCAGAGCGCGGGGCTGGGTCGCGATCACCAGACCGGGCCGGCGCACCCCCGCCGCGTCGGGTTCGCGGTATTTCCGCAGCACCGTGCCGGTGACCGGCATCGACAGCGCACCTTTCGCGCTGACGAAATCCCCGGTCGGCGCACCGACATCGTTTTCAAGCGAGGCAAGCCCGGTCGCGAAGGCATCCAGCGTATCGGCCGAACTCAGCAATTGCTGCACCTCTTTCGGATCCTCCAGAAAGCGGACGGGCAGCGAGGATCGGTCGGTGACGGCGCTGGCCAGCAGGCGCCGGGCCTCTTGCACCTGAATCAGCCCTTCGCTCAGCGTTTGGGCCGAGGCTTGCTCCAGCGAGCGGATCACGGCGATTTCCTCCAGCGATGCGCGCAGCCGATCGGCTTCGGCACGCAGCGTCGGGGTGACCGCGGCCATGATCATGCCGGCGCGCGCCGTCGCCTCGGGGCCGTCGGGATGCAAAAGCAGCAACGTCTCGGGCGAGCGTTCCATCACCGTCATCGCGCCGAGCGTGCGGCTCAGCCGATCGCGGTGAAGCTCATAGGATTGGCGGATTTCCTGTTCGCGGACGCCGGCCCGGCGCAGCCCGTCGCGCAGGGCGCCCAATCCGGTTTCATAGGCGCGGATCATCTGGGTCAGCGCGACGACCTGATCGTCGGCGGTCAGGGCCTGATCCAGCATCCCCATGGCCGAGCGAAGCTGTTCCGCCGCCGCGATCGCATCGCGCGCGGCTTCGGTCGTGGCCGAGGCGTCGCCCGCCGGGGTCGCGGCGACTGCGCCGGCGGCGACGCACCATATTGCGGCGATAAAGGACAGGCGGCGCATCAGTTTTGCACGATCAGGCTGGTTCCGGTCATTTCGGGCGGCAGGTCCAGACCCATCAGGTCCAGAACCGTCGGCGCCAGATCGGCAAGCCGCCCGTCGCGCAGCCGGGCGTCGTTTGGTCCGTTCACGACGATGACCGGCACCGGGTTAAGGGTATGCGCGGTATGCGGCTGGCCGGTGACGGGGTCGACCATGACCTCGCAATTGCCGTGGTCGGCGCAGATCACCGCGGCACCACCGGCGCGCCGAAGCGCATCCAGCATGTGGCCAAGCCCCCGGTCCACGGCCTCGCAGGCAAGGATCGCGGCGGGCAGGCTGCCCGTATGCCCCACCATGTCCGGGTTCGCGTAATTGACCACGATCAGGTCGAACCGCCCGCTGTCGATGGCTTCGACCAGCCTGTCGGTCACCTCGTCGGCCGCCATTTCCGGCTGCATGTCATAGGTCGCGACCTTGGGCGAGGCGGGCATGAAACGCTCTTCGCGAAGCTCCGGGGTTTCCTTGCCGCCGTTCAGGAAAAAGGTGACATGCGGATATTTCTCGGTCTCGGCGATGCGAAACTGGCTGAGGCCCTTGCCCGCCACCCATGCGCCCAGCGTATTGGCGACCTGCCGCTTGGGATAGGCGGCGGTCATGAAGGCGTTATGGCGGTCCGAGTAATCGACCATGCCCAGAACCGAGGCCCATTTCGGCCGGATCGCGGTATCGAAGGCGGTGAAATCGGGATCGCCGATCGCCGAAAGGATTTCCCGCGCGCGGTCGGCGCGGAAGTTCAGGCAAAAGAAACCATCGCCGTTCTTGGCACCCTCATAGCCCTCGATCACGGTCGGCTGAATGAATTCGTCGGTTTCGCCGCGATCATAGGCAAGGGCGACCGCAGCGGCGGCGTCGGGCGCCGTCAGGCCCTTGCCGCGCACCATGGCGTCATAGGCGCGCTCGACCCGGTCCCAGCGATTGTCGCGGTCCATGGCGAAATACCGGCCCACGACCGTGCCGACCCGCGCGCCTTCGGGCAGACCGCCGGTCAGTTCGGTCATGAAGCCAAGCGCCGAGGACGGCGGCACGTCGCGGCCGTCGGTGACCGCATGGATGACCACCGGCACGCCCTTTTCGGCCACGGCGCGCGCCGCCGCCATGACATGGGTGATGTGGCCGTGCACCCCGCCGTTTGAGATCACGCCCATCAGATGCGCGGTGCCGCCGCTGACCTGAAGCGCCTCGACGAATTGGCCCAGGGTGGTATTGGTGAAAAAGCTGCCATCCTCGATCGCAAGGTCGATCTGGCCCAGATCCATGGCGACCACGCGCCCGGCGCCGATATTGGTGTGCCCGACCTCGGAATTGCCCATCTGCCCGGTCGGCAGTCCGACGTCCGGGCCAAACGTTACCAAGGTGGCGTTGGGGCATGTGGCGCGCAAACGGTCGTAATTCGGCGTCTCGGCCTGATCCGGCGCGCTGGTCCCGGGCCGGTCCGAAATTCCCCAGCCGTCGAGAATGCAAAGAACCACGGGGCGAGGGGGCGCGGACGGGCGGGATGAGGTCATGGCGTGCCTTTCATTGCGCCCATGTTTTACGCGCCGCGGCGTCCGTCGGCAAGGCGGCGCCTCGGCATCGGCGGGGTTGGCCCGCGCCACCGCACGGCAAGTTGTTCGCCCCCGGCGTATGGTAGGTTGTTCGCATCACCGTGTGGCAGGTTGTTTCCGTCTGAGGCACCGCCACGATGCGCGGTCCCGGCATCCGCGGCATCAGGTCTCGCGGAAGGCGCGGACGAAATAATCGGTGAACGGCTTCAGCAGATAGGCGATGGGCGACCGCTCGCCGGTGCGAATATAGACCTCGACTGGCATGCCCGGCACAAGCTGCAACCCGCCGAGCTTGTCGATCTGGTCCGGCAGCAGCGTCACCTCGGTCCGGTAATAGGGGATGCGCGTCGCCTCATCGACCACCGCGTCGGCGGAAATGCGGCTGACCTGCCCGTCGATTTCGGGTGTCGTGCGCGACGAGAACGAGGCGAAGCGCAGCGTCACCGGCTGGCCCACGCTGACTTCGTCGACGTTGATCGGCGCGACCCGGGCGCTGATCACCAGCGGCCGGTCTTGCGGGACGATATAAAGCACCGGTTCGGCCGCCCGGATCACCGAATGCGGGGTCGTCACCTTCAGTTCATAGACGATGCCGGATGCCGGCGCGCGGATGTCGAGGCGCGCGATCTGATCGGTCAGCGAGCGTCTACGCTCGGCCAGTTCCAACTCGCGATAACCCATCTCGCGCAGATCCGTCTCGGCGGTTTCGCGCCGCTCGGAGATCTGCTGAAGCCGCACGATGCCGATTTCGGTGCGCTTGGTCTCGGCCTGCGCGCGGGCGGCGATCATCTGCCCCAGCTCACCGTCCAGCGAGGCGGCCTCGCGTTCAAGCGCAAGGACACGGGGCTGCTGCGCCAGACCTTTTGCAAGCAGGCTGCGCTGATCGGTCAGTTCCTTGTCGATGAAGGCGCGCTGATCACGCAGCGCCTTGCTTTGGGCGTCGATGCCGTTGATCTGGGCTGCGACCTGTTCCGACTGCTTGTCCAGCTGCTCGATCGCCTGGCGCAGGGTCTCGCGGCGGGCCTCGAACAGGCTGGTCTGGCCCTGCATCAGGGTCTGGATCTCGGGCCGTTCGGCGGCATTGTCGATCAGATCGGGCGGAAAGGTGATGGTGTCGCTGTCGGCGCGCTCGGCCTCCAGCCGGCCGCGGCGGGCCAGCAGTTCGAAATACTGGCCCTCGACGATCGCGAGTTCGGTTTTCAGCAACGATCCGTCCAGCCGGATCAGGATGTCGTCGGCCTGAACCTGCTGCCCCTCGCGCACGAGAATCTCGGACACAACGCCGCCTTCGGGATGCTGAACGACCTGGCGGCGCTGCTCGACCTCGACCTGACCGGGCGCGACCACGGCGCCGGCGATGCTGGTCATCGCCGCCCAGGCGCCGAAGCCGCCGACGAAAAGGATCAAGGACAATATGCCCAGCCACACCGCGCCGCGTGCCGACCAAGCCGGCCGCTCGGGGATCGGCTCGGGTTTGGGGATCGCGGTCGAAGGCGGCGGGGCGTTGGCCGGAGGTGGCGGGTTGCCGGTCGTCGTCGGCAGTTTCGCGACCGGCGCCGTGCCAAAGGCCGGCAGCCCGCCGCCCTGGCCGCCACCCTGACCGCCGCCCGGATTGGAAGGATCACTCATGTCACCCCCCCGCCCAGACCCTTGGACCGCACGATTTCCTCGGCGTTGCGGGTGCTTTGACGCAGAACCTCGTCGCGCGGGCCAAAGCTGCGCACCACGCCGCCGGACAATACCAGAAGCATCTCGCATTCGTGGATCGCGGCGGGGCGGTGGGCCATGATGATCACCGACCCGCCCCGCGCCTTGATCGAGCGGATCGCGGCGTTCAGCGCTGCCGAGCCTTCGTTGTCGAGGTTCGAGTTCGGTTCATCCAGAACGAACAGCACCGGGTCCGAGTAAAGCGTGCGCGCCAGCCCGATCCGCTGGATCTGACCGCCCGACAGCCGGCCGCCGGTCTGGGTGACGGGCGTGTCATAGCCGTGCGGCAATTCAAGGATCATCTCATGCGCGGCGGCGGCCCTGGCCGCGTTCACCACCCGCTCGGGATCGGGTGAGGCGGACAGGCGCGCGATGTTTTCCGCGATCGTGCCGTCAAACAGCGTCACCTGCTGGGGCAGATAGCCCATGAGCTGGCCCAGAACATCGGGGTCGTATTGGTCCAGCGTGGCGCCGCCCAGCCGGATCGTCCCGCCCGCCGGGGGCCATGCGCCGATCAGCGCCCGCGCCAGCGTCGATTTGCCGGCACCCGAGGGTCCGATCACGCCAAGCGCCTGACCCGGTTCCAGTTTGAAACTCACGCTGCGCAGGGTGGCGCTTTGCTGGCCCGGCGGCACCACCGACAAGCTCGATACCTGAAGCCCGCCCTGCGGACGCGGCAGCGCGGTGCGGTCGGGCTGCGGCGGCCGGCGCGACAGCAGGTCGGCCAACCGGTTCCAGCCGTCCTTGGCGCGTTGAATGGTGGACCAGCCGCCGACGATCTGTTCGATCGGCGACAGCGCCCGGCCCATCAGGATCGACGAGGCGATCATCGCCCCCGGCGTCAGTTCCTGCCGCAACACAAGCCACGCCCCCGCCGCCAGCATCGCCGATTGCAGAAACAGCCGGAAGGTCCGCGAAAACACGCTGAAGCTGGTGCTGCGATCGGCGTTCTCGACCGTTGCCGCCGTCGCTTCGTCGCGCGACTTCCGCCAGCGGCGAAACGCGGCCGAGCGCATGCCGAGCGACTGGATGACCTCACCCTCATCCCGGTAAAGGTCGTTCATCCGGTCGGCCTGACGCGAGGCGATCATCGCCCGTTGCAGCGCATGTTCGCTGAAAAGCTGGTTCAGATAGGTGGTCAGCACCAGAAGCAGGCAGCCTATCGTGGCGACGATGCCCAGAAACGGGTGAAACAGGTAGACCGCCGCCAGAAACAGCGGCGCCCACGGCAGATCGAACAGCGCGAGCACCAGCGGCGAGGTCATGAAGCGCTGGATCGCGTCCAGATCGCGCATGCCGCCCAGAATGACGTCGCCATTCCCGCTGACCGCGCCATCCTGAAGCGAGGCCGAGAAAACCCGAAGCTCCATCGCGCTTTGAAACTGCGCACCCACGCGATGCATGATGCGGTTGCGGGCCACGTCGATGAGGCCCATCAGCAAAAACAGAAAGCAGACCAGACCGAACAGCGCGGTCAGCGTCTCGACCGAGCGGCTGGACAGCACCCGGTCATAGACCTGAAGCATGAACAGCGGGCCGGTCAGCATCAGAAGGTTGGCCGCGACCGAAAAAATCCCGACCGACAGGACGAGCGACCGCGCCTTGCGCCGCGCCGACCGCAATTCGCGCAACCCGATCACCGTATTTGGCCGAAACGCCATTCAATCCCCGATTCGATACGCAAACGGTCTAGCTGAAAATAGTTACCAGATTACTGCCGGGATCAGAAATGCCGGGTCGAGCATCCTGTCATCCGCCCGACATGGCCTCATTCAGCGCGCGCGTCAATGGATCCTCGGCCGCGGCTGGCGCGGGGGCGGGCGCCTGTCCGGGGATCTGGTCGCTGCTGGTCACGCTGCCGGGGGTTCGAGGCGCGCCGCCACCGCTGCCGCCCCGGTTGGCCGCGGCCTGCGCCTGACCCTGACCCAATGCCTCGGCCAACGCCTGCGCCAGCGGGTCGCTGCCGGCCACGTCCGAAGGCGACGCGCGCGATCCGATCACGTCGCCGCCGCCATTCGGCGCAAGCGCGTTTAGGGGCTCGGGCGGAAGGCCTTCGTGAATGGCCTCCATCACCGCCTGCCAGATCTCGGCCGGCAGACCGCCGCCGGTCACGCCAGTCAGGGGCGTGTTGTCGTCATAGCCCATCCAGACGCCGGTAACATATTGTTCCGTAAAGCCGATGAACCATGCGTCGCGATAGCTCGAGGTGGTGCCGGTCTTGCCCGCGGCCTCTCGTCCCGGCAGTTTCGCGCGTCCGCCGGTGCCGTTCTGGATCACCTTTTCCATCATCCAGATCAGTTCACCTGCGGCTTTTTCCGAGATCACCCGCTGGCCCATGCCGCCGGTCTGGCCGATCAGCGGCTGGTCATCGCCTTTGATCCGCAGCTCGACCAAGCCGTAAGGTGTGACCGAGGAACCGCCGTTGCGAATGCCGGCATAGGCGCCGGTCATCTCCAGCAGGGTCGATTCCGACACGCCAAGACCAAGGGCGGGGCCGCTGGCAAGGTCGTTGGCGACGCCGAAACCCTCGGCCACGCGGCGGACGGCATCGCGGCCGGCCTCTTCCTGAATGCGGATCGTCGCGGTGTTGAGCGAGCCCGCGAGCGCCTGCGTCAGCGTCACCTGACCCTTGTAGTTTCGGGTGTAGTTCTTGGGTGACCACGGCCCCGATCCGGGAATGTTGATGGTCAGCGGCGCGTCATCGACGATGGTATTCGGCGAATACCCCTCGTTCAGCGCGGCGGCGTAGACGAAGGGCTTGAACGACGATCCGGTCTGGCGAAGCGCTTGCGTCGCGCGGTTGAACGACCCGTCCGCCGCCGCGCCGCGCCCGCCGATCATCGCGCGGACCGCGCCATCGGCGGACATCACCACCACCGCCGCCTGAGCCTTGGAGTTGCCCTTGACCTTGGTGTCGAGGACCTGCTTCAGCGCGCGTTCCGCCGCCCGCTGCACGCGCTGGTCAAAGGTCGTCAGGATGGTGACATCCTCGGTCGTCTCGTTGGTCAGAAAGCCGGGGCCTGAATCCATCACCCAATCGGCGAAATAGCCGCCGGCGCGAGCCGCCGCGGCCTTGGACAAGACCGCCGGGTTTTCACGCGCGGTCGCCAGTTGCTCGGGGGTCAGATAGCCCTGTTCTTCCATCAGACCAAGGATCAGATTGGCCCGGTCCTGCGATCGCTGGAGGTTGTTCGTCGGCGCGAAATAGGACGGCGCCTTGAGCAGGCCGGCCAGCATCGCGGCCTCGGACGGGTTCACGTCCTTGGCGCCCTTGCCGAAATAACGCTGGCTGGCGGCCTCGAAGCCGCGGGCACCGGCGCCCAGATAGGACCGGTTCATGTAGATCGTCAGGATCTCGTCCTTGCTGTACTTGGCTTCCAGCGCGAAAGCGAAGGGCACCTCTTTGACCTTCCGCCAGACCGAGCCGACGCGGCAGTCGGCCTCATAAGCCGCTTCGTTCTTCCATTTCGCGGGGTCGTATTGGTCGCCCAGACACAGCAGCTTGGCGACCTGCTGGGTAATGGTCGAGCCGCCGTTGCCCTCAAGCGGGCCGCGGCCGGCGGCAAGGTTGATGCGGACAGCGCTGACGATACCGCGCGGGCTGATCCCCATATGGCCATAGAACCGCTTATCCTCGGTCGCGATAACGGCCTGTTTCAGGGCCGGCGAAATCTTGTCCGAGCTCACGTCGCCAAAGGTTTCCCCCCGCCAGGCAAAGACGTTGCCGCTTGCGTCCAGCATGGTCACCGATCCGCGGGCGCGGCCGTCCAGCAATGCCGACAATTCGGGCAGGCGGGAATAGTACCAGGCCGTGGCGGCGCCGATGATCAGCGCGACGACAAGCGCGGTGCGCCAGAACGTCCCCCAGACCACCCGCCAGATCAGCGAGACGAACCCGGTGATGCCACGGGTCACCATGTTGCCGCGCTTGGGCCGTGCGGTGCCGCGCCGGCGCTTGGCCGGGGGTTTGGCCGCCGGTTTGGTCGAGTTCTGCGCCGCTGATTGCCCGGAATAGCGCTGATCCGCGACCATTGGCCGCTTCGGAGTAGTCGGTTTCGTCATTAATCCTGCCGATGCCAGTAACGGGCGTCTCGCGGCCCGGTTTCGCGCAACTTTACAGAATCTTCTGCGCAAAGCGAAGTCCCGACATCGGTTGCGCGCGAAGTCGTGTGATTCCCGGACTGCCGATAAAACGGGCAAAGCCCCCGGCGATTGCCCTAAGCCGGGCAATTGCCCGCATCGGCCGTGCCGCGACCGGGCGCCGACCTTGCCGCGGATCGGACCGCCGCCCCTTCTGGCGCTGATGCTTAGGGGGCGAAGGCCCGGATTGACGGTAATTCGAGGACAGGATGATCATGACACCAAAACCGCAACTGCGCCTTTCCGGCGCCCCGTTCATGGCGATGGCGATGCTGGCGCTGGCCGCCGTGCCGGCATTCGCGCAGGACGCCGCCGACGCCACCGTCGCGGCGGCCGAGGTTGCCGCCGCCACACCTGTCCCGGACAAGGGCGACACCACATGGATGCTGGTCTCGACCATTCTGGTCATTCTGATGACCATTCCGGGGCTCGCCCTGTTCTATGGCGGTCTGGTGCGGGCCAAGAACATGCTTTCGGTGCTGATGCAGGTGTTCATCGGCTTTTGCGTGATGGCGCTTTTGTGGGTGGCGTTCGGCTATTCGCTGGCCTTCACCGGCGTCGGCGCGGCGGCCGATGCGACGGCGACGACGCCCTTCATCGGCGGTCTGTCCAAAATGTTCCTTGCCGGGATCACCACCGAATCCGTGGTCGAAGGCTTCTCGAAAGGCGTCGTCATTCCGGAATTGGCCTTTGTGGTGTTCCAGCTGACCTTCGCGGCGATCACCCCGGCGCTGATCATCGGCGCCACGGCCGAGCGGATGAAGTTCTCAGCGGTGCTGGTGTTCATCGTGCTGTGGTTCATCTTCGCCTATCTGCCGATGGCGCATATGGTCTGGTGGTGGGGCGGTCCCAGCGCCTATGACGCGCCGGCGGGTTTCCTGTTCAGCAAGGGCGCGCTGGACTTTGCCGGTGGCACGGTGGTCCATATCAACGCCGGTGTCGCGGGACTGGTCGCCGCCATCGTGGTCGGTCCGCGCCTTGGTTATCGCAAGGAGCTGATCACCCCCCACAACCTGACCTTCACCATGATCGGCGCATGCCTTCTGTGGGTCGGCTGGTTCGGTTTCAACGCCGGCTCCAACCTTGAATCGAACGGCCTGACCGTGCAGGCGGTGCTGAACACGATCGTCGCCCCGGCCGCCGCAGCCCTTGCCTGGATGGTGGGTGAATGGATCGGTCGCGGCCATCCCAGCATGCTGGGCGCGGTTTCGGGTGCGGTGGCCGGTCTGGTCGCCGTCACCCCGGCCGCCGGCTTTGTCGGCGCCGGCGGCGCGATCTTCATCGGTGTCGTCGCGGGCTTTGTCTGCCTGTGGGCCGTCGTCAAGCTGAAGATGTGGCTGAATTACGACGACAGCCTTGACGTCTTTGGTGTGCACGGCGTCGGCGGGATCGTCGGGGCGCTGCTGACCGGCATCTTCGCCAACCCTTCGCTGGGCGGCTCGGGGGTCTATGACTATGCGACCGATTCGGTCGCGGCCTTCTCGACTTCCGGCCAGCTTACCGCGCAGTTCATCGGCGTGCTGACCGCCGTGGTCTGGTCGGGCGTGGTGTCTTTCGTGGCGCTGATGATCATCAAGGCGGTGATGGGGCTGCGCGTCACCGAATCGGACGAGCGTGAGGGGCTGGACCTGACCACGCATGGCGAGCGCGCCTATAACTGACGTCCTCCCACCGAAAACGGAAAAGCCCGGCGAATGCCGGGCTTTTTTTCATTCAACGCCAAAGATCCCGATACGGTCAGGCGACCCGGGCCACGACGAATCCGGCCAGATCGGACAGCATCCCGCGCAACGCATTGTCGGGCAGGGGCGCCAGGGCGTCACGCGCCTTTGCCGCCCAGTCGAGCGCATCGGCCCGCGCCGCCTCCAGCGCGGCGTGGCGGTTCATGATCGCCATCGCCTGGGCCAGATCGCCGTCCTGCTGATCGCCTTTTTCGATGGTCCGCACCCAGAAGGCGCGTTCCTCGGCCGAGGCTTTCGCCACCGCCTTGATGACCGGCAGGGTCAGCTTGCGTTCACGGAAATCGTCGCCGACATTCTTGCCGATGGTTTCCGCGGTCCCGGTATAATCCAGCAGATCATCGACGATCTGGAACGCGATCCCCAGCGCATCGCCATATGCGTAAAGCGCCTTGACCTGCGCCTCGGGCGCGCCGGCGATCACGCCGCCAACCTCGGTCGCCGCCGAGAACAGCGCGGCAGTCTTGCCCCGGACCACCTGAAGATAGATCGCCTCGTCGGTCGCAAGATCCTGCGCGGCGGTCAGTTGCAGCACCTCGCCTTCGGATATCGTGGCGCTGGCATTGGCCAGAATGTCCAGCACCCGCAGGTTGCCGGTCTCGACCATCAACTGGAAGCTGCGCGAAAACAGATAGTCGCCGACCAGCACGCTGGATTTGTTGTCCCATAGCAGGTTGGCCGTCGGGCGGCCGCGTCGCTGGCTGCTTTCATCGACCACATCGTCATGCAAAAGCGTGGCGGTATGGATGAATTCAACCGTTGCGGCCAGATGGACGTGATAGGGGCCTTCATAGCCAAGCATCCGTGCCGCCGCCAGCGTAAGCAAAGGCCGCAGGCGCTTGCCGCCGGCCTCGACCAGATGCGCCGTCACCTCGGGGATGCGGGGGGCGTGGCGGCTGGCCATGCGGTCCCGGATCAGCGTGTTCACCGCCGCCATGTCATCGCCCAGCGTCGCCGCCAACCGATCCAACGGCTTTGCAACAGTTTCGCTTACGCCCATGCGTCTCACCTTTCGCTATGCAATGCCATTGCCACGGTATCGACTTGGCCGCAACCGTCGCCTAGGTTCACGGCATGAAAGAACTGCTGCGCAGCAACGATCCGGTCACCCTGTCCATCGCCACCAGCATCCTGCGCGGCGAAGGGATCGAGGTGTTCCATCTGGACCAGCATGCCAGCATTCTGGAGGGCAGTATCGGCGCCATCCAGCAACGCCTTATGGTCGCCGACCGCGATCATTTCCGGGGCAAGGCGATCTTGCGCGACCATGGCATCGAAAGTTGAGAAAACCGGGCCGGAAACCCGGGTCGACGGTTTTTTGGGCGGAAAGCTGGCGATCGAACAGCCGGTCAGCGGCTATCGCGCCGGTGCGGATGCCGTCATGCTTGCCGCCGCTGTGCCGGCGCGAACCGGTGACCGGGTGCTGGAGCCCGGTTGCGGCGCCGGTGCGGTCAGCCTGTGCCTTGGCCACCGGGTGCCCGGTCTGGCGCTGACCGGGATCGAGCTTCAGCCCGAATACGCGGCGCTTGCGCGTCAGAATGCCGCACGAAATGCCATAGATTTGCGGGTCGTAACCGCCGATCTGACCGATCTGCCGGCCGGGCTTCGCGCCGAAACCTTCGATCTGGCGATGATGAACCCGCCTTATTTCGATGGGCGCGATACCGCCTCGCCGGGTCAGGGGCGGGATCTCGCCCGCCGCGAATCGCTGTCGCTGACGGCTTGGGCGGACGCGACGCTGCGCCGGCTGCGTCCGGGCGGCCGCCTGATCATGATCCACAGGGCGGCGCGTATGGCGGACCTGCTTGCCGCGGTCCAGACCCGCGCCGGGGCGATTCGCATCCTGCCGCTGACCGCCCGGCAGGGGCATCCGGCGGGGCGGGTCATTCTGGGCGCGGTCAAAGGCGCGCGGGGGGCGCTGCAACTGCTTTCGCCGCTGGTTCTGCATGCGGCCGAGCGGCATTTGCGCGACGGCGAGGACCTGAGCCCGCAGGCCAGCGCGATCTTGCGCGACGGCGCGCCTCTCAACCTATGGGCGTAAGCCATGTTGGCGAAGGATTGCACATCGTCCCGAAAATCAGATGACAGATTGATGGCAATATGGTGCAATCACCCGATGGACCGCTTTATCACAGGAGGACCTGATGTCAGTGGCATCGCATGTCGAAGAATTGCGCCGTAAGCACGAAAACCTATCCTCGGCCGTTGAGAGAGAGCAACGGAACCCGAATTGCGACGATTTTCAACTGGCACAGATGAAGCGAGAGAAGCTGCGGCTCAAGGAAGAAATCGGGCGCCTGTCCAGTTAGCGGGTCTTTTGCGAATCGGGGCGGCGGCCGCCCCGGTTTCCGCCGCCGAACAGCCCCGCCGCCAGAATCGCGCCAAGCGTGATCAGCAGCGCCGCAACCAGAAGCTTAGTTGTCGCAGGCGCGATTCCCGCCGTCACCAGAACCAATGTCGACAAAAGCGGCGAGGCATAGGCCAGCGTTCCCAGCAGTTGGATATCGCCGCGTTTGACGCCGATATCCCATGTGAAGAACGCCAGTCCCACCGGCCCCAGACCAAGCGCCAGCGCGCTTAGCCAGCCGGCGGTGGTCAGATTCCACACCGGGGTTTCCACCGTCAGATGCACGCCGGCGGCAAGCACGGCTGTCAGCAGGCAGTAGACCGTGACCGCCTCGGTCGGGACGCTGGTCATGCGCCGGGAACCCAATGAATAGCCGGCCCATGTCACGGCGGCACCCAGCGCCAGAAGGTGCCCGGCGGAGATACCGCCGCCGGCGTTTTCGCGCCCCCCGACGATCAGCGCCGCGCCCGTGAATGCGATGACCGCGCCGGCTACATGCCGCACCCGCAGCTTCTCGCCCGGCAGCAACCCCGATCCCAGTACGATCAGCAATGGCCACAGATAGGCGATCAGGCTCGCCTCGGCGGGCGGGGCCAGCCGCAGGGCCGAGAAATACAGCGCGTGATAGCCGAAAAGCCCCAGCGTGCCAAAGACATAGGCGCCCGGCGGCACGTCCCGTAATGCCGAAAGCTTCGACCGGGCGACGGTCCAGATCAGCCCGACCAGCCCGCCGATTGCAAAACTTAGCGCCGCCAATTGAAACGGCGGCATGGGCGAGGTGCCGACGGTGAACAGCGCCAGAAGCGCCCACAGCAGGACCGCCGAAAAACCGATAAGTGTGGCGCGGTTCATGCCGTTATCCTGCCCGTGAAAATCCTGCCCGAGAAATTCCGCTTGTGACATCCGGACCGCGAGAGTCCCGCCGTTCAAAAAAGGGGCCCGCATCGCTGCGGGCCCTGTCTGTTCAGTGATGGCGAAGATCAGCTGAAATATTGCCCGCCATTGGCCGAAATCGTCGATCCGGTGATGAAGCCCGCATCCTCCGAGGCAAGAAACACCACGCAGCGCGCGATCTCTTCCGGTTCGCCCAGACGGCCAACTGGAATCTGCGGGATGATGCGTTCGTTCAGCACTTTTTCGTCGATGGCGCGGACCATTTCCGTACCGATATAGCCGGGCGCGATGACGTTCACGGTGATTCCGGCGCGCGCGCCTTCCTGCGCCAGCGCCTTGCTGAACCCGATATCACCGGCCTTCGCCGCCGAATAATTCGCCTGACCGGCCTGACCCTTTTGGCCGTTGATCGAGCTGATCGAGATGATTCGCCCGAACTTGCGGTCGCGCATGCCGCCCCAGACCGGATGCGTCATGTTGAAAAGACCGGTCAGATTGGTGTCGATGACCTCTTTCCACTGCGCGGGGGACATCTTGTGGAACATCGCATCACGGGTAATGCCGGCGTTGTTGACCAGAACGGCGACGGGACCCAGATCCGCCTCGACCTGTTTGATCCCGGCGGCGCAGGCGTCGTAGTCGGCGACGGACCATTTATAGGTCTTGATGCCGGTTTCCTTGGTAAAGGCGGCCGCCGCGTCGTCGTTGCCGGCGTAATTCGCCGCAACCGTATAGCCCGCGTCCTTCAAGGCCGTTGAAATGGCCGCCCCTATCCCGCGGGAACCACCGGTGACGATTGCTACCTTGGACATAACTTCCCCCCTCTATGAGCCAGGTTACCTGAGAACCTGTAACCGGCAGCATTGCGCGAGTGGGCCGGGTGCGCAAGATAGTTGCGCACCCGTTGTCAAATCAGTCGCGTTCGATGCACATGGCGACGCCCATGCCGCCGCCGATGCAGAGCGTCGCGAGACCTTTCTTGGCGTCGCGACGCTTCATCTCGAACAGAAGCGTGTTCAGGATGCGCGCGCCCGAGGCGCCGATCGGGTGGCCGATGGCGATCGCGCCGCCGTTGACGTTGACCAGATCGGTGTTCCAGCCCATGTCGTTGTTGACGGCGCAGGCCTGGGCGGCGAAAGCCTCGTTCGCTTCGACCAGATCCAGATCGGCGGCCTTCCAGCCGGCCTTTTCAAGCGCCTTGCGGCTTGCCGAAATCGGGCCAGTGCCCATGATCGCCGGATCAAGGCCGGTGGTGCCATAGCCGGCAATCCGGCCAAACGGGGTCAGCCCGCGTTTTGCGGCCTCTTCCTCGGTCATCAGCAGGACGGCGGCGGCGCCGTCGTTCAGCCCCGAGGCGTTACCGGCGGTGACCGAGCCGTCTTTCTTGAAGGCCGGGCGCAGCTTCTGCATCGCCTCGATGGTCGCGCCGTGGCGGATGTATTCATCCTGATCGACGGTCACGTCGCCTTTGCGGCTTTTGACCACGAAGGGCACGATTTCATCGGCGAAACGGCCGGCTTTCTGGGCGGCTTCGGCCTTGTTCTGGCTGGCGAGCGCGAATTCGTCCTGCATCTCGCGGCTGATCTTCCACTGGTCGGCGACGTTTTCCGCCGTCTGCCCCATGTGATAATTGTTGAAGGCGTCCCACAGGCCATCCTTGATCATGGTGTCGACCATCGCCAGATCGCCCATCTTCTGACCGGCGCGCAGATAGGCCGCATGGGGCGACAGCGACATGCTTTCCTGACCGCCCGCGAGGACGATACGGTCGTCGCCGCACATGATCTGCTGGGCACCCAGCATCACCGAGCGCAGGCCCGAGCCGCAAACCTGATTCAGGCACCATGCCGGCGAGGTGATCGGCAGACCGGCGTGGATATGCGCCTGACGCGCGGGGTTCTGACCCTGACCGGCGGTCAGGACCTGACCCAGAATGGTCTCGTCAACCTCGGCCGGATCAATGCCGGCGCGTTCGACGACGGCCTTCAGAACGGCCGCGCCCAGATCGTGGGCCGGGACATTGGCAAAGGCGCCCAGAAAACTTCCGACCGCTGTGCGGCCTGCGGATACGATAACGATATTGGACATGTAAGCTCCTACCTCCGGCTGAAATGGCCCTGTGGACCCGACGTCACCTTGACAATGCGATATAAGCTGCCGAGGTCAAGCGCGCCATAGCCAGAGAAATTTTCCCCCGATCGCGGTAACGGCGCCCTCAGTCGGCTCCGCGCCCGGCAGATCCGGTTGGCAGATGGAACCCCCGCCCGGGGCAAAGGTGCCTGTCACCTGCCCTTCCGTGACGCGGCATTGCGATGGCGCTTTTCCTGGCGCGGGCCGCGCGCCGTCCAGCAGATCCGCCGTCCGCCGCGTCGGTCACCACGTTGGCCAACGGGTCCGCTGCTGGGTCGGGGCCCATCGCGGAATTTCAGCGTCCGCGGTTCAGCGCCGCCGCCGAGGCCGGCGCTTTCCAAGGCGGAACGATGGTCGGGGCGCCGAAGTAATAGCCTTGCAGGCAGTCGATGCCCAGATTGATCAGATAGGCGGCGTCTTCGGCCGTTTCGACCGATTCGGCGACGGTGAACATGTCGAAATGATGCGCGATGGCCATCAGGGCGCGGGTCAGCACCTGATTGTCCGGGTGTTCCGAGATTTCGCGGATGAACTGACCGTCGATCTTGATCATGTCAAAATTGAAATCGCGCAGATAGCGGAACGAGGTATAGCCGGCGCCGAAGTCGTCCAATGCGAAAGACACGCCGCGTGCCTGCAATTCGGTCATGAAATTGCGGGTCAAGTCGGGCATGTCCATCGCCGAGCTTTCGGTGATTTCCAGCACCAGCCGCTCGGCCAGACGCTCATCGCGGCGAATCCCCTGCCGCAGGGTCGACATCCAGTCCGGGTTGCCGATGGACCGCGCCGACATGTTGATCGACAGCCGCATCGAGGGTTCTTCGGCCAGTGTGCGCAGCCCCAGCCCCAGCGCGAGACAGTCGATTTCCCGGCCCAGATCGGTGGTTTCCGCCTGCGGCATGAAATCGCGCAGCGGCACCATGCGCCCGGTTTCGTCGCTGATCCGGATCAACCCCTCATAAAACGCGGGGCGTTGCGGCCGGTCCGCCTGCACCACGGGCTGATAGGCGAGAAAGGCGTCGCCACGGTCGATCGCGCTGCGCACGGAATCGAGCGTGGTGCGCGATTGACGGTCTATCGCGAAATCCAATGGAGATGACTTTCGGTCATCGGTCGAATCAAAACGGGACATCCCAGCCTCCAGTCACTTTCGCGCAGTCTGGCCATTTTGTCCTAATTCCGGGTAAACCGGATGAAGTTTTGCAACTTCCGGTTAACGTCAGATGAACGAACGCTGTTCCTGGTGCGGGACCGACCCGCTTTATGTCGCCTATCACGACACCGAATGGGGCGTGCCCGAACGCGACGGCCGCGCGCTGTGGGAAAAGCTTGTCCTAGACGGGTTTCAGGCTGGGCTGAGCTGGATCACCATCCTGCGCAAGCGGGACGCCTTCTGGCAGGAATTCGACGGGTTTGACCCCAACATGATCGCCGAATGGGGCCCCGATCGGGTCGAGCGTGCCCTTGCGAACCCCGGGATCATCCGCCATCGCGGCAAGATCGAAGCAACCGTTTCGAATGCGAAAATATGGCAGGAGATCGAGGCGGAACAGGGGTTTGCCGACTATCTGTGGTCGTTCGTCGGCGGCCAGCCGATCCAGAACGGCCTGCGCGCCGACCAGCCCTATCCGGTCGACAGCCCCGAATCCATCGCCATGTCAAAGGCACTGAAAAAGCGCGGCTTCAGGTTCTGTGGCCCGGTGATCGTTTATGCGTTCATGCAGGCCACGGGCATGGTGAACGATCATCTCGTCACCTGCCCGCAGCACGGCAGGGTCAGGGCGCTATCGCCTGCTGGATAATGGCGCGTGCCTCGGGCGTGTCCCATTCGGCGCCGCCGATCAGCCGCGCGATCTCGCGCCCCTCGCGGTCCAGAAGAATCGTGACCGGCAGCGACAGAACCCCCATATCGCGCGACAGTTTCTGCCGGGGATCGGTCAGGATCGGCAGGTCGGTGACGCCGGTTTCGCCAAAGAATTTCCGGATGGCGGGCAGCGGGTTGCGGCCGGACGCGATCGGCACGACCTCGAAATCATCGCCGCCCATTTCGGCCTGAAGCTTCTGGATCGAGGGCATTTCCTCGCGGCAGGGGGCGCACCATGTCGCCCAGAAGTTCAGCAGCACGACCTTGCCCTTGTAATCGGCCAGCGTCTTTTCGGCCCCCGATTCGTCGAAAAACGCCGTGGTCGAGGCCGCGACCGGCGGATCGACCGGTTCCAGCTTTGCCATGTCGCCGGCGCGCGGCGCCGTCCAGTCGATGGGCGCGGCGAGCGTCGCATTTGCACCGATAACCAGCGCCGTATAAAGGAAAAGCGAACGCAGCATGTGACCCCCGAGGAATGCGAATGACCGACCGGCCCAAGACCCCCGACAGCGTGCCCCAGACCGCCAATGCGATGTGGGGCGGGCGCTTTGCCGCCGGGCCGGATGCGATCATGACGGCGATCAACGCCTCGATCGGTTTCGACCGGCGGCTCTACGCCCAGGACATCCGGGGCAGCCGGGCCCATGCCGCCATGCTGGCGGCACAAGGCATCATCAGCACTAACGATGCAGAGGCGATCCGTGAAGGTCTGCTCACCGTATTGTCAGAGATCGAGGCCGGGAATTTCCCGTTCAGCGAGGCGCTGGAAGATATTCACATGAATGTGGAATCGCGGCTGAAGGATCTGATCGGCGCGCCGGCCGGCCGTCTGCATACCGCGCGGTCGCGCAACGATCAGGTGGCGACCGACTTCCGGCTTTGGGTGCGGGATCAGTGCGACGCGGCGATCACCGGTCTGCAGGCGCTGATCACGGCGGCGCTGGCCCAGGGCGAGCGCGGCGCGGATTGGGTGATGCCGGGCTTTACCCATCTTCAGACCGCCCAGCCGGTGACATGGGGCCATCACATGATGGCCTATGTCGAAATGTTCGGCCGCGATCTGTCGCGTTTTCAGGATGCGCGGGCGCGGATGAACGAATCACCCCTTGGCGCCGCCGCGCTGGCCGGAACCGGCTTTGCCATCGACCGACACGCGACCGCGCAGGCGCTGGGCTTCGACCGGCCCATGGCCAACAGCCTCGACGCGGTCAGCGACCGGGATTTCGCGCTGGAATTCCTGTCGGCAAGCGCCATTTGCGCGATGCACCTGTCGCGTTTGGCCGAAGAGCTGGTGATCTGGTCCTCGGCTCAGTTCCGCTTTGTTACCATGTCGGACAAATGGTCCACCGGCTCCAGCATCATGCCGCAAAAGCGCAACCCCGACGCGGCCGAGCTGTTGCGGGCCAAAATCGGTCGCATCCTTGGCGCGACGGTGGCGCTGTTCACGGTGATGAAGGGGCTGCCGCTGGCCTATTCCAAGGACATGCAGGAAGACAAGGAACAGGTGTTTGACGCCGCCGATACGCTGATGCTGGCCTTGGCCGCGATGACCGGGATGCTGTCCGATCTGACCGCCAACCGCGAAAAGCTGGAGGCCGCGGCGGGGGCCGGGTTCTCGACCGCGACCGATCTGGCCGACTGGCTGGTGCGCGAGGCCGGGCTGCCTTTCCGCGAGGCGCATCACGTCACCGGCGCACTGGTCGCGCTGGCCGAGAAAAAGGGCTGCGATCTGCCCGATCTGACCCTGACCGAGATGCAGACCGGCCACCCGGCCATCGACCAGTCGGTCTATTCGGTTCTGGGGGTACACAATTCCGTCGCCTCGCGGCAAAGCTACGGCGGAACCGCACCCGATCAGGTGCGTGCACAGATCGCCGGATGGCGGGAAAGGACCGCGAAATGGCACGAAAAGGGCTAGTTCTGGCGGCGATGCTGGGTCTTTCGATACTCGCCGGATGCGGCGTCGATGGCGCGCCCTTGCGCCCGGCGCCGCCGCCCGGTGTCGCCGCCCCGGGTGCCACCGTCTCGGGCGAGGCGCAGATCGGCGTGACGGGAAGGCTTTGACGCAGCTGACGCCCCTGCGCCTGGTCTGGCTGGCCGCCGCGGTCGTCGGGGCCGCGCTGCATCTGATTTATGCCGAGGGCTTTGGACCGGACGGGATCGTCGCGGCGGCCGTGCTGGCGGTCTGGGTGCTGGTGGAAACCTCGGTGCGGCGCAACTGGCTGGCGCTGATCGTGCTGCCTGCCACGGCTTTTCTGGGCGTCGGCTGCGGCCTGCCGCTGTATCTGTTTTTGCGCGCGCGCAAGGTGATGTGATGGATCATTTCAACTATCGCGACGGCCGGCTTTTCGCCGAGGACGTCGATCTGACCCGGATCGCGGAAGCGGTGGGTACGCCGGTCTATGTCTACTCGGCCGCCACGTTGACCCGCCATTTCGGGCAGTTCCAGAAGGCGCTGGACTGGGCCGATCATCTGATCTGCTATGCGGTCAAGGCGAATTCCAATCTGGCCGTGCTGAAGCTGATGGGCGATCTCGGCGCCGGCATGGATGTGGTATCGGGTGGCGAATACGCGCGCGCCCGTGCCGCCGGCGTGCCCGGCGACCGCATCGTCTTTTCCGGTGTCGGCAAGACCGCCGACGAGATGGCGCAGGCGATCGCGGGTGGCATCCGGCAGTTCAACATCGAATCAGAGCCCGAGATGGAAATTCTGTCGGCGCTTGCCGCCGGCATGGGGGCTACGGTCCCGATCGCGGTGCGCGTGAACCCCGACGTGGACGCCAAGACCCACGAAAAGATCGCCACCGGCAAATCGGAAAACAAATTCGGCATTCCCATCGCCCGCGCGCGCGAGGTTTATGCCCGCGCCGCGACCCTGCCGGGACTGAGCGTCGTCGGCGTCGACGTGCATATCGGCAGTCAGTTGACCGATCTCGACCCCTATCGTCAGGCCTATGCGAAAGTCGCCGACCTGACCCGCGCGTTGCGCAGCGATGGCCACAGCATCACCCGTCTGGATCTGGGCGGCGGCCTTGGCATCCCCTATCGCCGCGACAACAGCGCCCCGCCGCTTCCGCTGGAATACGGGCAGGTCATCCGCGAGACGGTGGGCGATCTGGGCTGCCAGATCGAAATCGAGCCCGGCCGCAACATCGTCGGCAATGCCGGCGTGCTGCTGTCACAGGTGATCTATGTCAAACACGGCGAGGGCCGCGATTTCCTGATCCTCGACGCGGCGATGAACGACCTGCTGCGCCCGGCCATGTACGGCGCCCATCACGACATCGTGCCGCTGCGCGAATCGGTGCCGGGGGCCGAGGTGCACGCCTATGACGTGGTCGGCCCGGTCTGTGAAACCGGCGACACCTTCAGCAAGGGCGTGGAACTGCCCGAAATGCAGGCAGGCGATCTGGTGGCATTCCGCTCGGCCGGGGCATATGGGGCGGTCATGGCCTCGGAATACAACACCCGCCCGCTGGTGCCCGAGGTTCTGGTGCGCGGGGATCAATTCGCCGTCATTCGGGCGCGACCAACGATTGACCAGATTCTGTCGCGCGATACCATTCCGGAATGGCTTTGACCCGACCCATCTGGCGGCGACACGAACCCGAGGACGCGGCACCCGGCCCGATCGGGCCGGATGACGGCGATTTCGCCGATGATATTGCCGGTGATGTTGATAGCGATTTCGAGGTCGATCCCCTGCAGGCCCGCCGCGCCACTGGGCTGACCCGGCTTGGCATGTGGTGGGAACGCGGCGCACGGGCCTTTCTGCCGCTGTTCATCGTGATCGTCGCCATTCTGGCGCTGCTGGCCTTTGGCGGCGTCAGCGCCGCCCCGGCCGTGCTGATGCCGTGGCTTCTGGCGGCGTTCGTGGCGGTGCCGGCGCTGGCGCTCGCCTGGGGCGTTCACCGGTTCCGCGCCCCCAGCCGCGCGGCGGCGCGGGCGCGCGTCGATGCGGCGCTGCCCGGGCGGCCGCTTTCGGCCATCAACGACGCGATCGCCGTCGGTGCCGGAGACGCCGGCAGCGCCGCGTTGTGGCGCGCCCATATCGCCCAGATGCAGGCCGCCGCGGCGGCCGCCCGCGCCATCCCGCCCGATGCCGATCTTGCCCGGCGCGACCCCTATGCGCTGCGGCTGGCGGCGGTCGTCGCGCTGGTCATGGCGCTGATCTTCGGGGCTTCGGCGCAGATGGGGCAGGGGGTTTCCGCGCTCGCCGGCACATTGCGGCCGACCGCGCGGCCGCCGACGCCGATCCCGACCGGCCCGGTCTGGGAAGGCTGGGCCGAGCCGCCGGCCTATACCCGCCGCCCGACCATCTATCTGAACACCCAGCCCGACGATCAGCCGCTGACCCTGCCAAAGGGCAGCACGATCAGTCTGCGGCTTTATGCGCCCTCGGTCGAGGTCAGCCAGTCGATCGGCACCGCGACGCCCGCACCCGATCCCGCCGCGCCCGGCTTCACCGCCGAGCAGTCGGGAAATCTGACCGTCGCCGGGCGCAGCTTTGACATCATCGTCACCCCCGATGACGCGCCGGTAGTGACCTTGGGTCAGGCGCCGACCCGCCGGCCCGATGGCCGTCTGGTGCAGCCGTTCTCGGTCACCGATGATAACGGCGTCATGTCGGGCGAGGCGCGGATCACGCTGGACCTGCCGGCGGTCGATCGCCGCTATGGGCTTGCCACCGACCCCGAACCAAGGCCCGAGGTGGTTCTGAAACTGCCGATCCCCGGTGGCGCCGGACGGCGCGAGGTTCAGGCCACGCTTGCCGCCGACCTGTCCCAGCACGCATGGGCCAACCTGCCGGTCAAGATATCGCTGACCGCCAAGGACGGGCTGGATCAGGCGGGGACCACCACGCCGATGCAGATGGACCTTCCCGGGCGGCGGTTCTTTGATCCGATGGCCGCCGCGGTGATCGAAATGCGCCGCGACCTGTTGTGGTCCCGACAGAACGCCGCCCGCGATGCGCAGGTGCTGCGGGCGATGCTGTGGCAGACCGACACGGACCTTGATCCGCAGGTCGGCACCGCGCTGCAGGGCGTGATAGGCCGGCTGGAATCCGGCGCGCTGGACGAGAAATCGCGCGATGATCTGGCCCGCATCCTGTGGGATCAGGCCGTCAAGCTGGAGGATGGCGGCCTTGCCGATGCGCTGGACCGGATGCAGCGGGCGCAGGAAAAGCTGTCCGAGGCGATCCGCAACGGCGCCAGCCCCGAGGAAATCCAGCGCCTCATGGACGAGCTGAAATCCGCGACCGACGCCTATACCGACATGCTGGCGCAACAGGGCCAGCAGGACCCTTCGGAACGCTTCACCCGCAACCAGCCGACCCAGACGATCACCGGCGACCAGATCCAGCAGATGATGGACGAGATCCAGCGCCTGATGAACGAGGGCCGCATGGCCGAGGCGCAGGAATTGCTGGACCAGTTCAACCGCATGATGCAGAACCTGCGCGTCACGCAGGTCCCCGGTGGTCAGGGCGGCAAGCAGGGCGGCACGATGGGCGAACTGGCCGATACCCTGCGCCAGCAGCAGCAGCTTTCCGACGAGGCGCTGAAACAGCTTCAGGATAGCTACGGCCAGTGGGGCCAGCAGCAGGGCCAGCCCTCGGGTGAAGGGCAGGATGGCCAGCCGCAGGACGGTCAGGGCCAGCAGGGCGACGGCCAGACCCCGGGCGCGGGTCAGCAGCAGGGGCAAGGCACCGAGGGTCAGGGCCAGAGTCAGGGGCAGAGTCAGGGCCAAGGGCAGGGCCAAAGTCAAAGCCAGGGCCCCGGCCAAGGTCAGGCACAGGGCAGCCTTGCCGATCGTCAGCGGCAGTTGCGCGAAAGACTGGGCCAGCAGCGCGGGTTGTTGCCCGGTGGCGGCACGCCGGGCGGCGATGCGGCCCGCGATTTCCTCGACCGCGCCGGCCGCGCCATGGAAGAGGCCGAAGAGGCTTTGCGCCAGAACGATCAGGGCATGGCGATGGACCGGCAGGCCGACGCGATCGAGGCGCTGCGCGAAGGCATGCGGGCGCTGGGCGATCAGCAGGCCGGCCGGGACCAGCAGCAGGATCAGCAACAAAGCGGCCAGCAGGGTCAGGACGGCCAAGGCGGCGCTCAGGAAAGCGACCGGGGCCGGCGGGCGCTGGACCGGCCCGACCGCTCACGCGATCCGCTGGGGCGTGACTCGACGGGGAACGGCAATCAGATCACCTCGGGCGATCCCTTGGGTCAGGCGCCGGACTTCGCCGCCCGGTCCCGCGACTTGTTGGACGAGATCCGGCGCCGGTCCGGACAGCAGTCCCGCCCAGAGGATGAGCGCAACTATCTGCGCCGCCTGCTGGATCGGTTCTAGCCTGATCGGCCCGGCGGGTGCTGGACCGGCCCGACCGCTCACGCGATCCGCTGGGGCGCGATTCGACGGGGAACGGCAATCAGATCACCTCGGGCGATCCCTTGGGGCAGGCGCCGGACTTCGCCGCCCGGTCCCGCGACCTGCTGGATGAGATACGACGCCGGTCCGGACAGCAGTCCCGCCCCGAGGATGAACGCAACTATCTGCGCCGCCTGCTGGATCGGTTCTAGCCCGATTGGGGCCGGCGGGCGCTGGACCGGCCCGACCGCTCACGCGATCCGCTGGGGCGCGATTCGACGGGGAACGGCAATCAGATCACCTCGGGCGATCCCTTGGGGCAGGCGCATAACACTGCCCGCCGCTCTACGCATGTGGACATGGCGATCGGAACGCCTCAGACGATTAGCCACCCAACCGCCGCACGCGCCGTCATCTCCACAACCCGGTCGGGTGATAAATCGACAAGCGCAGGCGAGGCGCGTTTCCGGCTCTGACGGCCCGGCAACTGCGGCATCTTGGGCGATTGACGATGGTTTGGCGCGCGGGTGTCCCCGGGGCGCGGCTCAGCCGAATTTCAATGCGGCGATGCCACAGACGATCAGCGCGATGCCGGCGATTCGCAGCGGCGTGATCGCTTCCCCGAACCAGATGATGCCCAGAAACGCCACGCCAAGCGCGCCGATGCCGGTCCAGACCGCATAAGCGGTTCCGACCGGCAGCGATTTCATCGCCACCGCCAGCAACCAGAAGCTGGCAAACGCCCCGACCGCGGTGACGATGGTCGGTCCAAGCCGCGAAAAACCGGCGGATTGCTTCAGCGCGATGGCCCAGACCACCTCAAGCAGTCCGGCCAGCGCCAGAATACTCCAGGCACCCATCAGCTCAGACCTTTCGAGCCCATGTTCAGGAATTTCTCGCGCCGGTCCCGGATCAGCTCGGTGCGTTTCTTGCCGCTCAGCCCCTTCAGCAGCGAGGCGATTTCGTCACCGACGGACTCTATCGTCTTCTGGCGGTTGCGCTGCGCGCCGCCCGCGGGTTCAGGAATGATGCGGTCGATCACGCCCAGTTTCATCAGATCCTGCGCGGTCAGGCGCAGCGCCGACGCCGCCTCGCGCATTTTTTCGGCGTCCTTCCACAGGATCGAGGCGCAACCTTCGGGCGAGATCACCGAATAGATCGAATGTTCCAGCATGACGATGCGATTGGCGGTGGCAAACGCGACTGCGCCGCCCGATCCGCCCTCGCCGATGATGACCGAGATCAGCGGAACGCCGACCTGAAGGCATTTTTCGGTCGAACGGGCGATGGCCTCGCTTTGGCCACGCTCTTCGGCGCCCTTGCCCGGATAGGCGCCGGGCGTATCGACAAGGGTGATCACCGGCAGGCCAAAGCGGTCGGCCATGTCCATCAGCCGGATCGCCTTGCGATAACCCTCGGGGCGGGCCATGCCGAAATTATGCAGGATGCGGGTCTTGGTATCGTCGCCCTTTTCATGGCCGATCACCACCACCGGCTGATCGCGAAAACGGGCCAGACCGCCCATGACGGCGTGATCGTCGCCAAAGGCACGGTCGCCGGCCAGCGGGGTGTATTCGGTGAAAAGCGCGTCGATATAGTCGCGGCAATGCGGCCGTTCGGGATGGCGCGCGACCTGCGTCTTTTGCCACGGGTCGAGGTTGCGATAAAGTTCGTTCAGCATGTCGCCGGCCTTTCGGTCCAGCGCCTTCGCCTCTTTCTCGACATCCATCCCGTCGTTCTGGCGGCCCATCGCGCGCAGTTCGTCCGCTTTCGCCTCGATATCGGCCAGCGGCTTTTCAAACTCGAGATAGGTCATCAGATACTCCGGTCCGGGCTTCGCTGACCATATGAGCCGGGATGCAGGGAATTGCAACTTTCAGCCCGCCCGAATTTCCGAAACCGGGGCGCGACCCAAGCCATCCCGGTTCTTGCGTGGCCGTCATTCGCGGGCGAACCGGGGTAGAGCAAACTGGGGCATCTGAATGAACCGGCCCCGCGCGCTTTCCGCACGCGGGGCCGGCCCCCTCCCTCGATCGGCGGCGGATGCCTCCCCGCATCGGGCCGCCCGAGTATGCCATCTGATCAGACCGTGATCACATAAGCCTGATACGCGATCACTTTTGGCTGATTTCCGGGCGCCGAGTCAACCATGAAGCAGCCGTTCCGCCCGGCGTATCGCCATAATACGCCGGCGAATTGCACGACAGGCCGCTTGACCTGCCGCGCGATTGATCCGATCACCGCGAGGCTTGAGCAAAAAACGGGGGCCACAATGGCGCGGACGGTTTACGTCAACGGGGAATATCTGCCCGAGGATGAGGCGAAGGTCTCGATATTTGATCGCGGATTTCTGATGGCCGATGGCGTCTATGAGGTGACCAGCGTGCTGGACGGCAAGCTGATCGACTTTGGCGGCCATCTGGCGCGGCTGAACCGGTCCTTGACCGCGCTTGGCATGCCGGACCCGCTGTCCGAAGCCGAATGGCTTGATGTGCATCGCCAGCTGGTCGACAAAAATGGGATCACCGACGGCATGGTCTATCTGCAGGTGACCCGTGGCAACCCCGGCGACCGCGATTTCGTCTATCCGCCGGCCGACACCCCGCAGACCGTGGTCCTGTTCACCCAGTCAAAGCCCGGCATGGCCGACATCCCGCAGGCGCGGACCGGCCTTAAGGTGGTGACGATCGACGACATCCGCTGGGGGCGCCGCGACATCAAGACGGTTCAATTGCTCTATCCCTCGATGGCCAAGATGGAGGCCAAGGCGCGGGGTGCCGATGATGCGTGGCTGGTCCAGGACGGCAAGGTGACCGAGGGCACCAGCAACAACGCCTATATCGTCAAGGACGGCAAAATCATCACCCGCGATCTGTCCCATGACATCCTGCACGGCATCACCCGCGCCGCCGTGCTGCGTTTCGCGCGCGAGGCGCAGATGCAGGTCGAGGAGCGCAGCTTCACCCCCGACGAGGCGCGCGAGGCCGATGAGGCGTTTGTCACCTCGGCCTCGACCTTCGTGATGCCGGTGGTGGAAATCGACGGCGTGCCGCTTGGCGATGGTCGCCCGGGTCGCGTCGCCGCGCGTCTGCGCGAGGTTTATCTGGACGAAATGCGCAAGGCCGCCGTTTGAGTCTGGGCCGGTTTCTGGCCCGCGTGGTCGTTGCGTCAGTGGCGGCCACGGCGCTGGCGGATTATGTGCTGCCGCGCGTTATCCCAAGGCCGGGGCGTCTGGTCAGGGTCGGCGGCCGGAACATTCACGTGCTGACCCGGGGCGATGGACCGCCGGTGCTTCTGATCCACGGCCTTGGCGGCCAGCTTGGCAATTTCTACGCGCTGATCGACGAACTGGTGGCGCCCGGGTTTCGCGTCATCGCCTATGACCGCGCGGCCGCGGGTGATTCCGACCCCGCCCCGCCCGAGCAGGCGCATGTCGATGCGCAAGCGATATTGGCCGCCGCGGTTCTGCGGAGCACTACGGACCGGCCGGCGCTGGTTATCGGGCATTCGCTGGGCGGCGCGGTCGCGCTGCGGCTGGCGCTGGACCGACCGGATCTGGTCGGCGGCGTGATGACCGTCGGCGGACTGGTTCAGCCAGAGCCGCCGGGACGTATCGGCCCGCTTTCGCGGCTGCTGGCCCGTTCGGCCGTCGCCCGCCAGGTCGCCTTGCGCGGTTTTGGCCTGCCCGGAGGCGCGATTGCGGCGCCGGCGGTGCTTGCCGCCTCATTCGGACCCGAGCCTATGCCGCTGGCGTTCCTGTGGCGGGGTCTTGGCGCGAAATCCGGAACCACCAAGGCATTGGCGGGTATCGCCCGCGATCTGGTGATCGTGCTGGACGACATGCCCGGACTGGCCGGCGATCTTCCCGCGCTGACGGTTCCGCTGACATTGATGCACGGGTCCGAGGATCGCATATTGGACCCCCGGGATCAGGCGGTCGCGCTTGCGGCGCGGATGCCCCGGGCGCGTCTGCACCTCGTACCGGGTGGCGGGCACATGCTGCCGGTGACGCGCCCCGCGCTGATCACCGGGGCGATCCGGGATCTGGCCTCGGCCGGGGCCGGCTAAAGCCCGGTATCGGCAAGCAGACGCGACAGGATCGGCGCCAGATTGGCGGCCCATTCACGCTGACCCTGCGGGGTGCCGATCAGATCATTGCGCAACTCGATCAGCACATTCGGGCGGCCGTATCGCAGCGCATGTCGGTCGATCGAGTCGCCGTCCAGATGACCCGCATAGGGCTCGTTCTCGCCCGTCACCCAACCGGCATCCCGGCACGCCCTGATCAGCGGATGCGCCAGCCGCTCGTCCAGATGCGAGAACAGCACGCCGACCTGCCACGGGCGCGGCGGACGGCCCCGCAATTGCGGGGTAAAGCTGTGGATGGCGCAGATCGCCCGGTCGGGCCGCGCGGCCGCCAGACGGGCGTAACCGGCGTGATAGGGGCGATACAGGCGGTCCAGCCGTTCCCCGATCTTCTGATCGGTCACGTCGCGGTTTGCCGGCACGATGGTGCCGTCATACAGCCGCATGACCAGTGTCGGATCATCCTCACCCCGGTTCGGGTCGATCACCAGCCGCGAGAAATCCGACAGGATCGCCGGTGCCTCCATCAGCCGCGCCAGTTCGCGCGTGACGCCCGCCGCGCCGACGTCATAGGCGATGTGGCGGGCCATATCCTCGGCCGGCAGGCCAAGACTGCCCCCGCCGATCCACTCGGGCACCCGGTTCGACGCATGGTCGCAGGTGATCAGCCAGCGGGACGGACGATCTTCGCCCTCGATCGAAAAAAAACCTTCTGTCATCCTACCGCCATGCATTTTCCTGCAAGGTGTAAACCGGCAAAACGTGATCCGCCAGTTGCCGCGCGGCCGTCTTTCCGCCATAGATAGCGCAAACATATCGGAGATGACGGCATGAGACGCCACCGCAATGTCAAGATCGTTGCAACGCTTGGCCCCGCCTCGAGCGATTACGACATCATCAGGAAATTGTTCGAGGCCGGTGCGGATGTGTTCCGGCTGAACATGTCTCATGGCACCCATGACGAACAGCGCGCGCGTCACCGCCTGATCCGCCAGATCGAGGCCGATACCGGCCGACCCATCGCCATCCTCGCCGATCTTCAGGGGCCGAAGCTGCGGGTCGGCGCCTTTGGCGACGGGCCCCATGATCTGGTCGACGGGGCCAAGTTCCGCTTTGATCTGGACGCCGCGCCGGGCAGTTCCGACCGCGTGCAACTGCCGCATCCCGAGATTTTCGCCGCGCTTGAACCGGGGGCGGAGCTGCTGGTCAACGACGGCAAGGTGCGGCTGCGGGTCGACAATTACGGGCCCGATTTCGCCGATTGCACGGTGACCGCCGGCGGGATGATTTCGGACCGCAAGGGCGTCAACGTGCCGGATGTCGTGCTGCCGCTTGCGGCGCTGTCGGCCAAGGACCGCGCCGATCTGGAGTTCGCCTGCGAACTCGGCGTTGACTGGCTGGCGCTGTCCTTCGTCCAGCGTCCCGAGGATGTGATCGAGGCGCGCGAACTGGCCCGGGGGCGCGCGGCCATCCTGTCCAAGATCGAAAAACCCGCCGCGGTCCGCGCGTTCGCCGAAATCCTCGCCGTGTCCGACGGGATCATGGTCGCGCGCGGAGATCTGGGCGTCGAGCTGCCGGTTCACTCGGTCCCGCCGATCCAGAAACGTCTGGTCCGCGCCTGCCGCGCGGCGGCCAAGCCGGTGATCGTCGCCACCCAGATGCTGGAATCGATGATCGAAAGCCCGATGCCCACCCGCGCCGAGGTCAGCGACGTGGCGACGGCCATCTACGAGGGCGCGGATGCGGTCATGCTGTCGGCCGAATCGGCCGCCGGGAATTATCCGGTCGAGGCGGTGATGACGATGGACAGCGTCGCGCAGTCGGTGGAAAGCGATCCGACCTATCGCGAGGTCATCGAAAGCTCGCGCGTGGCCAAGCGGCAGACCGTCGCCGATGCGGTCGTCGCCGCCGCCCGCGAGATCGCCGAGACAACCGACATCAACGCGATCTGCGCCTTCACCCAATCCGGGACCACAGTCAGCCTGATCGCCCGGGAACGCCCGCGCGTGCCGATCCTTGCGATGACCTCGGTCGAAAAGGTCCTGCGCCGCATGTGCCTGACCTGGGGCGCGCATTGCGTTCTGGTGCCCGAGCTTCACCGCTTCAAGGAAGCCGTGGTCAGTGCCGCCCGCGCCGCCCGTGTCTTCGGCTTTGCCGACGAGACGCAGCTTATCGCGGTGATGGCGGGGGTCCCGTTCAACGTGTCGGGCTCGACCAACATTCTGCGTGTCGCGCCCTGTGACGAGCGCTTGATTTTCCGCACCGACCCGGAATAAGTCGGAACCGAAAACATCAGGTCGAACAAGGGGACCGTCGTGACCGATATTCTGCTGCTGCTGGGCGTCGCGCTTTGCGCCATTTCGCTGCCACTGGCGGTCATCGCGCTTGTGCAGACACAGCCGCCGCGCGGTGCGGCGATCGTTTTCGTGCTGGGCATCATCGTGATGTTCGCCGGTGCGTGGATGGATCAGCGGCCCTTTGGTCTGGAATCGTTCAAGCAATCGTGGGAACGGGTCGTCGGCGGCGGCGATGCTGCGGATTCCCCGATATCGACCCCGGCGCCGGCGGCCGATCCGGCTGTGACCGCACCCGCGACGGGAACCACGACGGGGACCACCACGGGAACCAGCACGGGCACGCCGTCCGGCCAGTAACCCTTGCCAACACGCCCGCGCGCCTGTATAGGGCGCGCTTCCACCCGTGCGGCCGGCCGAAATGGCATTGCCGAGTCGCACGTTCACTCTGACCTCAAGGAGATGAAAATGCCGAAGATGAAGACCAAATCGGCCGCGAAAAAGCGGTTCTCGGTGACGGCTTCGGGCAAGATCAAGGCCGGCCCGGCGGGTAAGCGCCACGGTATGATCAAACGCTCGACGAAGTTCATCCGCGAAGTGACGGGGACCATGATCCTGTCCGACTCGGATGCCAAAATCGTCAAGAAATACATGCCCTATAACCGCTGATCGAGGAACCGAGACATGTCACGTGTAAAATCCGGCAAGGTCACCCACGCCCGCCACAAGAAGGTTCTTGACGCGGCGAAAGGCTATTACGGCAACCGTTCGCGCAACTTCCGCACCGCCACCCAGGCCGTCGACAAGGCGAACCAGTATGCCACCCGCGACCGCAAGGCCCGCAAGCGCAACTTCCGCGCCCTGTGGATTCAGCGGATCAACGCCGCCGTCCGCGCGGTTGATGCGGAAATGACCTATTCGCGCTTCATCGCCGCGCTGTCGAAAGCCGGGATCGAAGTCGATCGCAAGGTTCTGGCCGATCTGGCCGTGCACGAGCCCGACGCCTTCGGCGCGATCGTGGCGCAGGCCAAAGCCGCCGCCTGATTTCGGGCCCCGCAGCTCGACTTGGAAAAGCCCGCGCGAAAGCGCGGGTTTTTTTGTGTGAACCTGCGGGGAAGCCGGTGGTGACCGGCACGCATTGACCTTGGCCGCGGGGTCGGTACTGATCGAATCGGGCAGCCGCAGAAGCAGGAGTTTCGCCATCCGCAAGCCGATGTTTTCGTTCGAGGATATGGAGAAATTCGCGCTGGTCGCCCGGCTCGGCTCGATGCGGCGGGCGGCGGACAGCACTGGCGAGGCCGTCTCGGCCATCAGCCGGCACATCGCGCGGCTGGAGCAGGCCTTTGGCGCAACCCTGTTCGAGCGCCGCGCGAATGGCGTGGTGCTGACCCCGGCGGGCGACATGTTCCTCGACATGGCCCGCGGCGTGATGCAGCAGATGGCCGATCTGGAACTTCGGCTGGCGCAGAACGATCCGGGTGGGGCGGGGATCATCAACATCCACAGCGTCGAGGGGGTCACCAAAGAGTTTCTGATCCCGCTGATCGCCGCGTTCCGGACCGAATTCCCCGAAACCTCCGTTCATCTGGTCGCTGCCGGCCGCAACGTGGTGCTGACCGCGATCGAGGATTACGCGGCCGATATCGGCTTTGTTTATGATCATTTCTCGAACCCCGGCGTCGAAACCGTCGCCCGCTGGCAGCAGCCTTTGCTGGCCTTTGCGCGGCCGGGTCATCCGCTGCTGTCCGGGCCGATCTCGCTTGCAGAGCTGATGGCCACCGATTGCGCGCTGCCCGACAAGACGTTCGGCATCCGGCGGCTGGTCGATGCCGCTTATGAAAACCGTGGCCGGCGCGTCGCCCCGGCGCTTTTCGCCAACCAGCTTCAGGCGCTGATCCACGCGGCGATCGAAAGCGACCTGATCACCTTCATGCCGCTTCAGGCCGCCCGGTTCGAGGTTGAACACGGGCTGTTGGTGCCCATCGACACCGGCTTGCGGGAATTCGATTACCGGTTCGTGTCGGTGGTGGTCCACAAGGGCCGGCCGCGCAGCCGGCAGGTCGAGGCGCTTCTGGCCAAAATTCTGGCCGGTATCGCCCCGGCGATCGAGGCCGACCGGAAACTGCTGCAATCGGTGCCGTCATACCGCTGTAGCTAGCGGTGACTTTCAGCCTAGCGATGAAGCTCGACGGTCAGTTCGGCCTCGACCGGCGCGTCCAGCCCCAGCACATGCTGGGTCAAGGCCGCGCGGGCGTGTTTCCCGTGTTCGGGGCCCAGCAGTTCGACGTAAAGATCAGAGGCGCCGTTCAGCACCCGGTGCGGTTCCAGGAAATCCGCGGCGCAACTGACATAGCCGACCATCTTCACGATCCGCTTCACCCGGTCCAGATCACCGCCAAGCGCCGCCTTCATCAACGCGAGATGGTTGATCGCCATCAGTCGGGCGGATTGATACCCCTGTTCAATGGTCAACTCGGCGCCAACCTTGCCCTTGTAGGGCAGGATATCGTCGTCGTTGGCATCGGGCACCGTGCCCAAAGTGCCCGAGAGATAGAGGATATTCCCGACAACCACACCGGGCAGATAATTCCCGATCGCTTTCGGTGGCCGGGGTAGGGTGATGCCCATCCGGGCAAGGCGGGTTTCCAGTTTCCCGGTCATATGAATCTTCTCTTCTGGGGTGCCCGAATCCGGGGCATTTACCCTGCAATCCCTATCAGACGGCCAGCCGGCAAGGTGTTCCGCTTTCTGCAACGATGCTTTGCCATTTTTGCGACATAACTCATAATCATGCATTAGAGATACATGATGAGAAATAAAATAACGTGAAATCATCATGTTGAGACCTTTCATGCCGTGTCCGACCGGGTCCGGGGGTCGCGGCGCACAGGCGGACCGCCCAGATCGCCGCGCTTGATCGGTCAGGCCGAGGCCGTAAGCTGAGACAAAATCAGGATGCTGCCATAATGAATGATCTGCCCTCGCTTCAGGATCTCGCCACCCGGTTCCGGGACGGGCAGACGACCGTCCGTGCGGTCGTCGAATTGGCGATCGCCAACCATCAGGCGGGGGGTCTTGGCGCCTACAAGACCTGGAATGGCGCGGATGCCGCCAAGACGGCGGCGCATGTCGACGGTCTGATTGCCGCCGGTTACGATGCCGGCCCGCTGATGGGTATGCCCTGCTCGGTCAAGGATCTTTACGGGGTCCCGGGGCTTCCGGTCTTTGCCGGAACCGATGCGGCGTTTGACCCGGATTGGCAGCGCGCCGGTCCGGTCATGGCGGGCCTTCTGGATCAGTTGGGCGTGGTCATGGGCAAGACGCACACCGTCGAGATGGCTTTCGGCGGTCTGGGCACCAACCCGCATTGGGGACCGCCGCGCAACCCTTGGGGCGATGGCGGCCGCGTGCCCGGCGGCTCCAGCTCGGGCGCCGGGGTGTCGCTGCTGGAGGGGTCAGCGGTTCTGGCGTTCGGCACGGACACGGCCGGTTCGGTCAGGATACCGGCATCGGTCACCGGCAATGTCGGCCTGAAGATCACCCATGGCCGCTGGTCGCTGGACGGGATTGTGCCCCTGTCGCCCTCATTCGATACGCCGGGCATCCTGTGCCGCACGGTCGAGGATATCCGCTACGCATTCAACGCGCTTGATCCGCTGCGGCCGGCGATCGCCGGTGTCGCTGAACTTTCCGGGCTGGGGATCGGCGTGTTGGAGGGGATTGCCGCCGAAGGCGTCGATGACGATATTGCCGCCGCCATCACCGGCACGCTTGGCACCTTGGAAACGCGGGGGGCGCGGCTTCGGCCCGCGACGCTGTCCCGGTCGGATGCGGCGATCGCATTGCTGCGCAAGGGCGGGCTTGCGGCACCCGAGCTTGCGGGCTTCATGCAGGAATTCCTGCCCGAGCGGATCGCCCGGCTGGACCCCACCGTGCGCGCGAGGATCGACGGGGCAAAGGATCTGTCGGCGGCGGATTATATCCGCCGTAAATTCACCTTTGCCGACATGGCGGCCCGGACGGCGGCCAGTGACTTCGCGGGTCATGACATACTGGCCTGCGCAACCGTCGCGATCAGCCCGCCCGAACTGTCGGCGCTGACCACGCCCGACGGCTATGCCGCCGCCAATCTGGCGGTTCTGCGCAACCCTGCGATCGTCAACCTGCTGGGTCTTTGCGCCATCACCCTGCCGGTCGGTCTGGACCGGAACGGCATGCCCATCGGCATGATGCTGATCGCACCGCCGATGCAGGAAGAACGTCTGATCACCGCAGCACTTGCCATCGAACGCGCCATCGGCACCGGGGCCGCGCTGCTCGGGCGGCCACCCCTTACCGCATAATCAACAGTGGAGAAGCAAGAATGAAGATTTCCCGCCGAACCCTTATGGTTGCCACCGCCTCTGCCGCTGCGGTGGCGGCGCTGCCCGCCGCAGCCGCCGAGTTCACCTTTACCTTCGCCCATGTGCTGACCGAGGACACGCCGAACGCCCGCGCGGCGGTGAAGTTCAAGGAAGAGGTCGAGAAGAACTCGAATGGCCGTATCGAGATTCAGATCCGGCCCGCCGCCCAGCTTGGCGGCGATGTGGAAATCATCGAGCAGACCCAGATGGGTCTGGTGCATTTCGCCATTCCGCCGACCGGCAACCTGGCGAATTTCAATGAAAAAATGTATCTTTACGACCTGCCGTTCCTGATGCCCGACAACGAGGCGATGATGCGGGTTCTGGACGGTGAGGTCGGGGCCGAGCTTTTGACCACGCTCGAGGCGAACAACCTGCATGGCATCAATATGTGGGGCGCCGGTTTCCGCCACATGACCAACAACATCCGCCCCATCAACGGGCCGGACGATCTGAAGGGCATCAAGATGCGCACGCTTCAGGCGCCGACGATTCTGGCCACCTATCGCGCTTATGGCGCGAACCCGACCGCCATGGCCTATACCGAGGTTTACAACGGGCTTCAGCAAGGTGTCGTCGAAGGGCAGGAGAACCCGCTGGCCAACATCTATTCGATGAAGTTCTACGAGGTGCAGAAATTCATGACCCTGACCGGCCATGCCTATCACACCTATGCGGCGGTGATGAACAAGGCCGCATGGGACAGCCTGCCCGACGATCTGAAAAAGGTGGTCGCGGACGCCATGGTGGTCGGCCGCGACGCGGCGCGGCAGTACACCGCCGAGGACGAGGCCAAGATCCTTGAGGAGATCAAGGACCAGATCGAGATTCAGGAACTCACGCCCGAAGGCCGCGCGGCCTTCATCAAGGCGTCCGAACCGATCTATGAAGAGTTCCGGGCCAAGGTCACCCCCGAAATCCTCGACAAGGCCATCGCCGCGGCCAAAGGCTGACAGAAGGGAGAGACGAGCATGATCCTGTGGCTGAATCGCGTTGTCGATCGGATCGAAGGCTTTCTGGTTACCATCCTCATGCTCGTCGCCACGCTTGTGGCCGTCATTCAGGTGGCGGCCCGCTATGTCTTCAACAACTCGCTTTACTGGTCGGAAGAGCTGATCCTGTATTCGCTGATCGCGATGAGCTTTCTGACCGCCAGCATGGGGGTGCGCTATGCCGCCCATATCAGTGTCGAGGCGGCCTATGCCTTCGTCTCGCCGCGGATGGAGCGGGTCCTGCACTATGTCGCGGTGTTTCTGGGCCTGTTGTTCGCGGCGGCGATGATCTGGTACGGCGGCAGGCTGGCCTATAACACCGTTCAGATGAACCAGCTTTCATCGGCGATGCGTATCCCGGTCGGGCTGGTCTATGCCATCATCCCGGTCAGCGGTGTGTTCATGGCGCTGCGCTATCTTCTTATCCTGCGCGAGCTTCTGGCTGGTCGCGATTATGTCGCGCCCGATGTCGGCATCAAGAACGCCTGAGGGAATCCCGATATGATCACCGCTTTGCTTCCGGTCTTTTTCGGCCTGCTGATCTTTGGTTTGCCGATCTTCGCGTCGCTGGCGCTGGCGGTGACGCTGGCGCTCGGCATCTGGGGCAATATCGACCCGATGATCGTGCCGATGCGCATGTTCTCGGGGATGAACAACTTCTCGCTGATGTCGATCCCCTATTTCATTCTGGCGGCCGAGTTGATGCGAATCGGCGGCCTGTCCGAACGGCTGATCGGTCTGGCGCGGGTCCTGATCGGCTGGCTGCCGGGGGGCTTGGCGGCGGCGACCGTGCTGGCCTGTCTGTTGTTCGGGTCGATCTCGGGGTCAAGCCCGGCCACGGTGATCGCCATCGGTTCGATCATGTATCCGGCCATGGTGGCGGCGGGCTATGACAGATTCTTCTCGATCGGGCTGATCACCACGGCGGGCACGCTTGGCCCGATCGTGCCGCCGTCGATCGCGCTGATCATTTATGGTTCGGTCACCTCGACCTCGGTCGGGATGCTGTTTGCTGCCGGGCTTATCCCCGCCATTCTGATCGGCAGCATGCTGATTGCCTATTCGACCTGGTATTCGATCCGCAAAGGCTATGCCCGCGATCCGTTTCCGACCCTGGGCGGCATTCTGACCGCGTTCAAACGGGCGGCATGGGGGCTTGGCCTGCCGGTCATTCTGCTGGGCGGGATCTATTCGGGGGTGTTCACGCCCACGGAATCCGCCGCCACCGCCTGTCTTTACGGCTGGATCGTCGGGGCGCTGATCTATCGCACGATCGGGATGAAGGACACGCTGACGATCCTGAAGGGAACGGCGCTGCTGTCCGGGCCGCTTCTGCTGATCACCGCCGGGGCATCGGCGTTTTCGTGGCTTCTGGCCTCGACCGGGACGCCGTCGCAGATCGCCTCGCAGGTCCTGTCCTCGACCGATTCGCCCTTCCTGATCATGCTCTTGTTCAACATTCTGCTGCTGGTCGCGGGCTGTTTTCTGGACAGCGCCTCGGCGATCATCATCCTTGCCCCGCTGATGCAGCCCATCGCGGCCCAGGTCGGCGTCGACCCGGTGCATTTCGGGATCATCATGCTGGTCAACCTGTCGGTCGGCATGCTGACCCCGCCGGTCGGCCTGAACCTGTTCGTGGCGATGGGGGTGGCCAAGATGACCCTGTTCGAGGTGTTCCGCGCCGCACTTCCGACCATTCTGCTGATGATCGTGGCGCTGTTGATCCTGACCTATGTGCCGCAGCTCAGCCTGCTGTTGCCGCGGATGCTGTACTAGGCGGCGGCGCTGGAAAGGAATGGGCGGCCAGTCGGGGCCGCCCGGCCGTGTCGTCGGTATTACCGGACGAAGGTCTTGCCCAGCCCCATGGTGCGTTCGACGATCATCACGATGGCCAGCGTCAGCAGGATCAGCAGGACCGAGGCCGCCGCGACCAGCGGATCGGCCCGGACTGCGACATAGTTGTAAAGCTCGACCGGAAGCGTGGTCAGGCGCGGGCCGGTCAGGAACAGGGTGATCACCACCTCGTCAAAGGACACCAGAAAGGCCAGCGCGGTCGCCGCGACGATGCCCGGCATCATCATCGGCAGCGTGACCCGGCGGAACACGGTCAGCGGTCTGGCGCCCAGTGTGCGCGCCACTTCCTCGACCGAGCGATCGGTGCCTTGCAGCGATACCGCCAGCACCCGCAGCGCATAGGGCAGGGTGACGACCAGATGGGCGATGATAAGCCCCGGTATCGTCGCCAGCAGCCCGTAACCGGCAAAGACGATCAGGATCGCCAGCCCCAACACGATGGTCGGCAGCAAAAGCGGCGCGGTGAACAGGCTGAACAGCGCCTCGCGCCCGGCGAAGCGCAGCCGCGTCATCGCCCATGCCGCCGGTATGCCGATCACCAGCGACAGGACGGTGACGATGGTGGCCAGCCACAGGCTGGTCCAGAAGGCCGACATGATGCCCTTGTTCTGCAACAAGGCCGCGTACCAGCGGGTCGACCAGCTTGTCGGGGGAAAGCGCAGCACGGAATCGCCCGAAAACGAGATCGGGAACACCAGAATCACCGGCGCCAGCAGATACAGAAACAGCACGAATACCAACAGTTTCATGCCGGGTGAGGTCTTGTGAATCTCCATCATCCGCCCCTTTAGTCCAGCCGCCGCAGAACGATCGAATAGGCCCAGAGCGCGGCCCCGAATATGACCAGGATCAGCATCGACAAGGTGGCCGCCAACGGCCAGTTCAGCGTGACGATGGCCTGATCGTAGATCTCGGTCGCCAGCAGAAACACCCGGCCCCCGCCCATCAGCTTGGGCGTGATGAAGGACGACACCGCCAGCACGAAGCACAACAGACATCCAAGTGCGATCCCCGGCAGGGTCAACGGCAGGATGACCCGCCGAAAGGTTTGCCAAGGGCTGGCGCCAAGCGTGCGGGCGGCTTCCTCGACCCGGGGATCGAGCCGCCCGAAACCGGCCAGCAGCGCAAGGATCATGTAGGGCATCAGGATCTCGGTCAGGCCGATGAAGACGCCGTTGATGTTGAACATCAGCCGGGGCGGGGTGATGCCCCACGCTTTCAGCACCGACACGACCGGACCGTTATCGGCAAGAATGGCGATCCAGCCATAGGTGCGCACCACGGCCGAAGTCAGCAGCGGTGAGATCACCAGCACGGTCAGAAAGGTGCGCCAGCGGCCGCTGGCCCGGTACAGGTAAAGCGCGATCGGATAGGACAGGATCAGCGTGGTCAGCGTGATGCCAAGACTGACAGCGACCGAATTGCCGATCAGCGACAGATAAAACCGGTCTCCGGCAAGCGCGGTCCAGTTTTCCCAGGTCAGCGCCGTTTCAACCCCGCCGCCGGGCAAAGCGCGGTTAAGCGACATGCGCGCGAGATTAAGAACCGGCAGGATGAATCCGACCGCATTGACCAGCGCGATGGGCAGCAAAAGGGCGACGGCAAGCTCGCCCCTGCGCAGGCTGCGGCCGGTCATGCCCGGTCCTCGCCGCGAAAACCGATCATGTCGCCGGCATTCCAGCCGATCCGCACAGAGGCGCCGGGGGGCGGGGTCGGGTGGTCCTTGCGGGTCGATTGTTCGATCACGACGTCCTGCCCGCCGACGTCGACGTGAATTTCGATCAGATCGCCGATGAAGCTGGTCCGTTTCAGGGTGCCGGTCAGGACAAAGTCGGTCGGGGTCGCGCCGTCCGGCAAAAGAAAGGTACGGTGCGGGCGGATGCGCAGATCGGACTGCCCGGGCGGCAGATCGGTCGGCCCCGCGTCCTGACCCGAGACGGTCAGCCGCCGCTTGTCCGTCACCTCGGCCCCAAGCCGGTTCGAGCGGCCGACGAAATCGGCCACGAAGGGCGTGGCGGGATGTTCATAGATCTCGCCCGGCGTTCCGACCTGTTCGATCCGGCCCTTGTTCAGCACCACGATGCGGTCGCACATGCTGAGCGCCTCGACCTGATCATGGGTCACGAACAGCGCGGTGATGCCGATCTGCTGTTGCAGGCTGCGGATCTGTTCGCGCATCTCGTCCCGCAACTTGGCGTCAAGATTGGAAAGCGGTTCGTCCAACAGCAGGATCGAGGGTTGTATGACCAGCGCCCGGGCCAGCGCCACGCGCTGTTGCTGGCCGCCCGACAGTTCCCGCGGCCGCCGTTCGGCCAGATGCCCCATCTGCACCATGTCAAGCGCGGCCGCCACCCGGGCGCGGATATCCTCGCGTCCCATGTGCCGCATCTCCAGCCCGAAGGCCACGTTCTCGGCCACGGTCATGTGCGGAAACAGCGCATAGCTTTGAAACACCATGCCCATGTCGCGATCATGGACCGGGCGCGTGGTGATGTCCTGCCCGTCGACCACGATCTGACCGCCCGAAGGGGCGATCAGGCCGGCGATCATGCGCAGCGTGGTGGTTTTCCCGCAGCCCGAGGGACCAAGCAGCGCGATCATCTCGCCCTGATCGACGTCAAGGTCGATGCCGGGGATGACTTCGGTCGCCCCGAAGCTCTTGTTCAGTCCGGCAAGACGCAGATGGGGCTGGCGGGCGGCGTGGTCCTGCATGTCGCCCCCCTTCATCAACGGCTAAGCGGGATGATGCGGCGGCGCCAGTTATCCAGAATCTGATCCCGGATGGTGGCGACCTGAAGCCAGTTGATGTCGATCATGTCGTCCATCCGTCCGGCGGCCGTCCGCTCCAGCGCGGCGGGGGCGATCATCGCGGCGGCTTTGCTGTTGGTCGGCGCATAGAACATGGTTTCGGTGAACCGCGCCTGCGTTTCGGGGCTCAGCGCATAGTCGAGGAACTTTTTGGCGCTGTCGCCGGCCGGTGCATTCTGGCTTAGCCCGATGACGTTGATCTGAAAGCCGCTGCCCTCTTGCGGCAGGACGACGCCCAGCTTGCCGTCCGACATGTCGGCATAGACCTGCGCGCGGGCGTTCCAGCCGATCCCGGCCTGCGAGGTGCCGCTGGAAATCGGCTGATAGACGTCGGGGCGGGGGTCCCAAGTCTGGACGTTGGGGGCCAGTTCCTCAAGCTTTTTATAGCCGGCCTCAAGGCTTGCCATGTAATCGGTTCCGCCCGCCATCCTGTCGGCCAGAATGGTCAGCACGATGCCCTGAATATCCGGCGGGGCCGCGATCGAGACCTGACCGGCAAGGGCGGGGTCCCACAGCGCGTTCCACGAATCGGGTTTGGTTTTGACCGCATCGGTGTTGTACAGAAGGACGAGGTTGTCGAAGGTGATGCCGACCGCGTTCACGCCCTCGGCCCGGGCCTGCGGATAGAGATCGTCGATATTGGACGAAACCGAGCCGTCCAGCGGCGCGAAAAGCCCCTCATCCGTCGCGGCCTTGGCAACCGAGATGTCCATGATCGACAGGTCGATCTGCGGGCTCGCTTTTTGCGCGCGCAGCGTGCCCAGCGTTTGGGCCGAGTTCGGCATGCCATAATATTCGATGGTCACATCGGGGTTCGCCTGCATGAAGGGCTCGATGACCGCCTTGGTGAAATTGTCCTGAAAAATGCCGGAATACGCCGCCAGCACCACGGTGTCGGCCTCTGCCGCGCCGGCAAGGGTCACCAATGCGGTGCCGATCGCAGCCAGTCTGAGTGTGCGTTTTTTCATTTCATCCTCCCTGTTGTCTGGCGGGCTTCTGCGCGCCTATTTGGTGTTTTCGACCAGTTTCGTCGCGCCCGAGATATCGGGCAGCCATTCCCCCTTGCGCAGCCGTTCCAGCAGCAGGATTTCGTTGTCCTGCATGCTCAGCGCCCGTTCGGTCGCGGCTTTCGCCTGATCGGGTGTCAGCACCAGAACACCACTTTCATCGGCGATGATCGCATCGCCGGGGCTGACCACCTGCCCGCCGACGCTGACCGGAACGTTGATCGCGCCTTCCAGGCCCAGGATCTTGGTGGTGATGGGCGAAGGACCCCGGCACCACATCGGAAGCTGCACCTTGCGAATTTCGGAAAAATCCGTTGCCGGTCCGTCGACGGCGGCGCCCTTGATGCCGGCGTTCTTCATGGCATGGGTGATGACCCCGCCCCAGCAGGCATGCTTGTCGTCGCCGCAGCGGTCGACGACAATGAAATCGCCGCGCCGCACCAGCTTGGTCAGGTAATGCAGGATGGTCGAATCGGCGTGCGGCAGGCGGACGGTCACAGCGGTGCCGGCGACCCGCGCGTCGGGCAGCACGGCGCGCAACTCGCGCGACATGAAGCCCGAATGCAGGAAATGGCCGACGGTCGCGGTTTCGACCTTTTCCATCTGCGCGATCAGCGCCGGGTCGATCTGTTCGGGCATCGGATTGACGATGAACATGGCGATCAGCCTTTCAATACGTGGTGACTGGCAACGGGCACGTCCCGGCGGACCCGCGCGATCATGGCCGGGTCAAGCCGCGCATGTGCGATGCCGACCCCGTCCGAGGCCTGCGCGACCAGATGTCCCCATGGGTCGATCACCATCGAATGACCCCAGCACCATTTCGTGCCATCGGCATGTGATCCGGTCTGGGCGCAGGCAAGGAAATAGGTCTGGGTCTCGATGGCGCGGGCGCGGGCCAGAACCTCCCAATGATCCTTGCCGGTCATAAGCGTGAAAGCGGCGGGCAGCACGATCACCTCGGCGCCCTTGTCGCGAAGCGCGCGGAACAGTTCCGGGAACCGGACGTCATAGCAGATCGCGCAGCCGACGTTGGTGTCGCCGACTTTGTAGGTCACCACCTCCTCACCGCGCGAAATCGTATCGGATTCGCGATATGAGGTGCCGCCCGGCGCGTCGATATCGAACAGGTGCATCTTGCGATAGCGGGCGATCTGCGCGCCGTCCGGGCCGAACACCACGGTGGTGTTGTAATGGGCATTGCCCGATTTCTCGACGATCGACCCGGCGTGGATCGTCACCCCAAGCTCTTTCGCCAGCGCCGCGAACCGGGTGACGATCGGGCCGTCCTCGACGCTTTCGCCGCTGCCGTGGATGTCGTCGCGCACCTCGCCCAGAAAGGCGAAATATTCGGGCAGGACGACCAGATCCGGTGATTCGTCGGTGACCGCCTGACGGATCAACCGCTCGGCCTCATCGACGTTACCGGCCTTGTCGGCTTGCGAGTTCATCTGAATAAGGCTGACTTTCATGGGCAACTCCGCATTTGACCAGACCAGAGTGCCGGCTGAAAAAGCCGCTGCCAAACGATAAAAAATTGTAGATGTTGATAGAAAAATCCTATCGGACGGCGGTCACAGCGCCGACACCTCCCGCGCGATCTGGGCCAGCGATTCCGAGATCAGATTGTCGGCGTGATCGGCAAAAACCGCATGCAGCTGCAGCGGGGGAAAGCCCGGATCAACGTTCAGCGCGAACAGCCGCCCCTCGGCCAGTCCGCGCTGAATCATCCGCGTCGGCAGCGCGCCCACGCCCATGCCGTCGCTGATCAGCCGCATGATCGTCGACAGCGAGTTCGAATGCGAGGTGGTCGGCACACGCAGCCCCCGGTCCTCAAACTGGCGGATCAGCCAGGAATGCGGGACGCTGCCCCGCGCGAAGGCAAAGATCGGAAACTGCGCCAGCGTTTCAAGGCCAAGCGTGCCTTCGGGCAGGGCTTTGCGTATCTCGGCGCCGGCAACCCATTGGCATTCCAGCGCCGTCAGCGGCAGGTTCCGCAACCCCGGCGCCGGAACCGGACCCATCAAAAGCGCCAGATCGACCTTTTGCGCGGTGATCGCCTGCGCGATGTTCATGCTGGTATCCACGTCGAAATCCAGCGCGATTGACGGATAGCGCGCCCGGATCCGTTCGACGAAAAGATGAAGCCAGGTATGGACGATGGAATCAATCGTCCCGATGGATACCAGCCCGGTCAGGTTGGCCGGCTCGCCAGCCGCCTCGCGGAACAGTTCGGCGGTGCGCAAAAGCTGTTCGGCATGCGGAATGGCGCGTTTGCCGGCAAGGGTCAGATGGACCGCGCCCGGCGTGCGTTCGAACAGGTTGTTGCCCAATTCCTGCTCAAGCGTGGCGATGCGGTTCGACACCGCCGCCTGAGTTGTGTTCAGCCGCGCGGCGGCAGCGCGGAAGCTGCCCAGACGACACACCCAAAGAAAGGTCTCGACAAAGCGAAGGTTCATATCGGACGGCCCCGGGGTTTCTGACGGCCCCGGGTTTCTCCAGCACCCTGATGCGACGCCGACCACCTAAAACCACGGGGGGTTATGCCGCAATGGGCCCGCGTCCGACGCCGAACGCCGGCGGGGCGATTATTCCTCGACCTGCGCTTTCAGTTCGCTCAGCAGATATTTCCAGGATCCGGTGATATCGTCGACGATCGTATCGCGCTCTTCGATCGGGGCATTCGCCAGCCCGGTCACGATGACCCGGACATAAGTATCCTTGCCCGAAGGTTCCAGCTGGGTGTCGGTGGTCAGCCAGCTGGTGTCGTCGGTTATCTCTTCCCCGATCCGTACCATCGGGGTCCGATAGACCAGTTGCCGGGGTGGCTCCATCACCTCGGTGAAGGACCGCCACGGCATCGGTTCGTCAATCGGATAGACCGTGCCGGTCGACATCTCGCCGACCTTGAAAGGCGCGTCCAGTTCAAGGGTCAGCCAGCCGTCAAGCTCGCGCGGGTCGGTCAGTGCCTGCCAGACCCGTTCGCGCGGTGCGGCGATCGTGGCCTCGATCATGACCAGGTCCTGTTCCATCCGGCACTCCTTCTTGGCAGGTAAATTCCTGCATATCTTCGCCGACTGTGCAACGCCGATGATTGAGCACCTCCGCGCCCCGGTCTATCGTGAAGCCATGCCAATTGCGCCCAGCGATACTGGATCCGAGGACCAAGACCTGCGCTATCCGGCGCGTGTTCCCCTGAACCGCAAGCCGATGGGCGTGATCGCAAGTGCCCTGACCGCGCGGCGCAACGTGCTGGAACTGATCCCGGAGCTGGCGGTGCGCCAGCCGATGGTCTCGGGGCGCACCGGCGCGCGCTGGCATATGGTGATGGACCCCGGCGCGCTGGCCCGGATTCTGAAGGACCGGGTCGACGATTATCCGAAGTCGCTGGTGACCCGGCTTATTCTGGAACCCGCGATCGGCGACAGTCTTTTCGTGGCCGAGGGCGCGCATTGGCGCTGGCAGCGCCGCGCCGCCGCCCCCGCCTTTGCCCAGCGGAACGTCGAGGCGCTGGCCCCGGTCATGACCGCCGCGGCCGAGGCATCCGCCGCGCGGCTATCCCGGCAGGCGGGCAAGGTCGCCGATGTCCACGCCGAGACGGTGACCGCGACTTTCGAGGTCATCTCGGACGTGACCTTTTCCGGCGACAGGGGCTTTGACCGGGACGAGGTGCACAAGGCCATCGACCGCTATATCTCGCAAACCGCGCGGGTTTCGGTGCTGGACGTGCTGGGGCTGCCGGCTTGGGTGCCGCGACCGGGGCGGCTGTTCGCGGCGGGGGGCGTGCGGGACATGAAGCGTATCGCCGACCAGGCCATCGCCGAGCGCGAGATCACCGGCCCCCGGCCGATCCCCGATCTGCTGGATCTGCTGCGCGCCGGGCATGATCCCGAAACCGGTCGCGCGATGAACGCGGCCGAGCTGCGCGACAATCTGCTGACCTTTATCGTGGCGGGGCATGAGACCACGGCCCTGACGCTGGCATGGGCGCTGTATCTGCTCGCCTTCGATCCGGCCGCGCAGGACCGCGCCGCCGCCGAGGCACGCGCGGCGCTTTCGGGCCGCGCCGCGACCGCCGCCGATCTGCCCCGGCTGGGCTATATCCGTCAGGTGATCGAGGAATCGCTGCGGCTTTATCCGCCTGCGGCGTTTCTCTCGCGCACGGCGAAGGCGCGTGATGAGCTTTGCGGGCGCGAGATCCGGCCCGGCGATACGGTGATGATGCCGATCTATGCGCTGCACCGCCATCAGATGCTGTGGGACGACCCGGACGCCTTCGACCCGGATCGCTTCGCCCCGGGGGTCGAGCGTGACCGCTTTGCCTTCCTGCCCTTCGGTGCCGGGCCGCGCATCTGCATCGGCGCAAGTTTCGCGCTGCAAGAGGCGGTGATCATCCTTGCCACGCTGCTGGACCGGCTGCGGTTCGATCTGGTGCCGGGTCTGCGACCCGTGCCGCGCATGATCCTGACGCTTCGGCCCCAGAACGGCATTTTCCTGCGGATTTCCGAACGATAGGGTGCGGTAGCGGATGCCGGCCCGGTCCGACCCCAAAGCAATTTCGCCCCAAAGACAAAGGCAAAGCGATGATCGTGATCTATCACAACCCGTCCTGCAGCACCTCTCGCAACGTTTTGGAGATGATCCGTGCCTCGGGCGCGAAGCCCTTTGTCATCGACTATAAGAAGGACGGCTGGACGCGCGGCCAGCTTCTGGGGCTGTTCGCCGCCGCCGGACTGACCGTGCGCGAAGGGCTGCGCACACGCGGGACCACGGCTGAGGAACTGGGGCTGACCAGCGCCGATGATGAAACCATACTGGCGGCCATGGTCGCCGATCCGATATTGGTCGAGCGGCCCTTTGTCTGCGCGCCCCGCGGCACCCGCCTGTGCCGCCCCGCCGACCGGGTGCAGGAATTGCTGGGCCCGGCGGACTGAGCCAACCGGCGGGCGACGCCGGGGCGATAAACGTTTCCGCTCAAAACCCGGCGCGGCAAGTCTTTTCCGCGCCGCCGCTGCGTGCTAAGCCGCGCGCGTCTTTCAGGAAAGCCGCCATGACCGAAGTTGATACCCTGCGCTCGACCTATCTGGACCGCATCGCCGCCGCCGGCGACGAAACCGCGCTGGAACAGGTGCGCTTGTCCGCCTTGGGCAAGAAGGGCGAGATCAGCGGATTGATGAAGGAACTGGGGCGCATGACCCCGGAGGAACGGCAGACTCGCGGCGCCGCGCTGAACCGCTTGCGCGATGAGGTCGACGCCGCCCTGCGCGCCCGCCGCGAAGGGTTGGAGAATGCGGCGCTGGATCAGCGGCTGAAATCGGAATGGCTGGATGTCACCCTGCCCGGCCGCCCACGTCCGCGCGGCACGATCCACCCGGTCAGTCAGGTGACCGAGGAAGTGACCGCGATTTTCGCCGATATGGGTTTCGCGGTGGCGGAAGGCCCGCAGATCGAAAGCGACTGGTACAATTTCGACGCGCTGAACATCCCGCCCGAGCATCCGGCGCGGCAGGAACACGACACGTTCTTCATGCATCGCGATCCGGGCGACGACCGTCCGCCGCATGTTCTGCGCACCCACACGAGCCCGGTTCAGATCCGCGCCATGCAGGCGACGGGCGCGCCGATCCGGGTGATCGCGCCCGGCCGGGTTTACCGGATGGATATGGACCAGACCCACACGCCGATGTTCCATCAGGTCGAGGGGCTGGCCATCGACCGCAACATTTCGATGGCGCAACTGAAATGGACGCTTGAGGAATTCTGCCGCGCGTTCTTCGAAGTGCCCTCGGTCGAGCTGCGTTTCCGCGCCAGTCATTTTCCCTTCACCGAGCCGTCTGCCGAAGTCGACATCCGTTGTTCGTGGGAGGGGGGAACCCTGAAGATCGGCGAGGGCAATTCGTGGCTGGAAATCCTCGGCTCCGGCATGGTCCACCCCAAGGTGCTGAAAGCGGGCGGCATCGACCCCGAGCAATGGCAGGGCTTCGCCTTCGGCATGGGAATCGACCGTATCGCGATGCTGAAATACGGCATCCCCGACCTGCGGGCGTTCTTTGAAAGCGACCTGCGCTGGCTGCGGCACTATGGTTTCGCGGCGGGCGATGTGCCGAGCGTAAGCGGTGGGCTGAGCCGTTAAACGGCTTGCCCGGCGCGCCACGGCATGGCGTGCGCTTTCACCACACGACCACGGGACCGCGATGCAGCCAACACCTTGACGCGAGCTGCTGTGCGCGCCAACCCACGGGGGTGGGCTTCATCAAAGCCGCTGATCACCAAGCCCAGGCGGGTTTCGGCGCCATAACGCGCGCATGCATTGCCGGAGTCGCAACGGCAGCAGGCTGCGCTTTGCCTGTAGGCGCATCCCCGGTATCCTCGCTCATCGTATCGCCGCAGGATTGGTTCTTTCGATGACCGGAGCGCTGCCCGAGGAATTGCGGAAACTGGCCGAGACGCGCGCCGCCCAGCTACTCCGCGCGGCGGAGGACCCGGATTTCCCCCAAAAGCGCGACCGCATCGTGCGGCTTATCGGCGACCGGATCGAGGCGATCCTCGCCCCCGCCGGATTCACCCGCAAGGGCAATCTGTGGAAGCGTCGCGGCTGGTGGTTCAATCTGTCGATCGAATTGCAACGCAGCCGGTTGGGGCATGATGCGTGGGTCAACCTTGCCGCGACACCGCGTCTTGCCATCGGTACCGGGCGGCGCCCGGTCGCGCAGCGGTTGGGCTGGTTCTACCCCTCGGGCTATCCGGCGACCGAACCGGGGCGGATGACCTATCAGGTGCTGATCGAAAACCCCGCGGAACTCGACGAGCCGATGCAGGTGCTGCGCGAAAAGGCGCTGCCGTGGTTGCTGGCGATGGGGCGTCCGTTTCCCGGGTCCGGTCCGAAATCGTAAACGGGGCGGCTTATTGTGCCCGGTCCGCTCGCTGTGCCACTGTGACCCGGCAGCCATCGGGAACCAGACAGACCCATGACCAAAAACCCCAAGATGAAAAGCGAAAGCGCGCCGAAACCCGCTGCCGCAAAGCCGGTGAAGGAAAAGCCCGTTAACGAAAAGCCCGTTAACGAAAAGCCGGGGAAGGGAAAGGCCGCATCGGTCGGCAAGACGGCCACCCCCAAGGCGCCGCGCGAAGCCCCCGTTCCGGTTCAGCCGCCGTCGAAACCCGAACCGGTGATGATCCCCCTGCCTGCCATCGCCGCCGATCTTTGGCCGACCGATGGCGCGGCGGATCAGGCCACGTTGCACGCCGCCGAGCAGGTCTTTAACCATCTTCTAGGGCGCGTGAAGGAGTTTCAGGAGAAGCTGCCGGAAAATTACGAGCTTGGCATCCAACTGGCGAATTTCGGCGGTGAAAAGGCGCTTCACGTCCGTGGCATGGGCTTTCGCAATCCCAATATCATCGAATTCTATGGCCTTCTCGACGGCGAAAAGCAGGTCGCGGTGGTGCAGCACGTCTCGCAGTTGAACTTTCTTCTGATCGCGGTGCCCCCGGCGACCGAAGATGCGCCGTACCGCATCGGATTTGGCGCCCGGCTGTCCGATCCGCCTGCGGAAAAGTGAACTTCCGTCAGCGGGCACTGGACGCGCCCGGCCACGCCCGGTAATCACGTGGCCGACCAAAAGGATGCCCGCAGATGAAATTTACCCTTTCATGGCTCAAGGATCATCTTGATACGACCGCCACGGTCGCCGAGATCGCCGAGACGCTGACCGACCTTGGCCTTGAGGTCGAGGAGGTGACCGACCCGGCGGAAAAGCTAAGGGGCTTTACGCTGGCCCGCGTCACCCATGCCGAGCAACACCCCGACGCGGATCGGCTGCGGGTGCTGCGGGTCGAAACCGATGAGGGTGAAAAGCAGATCGTTTGCGGCGCGCCGAATGCGCGCGCGGGCATCATCGGCGTTCTGGCCAAGCCCGGCGATTACGTGCCGGGCATCGACACCACGCTGGGCGTCGGCAAGATCCGCGGCATCGAAAGCCACGGCATGATGGCCTCCGAGCGCGAGCTGGAGCTTTCGGACGAGCATAACGGGATCATCGAGCTTCCCTCGGGCGAGGTCGGGCAGAAGTTCACCGACTGGCTGGCCGCCAACGCGCCCGACAGGATCGACCCGATGATCCATATCAAGGTGACCCCCAACCGTCCCGACGCGCTGGGGGTTCGGGGAATTGCGCGCGATCTGGCCGCGCGCGGGCTTGGCACCCTGCGGCCGCTGAAAGCGGCGGAAATAAAGGGCGGCTTTCCAAGCCCGATCAAGGTGATCATCGACCCCGCGCTTGCCGATCAGAACCCGGTCTTCGCCGGCCGGCTGATCCGCGGGGTCAGGAACGGTCCGTCGCCCGAATGGCTGCAAAAACGGCTGAAGGCGATCGGGCTGCGGCCGATCTCGGCGCTGGTCGATATCACCAACCTGTTCACCTATGACCTGAACCGGCCGCTGCATGTGTTCGACGCCGCGAAGGTGCATGGCGATCTGCATGTGCGCCCCGCGCAAGCCGGCGAAACCATCGAGGCGCTGGATGAGCGTGAATACCCGCTGCCCGAAGGCATGATGATCATCGCTGACGATCGGGGACCGGAGAGCATCGCCGGGATCATGGGCGGCGCCGCCTCGGGCGTCAGTGACGAGACCACGGACGTGTTTCTTGAAAGCGCCTATTGGGACCCGATCACGGTTGCCGCGAACGGCCGGCGGCTGCGCATCAACAGCGATGCGCGCTATCGCTTTGAACGCGGCATCGACCCGGCATTCACCATTCCCGGGCTGGATCTGGCCACGCAACTGATCCTTGATCTGTGCGGGGGCGAGCCGTCCGAAATGGTGGTGGCTGGTGCCGTGCCCGACACCCGTCGCGCCTATCGGCTGGATGCCGCGCGCACCGCCCGGCTGGTCGGCATGGACATATCCGAGGCCGATCAGCGCAAATCGTTGGAAAGCCTTGGCTTCGTGCTTGGTGGCGATATGGCGACCCCGCCGTCGTGGCGCCCCGATGTGCAGGGCGAGGTCGACCTGATCGAGGAAGTGGCCCGCATCGCCAGCCTGACGAAGCTGAACGGCAAACCTTTGCCCCGGCCCAAACCGGGCGTGCCGGCCCCGGTCGCCACGCCTGCGCAGATGCGCGAACGCGCGGCCCGGCGCATGGCGGCGGCGCTTGGGTACAACGAATGCGTGACCTACAGTTTCATCGACGGTCAGGCGGCGCGGCTTTTCGGCGGCGGGACCGATGCGGTGCTGGTCGACAACCCGATCAGCAGCGCGATGACCCATATGCGCCCCGATCTGCTGCCCGGGCTGCTGGCGGCGGCGGCGCGCAATCAGGCGCGCGGCTTTGCCGATCTGGCGTTGTTCGAGGTCGGCCCGGTCTTTTCGGGGGGCGAGCCCGACGATCAGGCCGTGCAACTGACCGGGCTTCTGGTGGGCGCGACCGCCCCCCGCGACACCTTCGGCTCACGCCGGCCGGTCGATCTTTATGATGCCAAGGCTGATGCCGAGGCGATTCTCGGCACCGTCGGCGCCCCGGCACGGGTGCAGGTCGACCGCAAGCTGGACCCATGGTGGCATCCCGGCCGATCTGGCAATATCGCGCTGGGGCCGAACCGGCTGGCCACTTTCGGCGAGGTGCATCCGCGGGTTCTGAAGGCGATGGATGTCAAGGGACCGGCGGTCGCCTTCACCATCCATCTGTCGCGGATCCCTCAGCCAAAGGTCAGGACGCCCACGCGCCCGGCGCTGAACCTGTCCGATCTGCAGGCGGTCGAGCGTGACTTTGCCTTCGTCGTCGGCCAGGGGGTCGAGGCGCTGACCATCGTCAATGCCGCGCAGGGCGCCGACAAGGCGCTGATTGAATCGGTGCGGGTGTTCGATCAGTTCACCGGCATGGCCGATAACCAGAAATCGGTGGCGATCACGGTCCGTCTGCAACCGCGCGACAAGACGTTGACCGATGCCGAAATCGACGCCGTGGCGGCGAAAATCGTCGACAAGGTCACCAAGGCCACCGGCGGCAAGCTGCGGGCCTGACGCCCTGCCCGCATAGCCCTGCCCGCACGGCTATGCGGGCAGGGTGTATCGCCCGGGCGCGGCCTAATCCTGCCGGGGTGGGATGTTCAGTCCGCGTTCGACCGCCGGGCGGGCGGTAAAGGCGTCAAGCCAGCGCGCGATATTGGCAAAATCATCCAGCCGCGTTTCCTTCGCCGCCTCATAACCGGTCCGCAGGTTGCGAACCCAGGGCGCGATGGCGATGTCAGCGATAGAATAGGTGCCGGTGATCCAGTCGCGCCCCTGAAGCTGGCGGTCGATCACCCCCAGAAGCCGGTTCGATTCGTTATAATAGCGGGTGCGGGGGCGCGGATCCTCGATCTCTTTGCCCTTGTATTTGTGGAAGAAGCCGACCTGACCGAACATCGGTCCGACGCCGCCCATCTGAAACATCAGCCATTGCAGCGTGTGATAGCGTTCGGCGCCAGACTTCGGCAACAATTTGCCGGTCTTGTCGGCCAGATAGATCAGGATCGCCCCCGATTCCCAAAGTCCGATCGGCTTGCCGTCCGGGCCATCGGGATCGATGATAGCGGGGATCTTGTTGTTGGGGTTCAGCGAAAGGAATTCGGGCGTCATCTGATCGGCGGCTTCGCCGATATCAATCCGGTGGACGTCGAAGTCCAGCCCCGTCTCTTCCAGCATGATCGACACCTTGACGCCGTTCGGCGTCGGCAGCGAATAAAGCTGGATCACGTCGTCGCGCTTTGGCGGCCAGCGGCGGGTGATCGGGAATGCGTCTAGTTTGCCCATTTACGGCTCCTGTTGCTGTTTCGTCACGTCAATGATTCGCGCGCGGGTTCTTCTGCGTGGAATTGTCGCAGCGATGTGGTAAATAGTTCAGTACAGGCAATTTCTTCCTCAGGGACAGAGGTAAACACATGATCAACGAATTCAAGGAATTCATCGCCAAGGGCAATGTCATGGACATGGCCGTTGGTATCATCATCGGTGCCGCGTTCACGGCGATCGTGACGTCGCTGGTCGGGGACATCATCAACCCGATCATCGGTATCATCACCGGGGGCACCGATTTCAGCAGCAAGTATGTGGTTCTGTCAGGCACCGCGCCCGAAGGTGCCGGGTTGCAAGCCGCGCGGGATGCAGGGGCGAACGTGTTCGCCTATGGCGCATTCCTGTCGGCCGTCATCAACTTCCTGATCATCGCGTTTGTGGTTTTCCTGCTGGTAAAGGCTGTTAACAACATCAAGAACCGCGCGATCCCGCCGAAGGAAACCATCGTCGAAGAGGTCGCCGTCGGGCCGACCCAGGAAGAACTGCTGATCCAGATCCGCGATCTGCTCGCGGCACGTTCGGCCTGATCGGCACTTCCGATCTACCGCAACAAATACGAACGGCGTGCCCACGAAGGACACGCCGTTTTTCGTTTCTATAGCGTCAGAGGCACCCGGCTGGCTCGTCAGGCGGCCAGAAGCTCATCCGGGGTGATCGCATCCAGACGCAGGGCCTCGCCCACCGGCAATGAGGTCAGCTTGCCCAGATGGGTCGACAGCCCGGCGCGCAGATACGGATCGTCGATGATTGCCTGCTTCCAGCCCTTGTCCGCCAGCGCCAGCATGAAGGGCAGCGTGGCGTTGCCAAGCGCGATGGTCGAGGTGCGGGCAACCGCGCCGGGCATATTCGCCACGCAGTAATGCATGATGCCGTCAACCTCATAGATCGGATCCTGATGGGTGGTCGGGCGCGAGGTCTCAAAGCAGCCGCCCTGATCAATCGCCACATCGACCAGCGCCGCGCCGGGCCGCATGCCGGAAAGCTGATCGCGCCGGATCAGCTTTGGCGCGGCGGCGCCGGGGATCAGCACCGCGCCGATCACCATGTCGGACTGCGCAACCAGATCGGCCGTCAGCGCGGCACTGGCAAAGCCGGTGCGGAAAACATTCCCATAGACGTCGTCCAGATAGCGCAGCCGGTTCAGCGAGCGGTCCAGCACGGTCACATTCGCGCCCATGCCCGCCGCCACCCGCGCCGCATGGGTGCCGACCACGCCGCCGCCGATCACGGTGACATTGGCCGGCAGAACACCCGGGACACCGCCCAGAAGCACACCGCGCCCGCCATTGGCCTTTTGCAGCGTCCAGGCGCCCACCTGCGGGGCCAGCTTGCCCGCAACCTCGGACATCGGCGCCAGAAGCGGCAGACCGCCGTTCCGGTCGGTCACCGTCTCATAGGCGATGGCGGTGACACCCGAGTTCAGCAGATCGCGGGTCTGATCGGGATCGGGGGCCAGATGCAGATAGGTGAACAGGATCTGGCCATCGCGCAGCATCGCACGCTCGGCCGCCTGCGGTTCCTTGACCTTCACGATCATCTCGGCCCAGTCGAACACCGTTTTCGCGTCCGGCGCGATCTTGGCGCCGGCGGCAAGATAATCCTGATCGGTGAACCCCGAGCCGAGCCCGGCGCCTGTCTGCACCGTCACCTCGTGACCGTGATGCACGGCTTCCGCGGCGGCGGCGGGGGTGACGCCGACGCGATATTCCTGCGGTTTGATTTCTGTCGGGCAACCGATCTTCATGGCGATCCTCCAATAGCCTTTGCGCCATTTTGCCCGAAAGAAAGCGCAATTTCCTGCTCATTTTTCTGTCTCGCCATCATTCTACGCAAGATCTGTGATGACTAATGGCAGCTCATCGAATATTCTTCGATAATGGAGCAAATAGACGCAACAGACCGCCGAATATTACAACTTCTGCAAAGGGACGGCCGAATCAGCAACGCCGACCTGGCCGCCGCGGTGAACCTTTCGGCCAGTGCCTGCCACCGGCGCGTGCAGCGGTTAGAGCAGAGCGGGCTGATCCGGGGCTATGTCGCGCTTCTGGATGCGCGCAAGCTGGGCCGGTCCTCGATCATATTCGTCGAGATCACCCTGTCCGGGCAGGCCGACGAATTGCTCGATGCGTTCGAGCGCGCAGTCAGCGCGCTGCCGAATGTCATGGAGTGTCATCTGATGGCGGGGACGGCCGACTATCTGCTGAAGGTCATCGCCGAGGATACGGACGATTTCGCCCGCATTCACCGCCAAAGCCTCGCGAAACTGCCGGGGGTGGCGCAGATGCATTCCAGCTTTGCGCTGCGCACCGTGTTCGGGACCACGGCGCTTCCGATCTGAAGTCCGGCGCCAACATCCCACGGCGCCGAAAAAGAAAGCCGTCTCTGGCGTTGCCAAAGACGGCTTTCAATTTCCGCTGATTGCGCTGTCTTACAGCGCGCCTTCGCGCTGTGCCTTTTTACGGGCCAGCTTGCGGGCGCGGCGGACGGCCTCGGCCTTTTCACGGGCCTTCTTGACCGAAGGTTTCTCGAAATGCTGCTTGAGCTTCATTTCGCGGAAAACCCCCTCGCGCTGAAGTTTTTTCTTCAGGGCGCGAAGTGCCTGTTCGACGTTGTTGTCGCGAACGCTTACCTGCATGTGGTTGTCACCACCTTCCTAGGTTAAAGTTGCAAAGATTGCAGGACGGGCCCCAATAACAGGCGGGGCGGCGCCTGTCTACTGTGCAAAAAGGGGTTCGGCCTTGGAAAATACCGATCAGGCGCGGCTTTTGCGGGCGGCGCTGGACCATGTTCCCTTCGATGGGATGAACGACCGCGCGCTGGCGGCGGGGGCGCGTGACGAAGGCATCGCGCCAGAATTGATCCCGGTCCTGTTTCCGCGCGGCGGGGCCGATCTTGCCGCCGGCTATCACCGCCGGGGCGATCGGGAACTTGCCGAATGGCTGGCGGGGCAGGAAAAGCAGGGCCGGTTCCGCGACCGCATCACGGCGGCGGTGCGCCAGCGCATCGCACATTCCGACCGCGAGATCGTGCGCGCCGGTGCCGCGACGCTGGCGCTGCCGGTCAATGCCGGGCTGGGCGCGCGGCTGATGTGGGAAACCGCCGATACGATCTGGAACGGGCTTGGCGATGCCTCGCAGGACGTGAACTGGTATTCCAAACGCGCCACATTATCGGCGGTCATCGGCGCGACGGTGCTGTTCTGGCTGGGCGACGACAGTCCCGATCAGGTCGAGACATGGGAATTTCTGGACCGGCGCATCGACAATGTGATGGGGTTCGAGGGGCTGAAGGCGCGGCTGCGAAAGCTGCCCGGCATGGCGGCGATGACCGATATCGCCACCGGCTGGATCCGGGCGCCGAAACCTTCTGACCTGCCAGGAAAGGTTCGCTGATGCAGATCCCCGACATGATGAACGCCGTCGAGATTTCCGCCCCCGGCGGACCCGAGGCGCTGAAGCTGACCAAGCGGCCGGTGCCGGTGCCCGGGCAGGGGCAGGTCCTGATTCGCATCGACTATGCCGGCGTCAACCGCCCCGATGTGTTGCAGCGCATGGGCGCATATGCGCCGCCGCCGGGTGCCTCGGACCTGCCGGGGCTGGAGGCCGCGGGCGAAGTCGTGCAGGTCGGCTCGGGGGTGAACCGGCTGCGCGTGGGCGACAAGGTGATGGCGCTTTTGCCGGGTGGCGGTTACGCCGAATATGCGGTCACCCACAATCGCCACGCCTTGCCCATTCCCGAAGGCATGCCGATGCGCGAGGCCGCGAGCCTGCCCGAAACCGCATTCACCGTCTGGTCGACCGTGGTCATGCGCGGCGGCCTGCAGGCGGGTGAGCGGTTTCTGGTCCACGGCGGATCCTCGGGGATCGGGATCATGGCCATTCAGATCGGCAGGGCGCTGGGCGCGCGGGTCTATGCGACGGCGGGAACCGAGGCGAAATGTCAGGCGATCCGCGACCTTGGCGGTATCGCGATCAACTATCGCGACGAGGATTTCGTGAAGCGTCTGCTTGACGATGGCGGTGCGAACCTGATCCTCGACATGGTCGGCGGCAGTTATATTCCGCGCAATATCAAGGCACTGGCGGATGATGGCCGGCTGGTTTTCATTGCCTTTCTGGGCGGGGCCAAGGCCGATCTGAACTTTGCGCAAGTGATGACGCGGCGGCTGACCATCACCGGCGCCACGCTGCGGCCGCAAAGCGATCTGGCCAAGGCGCGCATCGCGGACGAGCTTGCCGCCAACGTCCTGCCGATGATCGAGGCGGGCAAGGTCAAGGTCCAGATGGACAGCGAGTTCGACCTTGCCGATGCCGCCAACGCGCATCGCCGGATGGAGGCGGGCGACCACATCGGCAAGATCGTCCTGAAGGTCCGGGGCGGCTGAAATGCGCCTGATCCGTGCCTGCCCGATGCGGCTTTGCAAAAGCTGAATTTTTCCCGCCGAAACGATGCGAATCCCCGCTGACACTGCCGAAAAGGCGGGATAAAGCGGCGATATGCCTGATCGCTCAGCCTCGGTCCTGATACAGCCCGTTTTGCACCGGCCGTCGCCGGGATTTCGCGATTTCGCGCGTCTGGGCGGGTTGGAGGCCAGCGTGCGCGGCATGCTGGTCGCGATCTGGCCGCTGGAGATGTACAGCCAGCTTGGCAGCAAGGAACTGGTCAGTTGGGCCTATTTCCTGATCGGCATCGGCTCGCTTTGCTTTGGCCTGACGGTGCCGGTACTGGGCCGGATCATCCCGCGCCGCTGGCTTTATACGATCGCGGCGGGCTTGTATCTGCTGGCGATGGCGCTGGCCGTCGCCGGCGGTCCATGGCTGACGCCTTTGGCGCTTCTGGCGATGAGCTTCGGGGTGGTGACCAATCAGATCTGCATCAACGCCTATCTGATGGATTACATCTCGCGGGTCGATCTGGGCCGGTCGGAAAGCCTGCGCATGTTCTATTCGGCGCTGCCATGGGCTATCGGACCCGCGGTGTCGGTGATCTTGTGGAAATACTGGCCGCAACTCCCGTTCATGATCGCCGCCTGCACCTCGGTCCTGATGCTGGCGCTGTTCTGGCACCTGCGCATGGGCAACGGCAAGGCGATCTCGCGGGCCAGACGGCAGGCGCCCAACCCGCTGGCCTATCTGGGCCGGTTCGTGCGGCAGCCAAGGCTTGTCGCTGGGTGGCTGTTCGCGGTTTTCCGGTCTTCCGGCTGGGGGGTGTTCGTGGTCTATCTGCCGATCTTCTGCGTCGAGGCGGGTCTTGGCGACCAGATCGGCGGTCTGGCTTTCGCGGCGTCATCGCTGCTTTTATTTCTGGCGCCGACGATGATCAAATGGCAACAGCGCGTGTCGCTGCGCACCGCCGTCCGGCTTGCCTTTACCGGCGCGTCGGTCTGTTTCCTGATCGCGGTCCTTGGCGCGTGGTGGCCGCTTGCGGCGGTGGCGGGCGTTCTGATGGCCTCGATCTTTCTGGTCGGTCTGGACGCTTTCGGCTCATTGCCGTTTCTGATTTCGGTGCGCCCGGCCGAGCGGACCGAGATGAGCGCGATTTTCACCTCGTTCCGCGACGTGTCGAACATTCTGACGCCGGGTGTGGCGTTTATCGTGCTGGTGCTGACCGGCTCGATTCCGGTCGTGTTTCTGGTGACGGCGCTGGGTATGGCGGCGATGGCGCTTTTGGCGCGGCGCATTCACCCGCGCGCCGGCGGCAGATCGCGGCCGGGTCGCGGCTGATTCAGCGCACGGCCTCCATCAACACCGATTTGCGCGGGCAATCGCGGCGGCTGTCCGGCGCGCAGTCGCGGGGTTTCAGTCCGCGCGTCAGGCAGATGCGAACCTCTTGCAGCCGTTCGCCGTCGCACATGACGGTGATGGAATCCCGCGTCAGGTCCGGGTTCGCTTCGATGAATGCGTCCTCGATAACGGCGGGGGGCACCGCGACATCGCGGTTCAACCCATCAAACACCCTTGGGACCGCGATCAGGCCGGCGGCGTCACGGATGGTTTCGTAATACCGACGCGCCGAAAGCCCGCTGCACCTGCCGTGCTTTTGCCATTGATACCACGCCAGCCCACCCGATCCCATGACATCGGTCATGGCCTGACTTTCGCGGCGCGACGGATCACGCTCGGCGGTGGCGCAATTCTCGGGCCAGCCGCGTTCGTATTGCGGCCAGAGCCCGTGAACCACGAAATCGACCTTGCGTCCCCTGTCGCATTGCGCGGCATCGCGCGCGTCGCCGGCTGTCGCGCACCAGCTTGGCGACCACGACAGCGACAGGACGTAATAATCGAACCGGCCCGCCACGTCCGCGCCCCACGCCGAAGGCGCCCACAACGGCGCGATTGCGGCAAGGATGGCGGCAAATCGGAATTTCATCGGCGCTTCCCCATCAATCCCGCGAAACCTATCCTGCGCCGGTCGGCGGTGCAAATGTGCGAATCCCCTTTTCCAGCGCCCTTCAAGCCGCTATATCAACCGCCAATTCCCAGAAGACGCGGAATGGCGCCAGCCGAAAAGCCGTTTTCCCGGCCCGTTGCCCCGTGTCATAAAGGAAACCGAAAAGGAGATGCAGATGAACAAGCCGCTGATGGCCAAGGCCACTGCCGTCTGGCTGGTGGACAACACCACGCTAAGCTTCAAGCAGATCGCCGATTTCTGCGGCCTGCACGAGCTGGAGGTGCAGGGGATCGCCGATGGTGACGTGGCCGTGGGCGTCAAGGGTTTTGACCCGATCGCCTCGAACCAGCTTGATGAGATCGAGATCGAGAAGGGTCAGGCCGACCCGACCTATGTGCTGAAGCTGAAGCACAACCCCGCCGCCAGCGGCGAGGAAAAGCGTCGCGGCCCTCGCTATACGCCGCTGTCCAAGCGGCAGGACCGTCCCGCCGCGATCTACTGGCTGGTCAAGTTCCACCCCGAGCTGGCCGACAGCCAGATCGCCAAGCTGGTGGGCACGACCAAGCCGACCATCGCCTCGATCCGCGACCGCAGCCATTGGAACATCCAGAACATCACCCCCATCGACCCGGTCGCGCTTGGCCTTGCCAAGCAGTCCGAGCTTGATGCCGAGGTGCAGAAGGCTGCCAAGAAGAAAGCCGCCGAAGGCCAGGTCATGACCGATGACGAACGGCGCAAACTGGTGTCGACGCAGACCTCGCTGTCGATGCCGGCCGAACCGCGCCTGCCGCCCTCCATCGCAGGGCTGGAGAATTTCAGCCTGTCGCGCGACGAGGATGAGCAGCCCGAGCGTGAAGTCAGCGCCGAGGATCTGTTCCGCAAACTGCCGGAGGCGGATGACGACGACGATGATGACGATCACGACGGCAACAACCGCCGCCGCTGAGCGCCGCAAGCACAGCCGTATCATGAAAAAGGCCGGTCGCGATGACCGGCCTTTTTCATTGCCATATTTCCGTTGCCAAGCCGGCGATACCGCGTGTTCGGCGGGTCAGATCGACAGGCAGACGTATTTCAGTTCCAGATAATCGTCGATGCCGTAATGGCTGCCCTCGCGGCCAAGACCGGATTGCTTGACGCCGCCGAACGGCGCGACCTCGGTCGAGATGATGCCGGTGTTCACGCCGACGATCCCGTATTCCAATGCCTCCTGCACCCGGGTCACGCGACCGATCTCGCGGGCATAGAAATAGCTGGCAAGACCAAAGATCGTGTCATTGGCCTTGGCGATGACCTCTTCCTCGGTTTCAAACCGGAACAGCGGCGCCAGCGGGCCAAAGGTTTCCTCGGTCGAAACCTTCATGTCGTCGGTCACGCCGGTCACCACGGTCGGTTCAAAGAACAGCCCGTCCTTGCGCTTGCCGCCGGTGACGATCTTGCCGCCGCCGTCAAGGACGTCCTTGATATGCTCTTCGACCTTTTCGACCGCATCTTCGTTGATCAGCGGCCCGGTGGTGACCCCGTCCGCCAACCCGTCGCCCACCGTCAGCTTGTCCACCGCCTTGGCAAGCCGCTTCGCGAATTCGTCGTAAACGCCCGCCTGTACATAGATCCGGTTGGCGCAGACGCAGGTCTGGCCGTTATTGCGGAATTTCGATGCCATCGCGCCCTCGACCGCCGCATCCAGATCGGCGTCGTCGAACACGATGAACGGGGCGTTTCCGCCCAGTTCCATGGAACATTTCAGCACCTGATCGGCGGCCTGACGCAGCAGGATCCGGCCCACCTCGGTCGAGCCGGTAAAGGTCAGTTTGCGGATCAGCGGGTTTTCGCAGAATTCCTTGCCGACCTCGCTTGCACGCGACGAGGTCACGACCGAAAGGATGCCCTTGGGCAGCCCGGCGCGTTCGCCCAGAACCGCCAGCGCCAGCGCCGAAAGCGGCGTTTCGGCCGCCGGACGGGCGACAAAGCCGCAGCCCGCGGCCAGCGCCGGCCCGCATTTGCGGGTGATCATCGCGTTCGGAAAGTTCCACGGCGTGATCGAGCCGACGACGCCGATCGGCTGTTTCAGAACGGTCAGGCGCTTGTCGCGCTGATGGCCGGGAATGGTTTCGCCATAGATGCGCTTGGCTTCTTCGCCGAACCATTCGATGAAGCTGGCGCCATAGGCGACCTCGCCCTTCGCTTCAGCCAGCGGCTTGCCCATCTCGGCGGTCAGGATGATGCCCAGATCGTTCTGGTTCTCGATCATCAGGTCGAACCATTTCCGCATCACCTGCGCGCGCTCCTTGGCGGTGCGCGCGGCCCAGTCCTTCATCGCTTCGGCGGCGGCTTCGATGGCTTTTTTCACCTCGGCCCGCGACAGGTCGGCGACATTGGCGATCACGTCCCCGCGCGCGGGGTTCACGACCGGAAAGGTCTTGCCGTCCTTGGCGTCAACCCACTCGCCAGCCACAAAGGCGCGGCTTTCGAACAGCGTCGGGTCCTTCAACAAGGATTTGAGATTGGTGGTTTTTTCCATCTTGCCCATGACAAGGCCCTTTCGATTCCGGGAATGGCGAAGTTGATCACTTAGGGGGCCGCTTGTCAAAGCGCGCACGGACCCGAGGTCTAAGCGCCATCCCGATTCTGTCAAGGGCGCAGGCGCGTTTTCATGGGAAGTTTTGACGGATCTCACTGATACCTTCGGCGGTGAGACGGGTTCGTCTGACCGCATGATCGACAGGTCGACCGATAGTATCCCCCGAATTGTAAACATGTGTTGATCGCCGGATGGCTGGTTTTGGTGAACCGGAACGGCCGCAGGACCGTTACCATCTATCGCTGATTTTCCCTCATGCGGTGATCGGGCGGGGCTTTGGTCCCGCCCGTATCTTTATGTCCAGCGGCTGCGCCACGCGGGTTGTGCCGCGCCCGATCCCGGTTCGGCCAGATAAACCGCCCGCGCGATGGCCCGCGCCAGGCAGCAGGCGGCGGCGTGCCCCAACGCGAAGGGATCGGTGTCGCCCGTGACGATCCCGGTGGAAACCGCAAAGACAAGATCGCCGTCAAAAGGTGTATGGCTGGGAACGATCGCGCGGGCCATTCCGTCATGCGCGACCGTCGCCATGCGGGTCAGCGCCGCCTTGTCCATCGCCGCATCCGTCGCCACGATGGCGATCGTCGTCGCCTCGCCCTGACGCTTGCCCGGGGCGGGCTCGGTGCCGGCGGGAAACGCGCCCGGCAGGCCCAGACCACCGAACTCACCCTCTATCTCCCACGGCGCGGCCCAGAACCAAGGGCCGTCGTCCACGGTCACCGACCCGAGCGCATTGACCGCGACCAGCGCCCCGACCGTGACCCCGCTGTCCAGCACCGCAGATGCCGACCCGAGGCCACCTTTCCAGTTGGCGGTCATCGCGCCATAGCCTGCGCCGGCGGTGCCGATCGCGAAATCGGGGCCGGCGCTCTCCAGCGCCTGCCGCCCCAGATCGGGATAGGGGCTGTCGGCCCAGTCCTTGCGACCGCCGTTCAGCAGATCGAACAGGATCGCGCCCGGCACGATGGGAACCCGCGCATCGCCGACCGCGAAACCGCGCCCCTGCGCCCGAAGCCCGGCCATTACGCCGGTGCCGGCATCGAGACCAAAGGCCGAGCCACCCGACAGAAACAGCGCATCGACCGCCTGAACGATCCGGTCGGGCGCCAGCAGATCCGTCTCGCGCGTGCCGGGCGCGCCGCCCATCACCTGCACCCCGCAGGCCATCGGCAGATCGCCGACCAGAACCGTGACGCCCGATCGCAGCCCGGCGTCATCGGCGTTACCGACCCGCAGCCCGGCCACGTCGGTAATCAGGTTTCTCGGCCCCTGGCGCATCCCGATCTCTCCCGCATTCTTCCTTGCCAAAATATCCCGGGGTCCGGGGCAGCGCCCCGGCTTACGCCATCAGATGCAGCGCCCGCCGTCCACGTTCAGCACCACGCCGGTCAGCATCGACGCCTCGTCGGAGGCCAGAAAACACGCCGCGTTGCCCATGTCCTCGGGCTGCGAGAAGCGGCCGATCGGGATCGTGGCCAGAAACTTGGCCCGCATCTCGGGCGTATCCTCGCCCATGAAACTGGATAAAAGCGGCGTCTCGCCCGCCACCGGGGCCAGCGCATTCACCCGCACCCCGAAAGGCGCCAGTTCGACGGCCATGGCGCGGGTCGCGGTGATCATCCAGCCTTTGGAGGCGTTGTACCAGCTTAGCCGGGGCCGCGGCGAGATGCCGGCGGTCGAGGCGACGTTGATGATACTGCCGCGCCCGGCGCGTTTCATTTCGGGCACCAAGGCGCGGGCGGTCAGATAGACCGATTTCGCGTTGACCGCCAGAACCCGGTCGAACGCCGCCTCGTCCACATCTTCCAGCGGTTGCGGCAGATGCGTGATGCCGGCGTTGTTGACCAGTATGTCCGGCGTGCCAAAAGCCGCCATCGCGGCCTTGGCCATCGCGCTTACGCTGTCGGCGGATGCGACATCGACCGTCTGGGCGATCCCGCCCAGCTCGGCGGCGACGCTTTCCGCCGCCGCGGCATTTATGTCGGCCACCATGACGCGGGCCCCTTCGGCCGCGAATTTCCGCGCGATCCCGGCGCCAAAGCCGGAACCCGCGCCCGTCACGATCGCGGTCTTGCCCTGCAACCTCATCCCGACCTCCCCTTTGCGGGAAGTCTGTCAGATTCGCGGGCAAGAGCAACCCGGTGGATCAGAAGTCGAACAGGTCCGACAGGAAGGATTCGCGGCGTTTGCCGTGACGTTTGCGCCGGTAATGATGGTCATCATCATCGTCGCGGCGGCGATAGTCCCGGTCGTCCCGATAATCGTCCCGGTAATCGTCGCGACGATAGTCCCGGTCGTCATCGCGGCGGCCGCGGTCCTCGCGGAACTCCTGGCGCGGTGCCGGTGCGGGTTGCTGCGGCGCCGGCTGTTGTTGCGGCATCTGCGGTTGCCCCGGGGGCTGCATCACCACCGGCGCGGCTGCGGCCTCGGCCGGGCCGGTGCGTTCGATGATCTTGTCGAGTTCGCCCCGGTCAAGCCAGACACCGCGACATTTTGGGCAATAATCAATCTCCACCCCGCTGCGGTCGGCCATAACCAAGGTTTCGCCATCAACCGGACATTGCATCTTATTTCTTCCTCATGCTTGTCATGCGCTGCGGTTGACAGATGGGAAGTGCATGACCTCGTTGCAAGAAAGGTTAACCGTGATGCGCCGCCACCGTCTTGAGGACCGAGAAGCCGTAAAGCGCCTCAAACCCCTTTTCGCGACCATGGCCGGATTTCCCGACCCCGCCGAAGGGCAGTTCGACCCCGCCCGCCGCCCCGTAATTGTTAAGGAAAACCTGCCCCGCCCGCAAAGCCCGCGACATGCGCAGCGCACGGCTGCCGTTTTCCGTCCAGCAGGCGGCGACCAGCCCGTAATCGGTGCCATTGGCGATAGCAATTGCGTGATCGTCGTCGTCGAAGGGAATGACCACCTGCACCGGGCCAAAGATTTCCTCTTGCGCGAGGGGATGATCCGGGGCCGCGCGCGCCAGCAGACGGGGCGCGAGATAGTGGCCGCCGGGCGGCGCATGTGTGACGATTTGCCCCTTCGCCGCGACCTCCAGATCCCCGCCCCGGGCCAGAAAACCTTCGACGATCTGTTTCTGTCGGGCCGAGATCAGCGGCCCGACCGCCAGATCGTCAAGCGCCGGGCCGACGCGCAACCGGGCATAGACCGCGGCCATACGCTCCAACACCTCGTCATGGCGGATGCGCTGCACCAGGATCCGGCTGGCGGCGGAACAGGTCTGGCCCGCATTCTGAATGCCCGCGTTGACCAGAAACGGCAGTGCCCGATCCAGATCGGCGTCGGCGAACACCAGTTGCGGCGACTTGCCGCCAAGTTCCAGCGTGACGGGCACCACGTTGCGCGCTGCGGCGGACTGGATCGCCTGACCGACCGCGACCGAGCCGGTAAAGGACAGGTGATGCACGCCGGGATGCGCGGCAAGTGCTGCGCCCGCCTCTTCCCCCAGCCCGGTGACGATGTTCAGCGCACCGGCCGGCAATCCGGCCTCGGCGGCGATGCGGCCAAAGGCCAGCGCCGTCAGGCTGGCTTCCTCGGCCGGTTTCAGCACACAGGCATTGCCCATCGCCAGCGCCGCCCCGACACTGCGCCCGATGATCTGCATCGGATAGTTCCACGGTACGATATGGCCGGTCACCCCATGCGGTTCGCGCAGCGTCCAGACGGTATAGCCGTCCTGATAGGGGATCGTCTCGCCCATGATCTTGTCGGCGGCGCCGCCGTAAAACTCCATATAGCGGGCCAGCGCCAGCGCATCGGCCCGCGCCTGCGTCAGGGGCTTGCCGACATCCATGCTTTCCAGCCGCGCCAGAACCTCGGCCCTGTCGCGGACAAGCTGGCCGATACGGGTCAGGATGCGGCCGCGGTCCACGGCAGGCAGCCGACCCCATTCGCCGTTCCGCGCGGCAGCGGCCGCCGCGACCGCCGCATCGACATCGGCGGCGGTGCCCCGCCCGATCTCGGCGATCGTCGCACCGCTCGAAGGGTCGTCGACGGCCAGCCTGTCGCGCGCGTCGATCCAATGGCCGCCGATCAGATATTGCGCGGGATCGAACCATAGGTCCTTCATGAGGGGCTCCATTCGGCCGGAATTTCGGGGGCGGCGGCGATGAGCCGCCGGGTATAGGGATGTTCGGGCGCGGTCACCACGCGCTCGGTCGGGCCGTCCTCGACCACATGGCCCTTTTCCATGACCAGCACGCGATCGGTGATGGCGCGGACCACGCTCAGGTCATGGGTGATGAACAGATAGGCCAGCCCGTGTTCGCGCCGCAGCCGCGCCAGCAGGTCCAGCACCTGGGCGCGGACCCGCACGTCCAATGCACTGACCGCCTCGTCCAGAACGATCAGCCGGGGGCGGATGATCAGCGCGCGGGCGATGGCGATGCGCTGGCGCTGGCCGCCCGAAAATTCGTGGATGAAGCGGTCACCATCGGCCGGGTGCAGCCCGACCTCTTCCAGCGCGCGGTCCACCCGGTCCCGCCAGTCTTTGGGGCGGCCGGTCAGATGGAAGGGCTCGGCGATCAGCCTGGCGACGCGGTGGCGGGGATCAAAGCTGCCGTAAGGGTCCTGAAACACGACCTGCACCTTGGCCCGCATCGACGCGGGCATCGACCGCCCGGCCGTCACCTTTTCGCCGTCAAGCTGAATCTCGCCGCCCTGCAGCGGGTCGAGGCCCAGAATGGCACGGGCCAGCGTCGATTTCCCGCAGCCGGATTCGCCCACCAGCCCCAAGCTTTCGCCGTCGTTCAGATCGAAGCTGACCCCGTTCACGGCACGCAGCAGCGCATGGGGCTGAAACAGGCCGGGCCGGGGCAGAGTGTATTCCCGCACCGCATCCCGGACCCGCAGGATGGGGGTGTCGTCGGCGGGATTTTCGACCTGCTCGGGCCGGTGGCGCGAGGCGGCGAAAAGCTGGCGCGTATAGGGGTGGGACTGGGCGCGGAAAAGCGCTTCGGTCGGGCCTTCCTCGACGATCCGCCCGGCCTGCATCACCGCCACCCGGTCGGCCATGCCCGCGACCACGGCAAGGTCATGGGTGATCAGCAAAAGCCCCATGCCCTCGGACCGGACCAGATCGCGCAGCAGATCAAGGATCTGCGCCTGCGTGGTCACGTCGAGCGCCGTCGTCGGCTCATCCGCGATAAGCCATTCGGGGCGCTGAGCTATGGCCAGTGCAATCGCCACCCGCTGCCGCTGTCCGCCGGAAAGTTCATGCGGATAAAGCGTCAGCGGAAAGCGCGGCGGGGTCAGACCGACCCTGTTCAGCCGCTCGCGGGCGATCTCCATCGCCTTGGTGCGGGATATGTCCGAATGGGTCAGCAGCGTTTCGGCCACCTGATCGCCGATGCTCATCAGCGGATTCAGCGCCGTCATCGGTTCCTGAAAGATCATCGCGATCCGGTTGCCCCGGATCTGGCACATCCGCGCCTCGGGCAGGGTCAGCAGATCGGCGCCGTTCAGTGTCGCGCGCCCCGTGACCGCGGACCGGGGCGGCAGCAGCCGCATCACCGCCAGCGCGGTCATGGATTTGCCCGATCCGCTTTCGCCGACCAGCCCGGTGATCGTGCCGGGTTCCAGACGCAGGTCGACGTCGGCCAGCACCTCGTGGCCGTTGATGCGCAGCCCCAGATCGCGGATGTCCAGCGCGCCGCTCATCCCCGCGCCCGCAGTCGTGGGTCCAGCGCATCGCGCAGCCCGTCACCCAGCAGGTTCAGCCCCAGCACGGTGGTGACGATGGCGAGTCCGGGAAAAATCGCCACATGCGGGGCAAGCGTGACCATGGTCTGCGCCTCGGCGAGCATGCGGCCCCAGCTTGGGATCGGGGGTTGCGCGCCAAGCCCGACATAGGACAGCCCGGCCTCGGCCAGAATGCCAAGGCTGAACTGGATCGTGCCCTGAACGATCAGCAGGTTCAGGATATTGGGCAGGATATGCTCGATGCTGATCCGCGCCGCCCCCTTGCCGGCGACCTCGGCCGCGCGGATATAGTCGAGCGTCCAAAGCGGCAGCGCGCCGCCGCGCGTGACGCGGGCGAAAACCGGGATGTTGAAGATGCCGATGGCGATGATGGCGTTGATCGCGCCGGGGCCGAACACGCTGGTGATCAGGATGGCGATGACAAGGCTGGGGAAGGCGAAGATCAGGTCATTGCCGCGCATGATGATCTCGTCCAGCCAACCGCCCCGGTTCGCCGCCGCGATCAGCCCAAGCGGGACGCCGAAGCCCATGCCGATCCCGACCGCGACCAGCGCCACGGCGATCGAGGTGCGGGCCCCGACCATCAGCATCGACAGGATGTCGCGGCCAAGCTGATCGGTGCCCAGCCAATGTGCGGCCGACGGTGGTTGCAGCTTGTCCGCGACCGAAAGCGCGGTCACGTCATAGGGTGTCCAAACCAGCGACACCGCCGCCGCGATAAGCGCGGCTCCGGCAAGAAGTGCCCCAAGAAACAGCCCGAACTTCATCTGCTGCGCAGCCTTGGATCGACGGCCGCATAGGCGAGATCGGTCAGGAAGGTCACCAGAATGACCGCCGCGACCAGCACCAGCACCGAAGATTGGACCACCACCAGATCGCGCTGGGTGATGGCCTGAAAGATCAACCGGCCGAGACCCGGCAGGTAAAAGACATTTTCGATGATGATCGCGCCGGCCAGCAAAAAGGAAAACTGCAGGCCCAGAATGGTCAGCACCGGGATCAGCGCATTGCGCAGGGCGTGCCTGCGAAGCGCCTGCCCCGCGGTCAGCCCTTTCGCGCGGGCGGTGCGGATATAATCCTGCCCCAGCGTCTCGACCAAGGATGACCGCAGGACCCGTGCGAGGATGGCCGCCTGCGGCAGGGCCAGCGCGACGGCGGGCAGGATCAGCGCCTTCAGCGCCGCGACAGGGTTGCTCCAGCCCGGAAAACCGCCCGCCGGCAGCCAGCGCAGGTTCACGGCGAACAGCAGGACCAGCAGCATTGCGAACCAGAAATTCGGCAGCGCGATACCGACCTGGGTCGCGCCCATCACCGCCACATCCGCCGGCCGGCCGCGCCGCGCCGCCGCGAACATCCCGATCGGAAAGGCTACCAGAATGGCCAGCGCCAGCGCCAGAACCGCCAGTGGCAGCGATACGACGATACGCTCCGCAATCAAACGCGCCACCGGGACCTTGTAGGTCAGGCTGGTGCCCAGATCACCGCTCAGCACCCCGCCCAGCCAATGCACGAACCGCAGCGGAAGGGGTTCATTCAGTCCCATCTGCTCGCGCAGGGCGGCGATGGTCTCGGCGGTTGCGCCGGTGCCCAGCATGAAGGTCGCCGGATCGCCGGGGACAAGCTGGACCACGGCGAATATCACCGCCGCAGCGACCAGCAGGCTGAGACCAAGCGAGATCAGGCGACGGAAAAGATAGCGCAGCATGCTCAGGACGCTAGTGCGCGTCGGCAGAACGGTAAAGAGGGATCGGCGGGGCGCGGCGGGGCTTGCGAAAAGTAACCGCATGGTTACAGATCGGAACGGATCCGGCGGATCGTGACGCGAAGGAGGGGTTTTTGATGATCACCCAACTGACCAGCATAGCATCGGATACGGCGTTCGGACTGGTCGGCGCGGTTCTGGCGCAGGCGAAATCGCAAGGCCTGAATGTCGCGGTCTGCGTGGTGGACGTCCACGGTCAGGTGCTGGGCAGCGCGCGCATGGACGGCGCGTCCCCGCCGATACTGGAGTTCGCGACGGACAAGGCTTTTACCGCGGCCAACATGCGGCGCACGACCGAGGGGTTCGCGGCGCGGATGGGCTCCAGCCCGGCGCTGACGATGGGGCTGGCCAGCCGCCCGCGCCTTCTGGTCTGGGGCGGCGGCCTGCCCATCGTGCATGAGGGCAAGGTCGTCGGCGGGATCGGTGTATCCGGCGCGACGGATGCCGAGGATATCGCCTGCGCGCAGGCGGCCCTGCGTGCCGCCGGGCTGGGCTGGGAAATCTAGCCGGGCTCGCGGCGCGCGGGACGCCCGAACTGTCAGCGGGCTTGTCGCCCGATCACGCCGCGACCAGACGCAGAATCGTGTCGATGTTGAACTGCAACCGTTCCTCCAGCGCCTCGCGCGTCATCAGGTCGCGTTCGTAGACGATCGCGCCGGTATAGCGGTTGGTGAGGTAGTAATAGTTGATCGCGGCGATGGTGATATTCAGTTGCGCGGGATCGACGCCGGGCCGGAAATCGCCCTCAGCGACGCCGCGATCCAGAATGGTCCCGACCATCGACAGGAATTGCCGGTTATAGGTCCGGACCACCTCGGATTTCTTCAGATGGCGGGCGCGGTGCAGGTTCTCGCTGTTGACCAGAGTGATGAACTCGGGGTTTTTCAGATAATATTCCCATGTAAAGCGCACCAGCCGGGCAAGCGCCTCTTTCGGGGGAAGGTGGTTCAGTTCCAGCTTCTGTTCCGCCGTGCGGATCGACAGATAGGCGTTTTCCAGCACGGTCTGAAACAGCTCATCCTTTGAGCCGAAATAGTGATAGATCATCCGCTTGTTGGCGCGGGCCTTGTCGGCGATCACATCGACGCGGGCGCCGCCAAGGCCGTTTTTTGCGAATTCCTTTTTGGCGGCATCCAGTATCCGGGTGCGCGTGGCCTCGGCATCGCGCGAGCGTTGGCCTGTCGCCTTGGTCTTGGCCGCCGGCTTCGGGTTTGTCTGGGTTGCGTCACTCATGCTGCGCGATCCTTTCGGTTTCCCCCACCGCATAGCCTTTAACCGCCCCCGCCGTCAAAGTCCCGTCGGCGGGGCAGGCCATGCAAAACGCTTGACTCCATCTACGGCTATAAAGTAACCAGTTAGTGCGTTAAAGCGCCTGGGAGGACCGGCGCGGTTGTGGAGGGGGAGGGCCGATGTCCACATTCATCAGGGACTATATCGAACGGGAAAAGATCAATCGCCGGAACTTTCTGCTGGCATCGGCCGCGGGTCTGACCGCGACGGCGGTGCCGGGGCTGTTCGGGCAAGGTCAGGCGCGGGCGGCGCTGACCGATCCGGCGATCGCGTGGTCGTTCCGGGACAAGGCCAGCGCCTATTGGAACGCCATCTATGGCGGCGGCGAGGCGTTCGTGGAATCCATCGGCAAGCCCAAGGAGTTTCTGGTCGCGCTGATCAACGAAGGCTCGTCGGAAAAATCGCTTGCCGACATCAAGGCGTTTCTGGCCAAGAACAACGGCAATTGCGCGATTGCCTGCGACGCGAACGACAGCCCCAACGCCCGACCCGTGGTCGAGGCGGTGCAGCAGGCGGGCGCCTATATCTCGACGATCTGGAACAAGACCGACGACCTGCATCCGTGGGATTTCGGCGATAATTACGTCAGTCACATGACCTGGTCGGACGAAAAGCCGGCCGAAGAAACCGCCCGCATCCTGTTCGACGCCATGGGCGGCAAGGGCGGCGTGGTCCATGTCGGCGGCATTCCCGCCAACAATCCCGCGATCGAACGGCTTCAGGGCCTGAAAAATGCGCTGGCGGACTATCCCGATATTACCCTTCTGGATGCGCAGCCCGCCGATTGGGACACCACCAAGGGCGCCGAGCTGATGGCCAGTTTCCTGACCCGCTATGGCGATGAGATCAAAGGCGTGCATTGCGCCAACGACAACATGGCCTATGGCGTGCTCGAGGCTTTGAAGGCCGAAGGCATCACCGACATGCCGGTCGTCGCCTATGACGGCAACCCCGAGGCGGTGCAGTTGATCATGGACGGGCAATTGCTGGCCACGGTCTTCACCAACCCGCATTGGGGCGGCGGTATCACCGCGGCGCTGGCCTATAACGCCGCCATCGGCAAGTTCAAACCGTCGGAAGAGCCGCATGAACATCGCGAGTTCTATGGGCCGACGGTTATGGTGACCGCCAAGGACGCGGCCGATTTCAAGGCAAAGTATCTTGATGCCACCCCGACCTATGACTGGAACGATTACTGGGGTCCGTCGAACGGTCCCATCCAGTACAAATAAGCCGCGAACCCGGGCGGCGGCGCCTTGACCGCCGCCCTGTTCAGGTGTCACCGCAGCCCGCTTTGCAGGAGGACGGCGTGCCGAGCCTTTTGTCCCGAGAAAAAATCATCAGATGGGCGCCGTTTCTGGTGCTGATCGCGTTGATCGTCCTGTTCACGGCGATCAATCCCAACTTCCTGACGCAGCGCAATTTCGCGCGTATCGCGATCGCGGCGGCGCCGGGGCTGATGGTGGCGATCGGGGTGACCTTCGTCATCATCATGGGCTCGATCGACCTGTCGATGGAGGGCGTCGTGTCGTTGACGGCGGTGCTGTTCTGCATGGCGTTCATCTGGCTGGGCGGGACCCTGGCTTCGGGCGGCTGGCTGGCCATCGCCTTTGTCCTGATCGTCGGTGCGCTGATCGGCATGATCAACGGGCTGATCCATGTCAGGCTGCGCATTCCTTCGTTCATGGCCAGCCTTGCGCTTGGGTTCGTCTGCACCGGGGCGACGGTGATGATCACCGGCGGCGATATCGTCAAGATCAACGACGACGTGTTCCGCAGCCTGCTGACATGGCGCATTCTGGGTTTTCCGCTGATGGTCTATGTCGCCGCCGCGCTGGCCGTGCTTGCGTGGTTCATCCAGTCCCAGACCCGCCTTGGCCGTAATTTCTATGCTGTTGGCGGCGGCGAGGAGCTTGCCCACGCATCCGGGCTGAACGTGCGGCGGGTCCGGGTGCTGGCCTTCATGCTGGCCGGCACCTTCTATGCGGTCGCCGCGATCCTGCAGGTCGCGAAACTCGGTCAGGCGGAATCGGTGACCGGCGCGAACTTCATGTTCATCTCGATCACCTCGGTCGTGGTCGGCGGCGTGGCGCTTTGGGGCGGCATCGGCGGCATCGTGAACACCGTGGTGGGGGTGCTGATCGTCAATGTCATCAACAACGGCATGATCGTGATCGGGCTGCCGGATTACCTTCAGGCCGGGACGCTGGGGCTTCTGGTCATTGTGGCGGTGGTCCTGTCCACCGACCGCCGCGCCGTCAGCTTCGTGAAATAGAGGCGCGCGATGTACGAACTGAAATCCGTCGATAAGAAATTCCCCGGCGTCCACGCGCTGAAGGCGGTCGATTTTCACGTCAAGCGGGGTGAGATCGTCGGGCTTGTCGGGGAAAACGGGGCCGGCAAGTCGACGCTGATGAAGGTGATCTACGGCGCCTATCAGCCCGATGGCGGCGTGATCCAGATCGACGGGCAAACGGTCCGGTTCCAGAACCCGCGTCAGGCGATGGGGCGCGGCATCGGCATGGTGTTTCAGGAACAATCCCTGATCGCCAACCTGACCGTCGTGGAGAACATATTTCTGGGATACGAGGCGCAGTTCGTCCGCTTCGGCGTGATCAACTGGAAAGCCATGGCCGCGGCCGCGCGGCACCAGCTTGCCAAGGTCAGGCTGGATATCGATCCGGCCACCGTGACCTCGCAACTGTCATTCGCGCAGCGCCAGTTGGTCGAGCTGGCCAAGGTCCTGACGCTGGAGGAGCGGGTTCAGGGCGATCTGGTCATCCTGCTGGACGAGCCGACCTCGGTTCTGTCCGAGGATGAGGTCAAGATGCTGTTCGGCATCGTCCGCGACCTGACCGCGCGCGCCAGCTTCATCTTCGTCAGCCACCGCATGGACGAGGTGATGGAACTGTCCGACCGCATCTATGTGATGAAAGACGGTCAGGTCGTCGACGTGGTCGAACGCGGCGGCGCGACGGTGGATGAAATCCAGCGCGAAATGGTCGGCCGCAGCGTCGACAAGGAATATTACCGCGAGCATCGGCAAAAACCCTTTGATGCCTCGCGCGAGCTGGTCCGGCTGGACGGCGTCAGCCTGCCCGGGCGGATCAAGGACATCTCGCTGACCCTGCATCCGGGCGAGGTCTTGTGTCTGGTCGGCACCGAAGGTTCGGGGCGCGAGGCGATCCTGCGCACGATCTATGGCATGCGCACGCCGATCGCGGGCACCGTGACGCTGAAGGGGCAGACCGTCTCGCGCTTTACGCCGCAGAACGCCGTCGCCCATGGCGTCGGCTATGTCCCACGCGAGCGCAAGGTCGAGGGCATCGTCGCGGGCATGAACGTGTTCGAGAACATGACCCTGTCGCAATTCGGCCGTTACGCCCGGGCCGGGGTTCTGGACACCGGCGCCGAAAAGGCGCTGGCCCGCGACTGGATCAGGAAGCTGTCGATCAAGGCGCATTCCGAATATGCCGATTGCGGCAACCTTTCGGGCGGCAACCAGCAAAAGGTGGTGTTGGCGAAATGGCGCTCGGGCGGGTCGGACGTCATGCTGCTGGACCACCCGACCCGCGGCCTTGATATCGGCGCCAAGGAAGATGTCTACGACATGATCCGCGACATGTGCGACGACGGCGTCGGCGTCGTTCTGGTCGCCGACACGCTGGAAGAGGCCATCGGCCTGTCGCACACGATCATCGTGGTCAAGGACGGCGAGATCCAGAAGCGGTTCGATTGCAGCCCCGGGCACAAGCCCACGCTGTACGATCTTTTGCACTACATGATCTGAGAAGGGACCGCCGATGGATTTCCAGCGCATCAAGCCGCATCTGCCGTGGATCACCCTTATGGTCCTGATCGCGGTCGTGGGCCTGAACGATCCGAACTTTCTGAAGCCCGCGAACCTGTTGTCGCTGGCCGCCGATATCGTGCCGTTGTTCATCATGGCGCTTGGCCTGACCTTCGCGATCTATATCGGCGGCATCGACCTGTCGGCGCAGTCGATGGCGAACATGATCACCGTGGTGGCCTCGGTCTATCTCGCCTCGCTGGGGATATGGGTGGCGGTTCTGTGCATCGCGCTGGGTTTTCTTCTTGGCACGCTGTCGGGCTATATCACCACGCGGCTTTACGTGCCGTCGTTCATCTCGACGCTGGCGGTCGGGGGGATCTGCTTTTCGATGGCACAATGGCTGTCGGGAAACCGCGCCCTGAACATGGATGCGGCGCAGCGCGACCGGCTGTTCGGCTGGATGATCGGCCGGACCTGGGGCATCCCGGACGAGCTGTTCATCGCCGCCGGGCTTTTGCTCCTGTGCCTGTTCGTTGAGCGCCGCACCACGCTGGGCCGGGCGCTGAAAGCGGTCGGCGCGGGCGAGCTTGCGGCGGCGGCCTCGGGGCTGAACGTGGCGCGCTACAAGATACTGGCCTTCGCGATTTCGGGCGCGCTGGCGGCGGTGGCGGGGCTTTTGTTCGCGGTCAAGCTGTCGGGCGGCGCGCCGACCATCGCGAACGGTTTCCTGCTACCGGCCATTGTCGCGGTGCTGGTCGGCGGCACGCCCCTTACCGGCGGCGTGGGTGGGGTTCTGAACACCGCCATCGGCACCATGATCGTGGCGGTCATCCGCGCCTCGATGCTGTATTTCGGGATCGAGGCGACCCAGCAGCAGATGGTCTTTGGTCTGGTCCTGATCGTCGCGATCGCGCTGACGATGGACCGCTCCAAGCTGCGCACCGTGAAATAGGGGGCGGCGATGGATCAGATGCTTGCCGCCCTGCTGGTCGAACCCGGACGGTTCGATCTTCGCCATGTCGACATTCCCGCGCTCGGGCCCGAAGACGCGCTGATCCGGGTGGCGCGCACGGGTATATGCGGCACGGACATGCATATGTTTCACGGCCATTTCGCCGCCGACCGGCTGCCGATCATTCCCGGACATGAATTTTCGGGCACGGTTGCGGCGCTGGGGTCAAAGGTGACCCATCTGGCCGAGGGGCAGGCCTGCGTGGTGGATATCAACATCGGTTGCGGCACCTGTTTCTGGTGTCGCCGGAACGAGATCCTGAACTGCCCCGAGATGGTGCAGATCGGGATCGGGCGTGACGGCGGTTTCGCGGAATATGTCGCGGTTCCGGCCCGGCTGGTGATCCCGGTCCCGGACGGCATGGACCCGGCCCTTCAGGCGCTGGTCGAGCCGGTGGCCTGCGTGGTGCGCGCGGCGCGCAAGGCTGCGGTCCGCTTCGGCCAGTCGGCGGTCGTGCTGGGCGCCGGTCCGATCGGCAATCTGCACGTCCAGATGCTGCGGCTGTGCGGCGTGGCGCCGATCATCGTCGCCGACCTGTCGCCGGAACGCTGCCGGATGGCGCTGGAGGCGGGTGCCGATGTCGCGGTCTCGGACCCGGCCGCGTTGAAAGCCGAGGTCATGCGGATGACCGCTGATCGCGGCGCCGATCTGGTCATCGAAAGCGTCGGCGCGCCGCGGCTCTACGCGCTGGCCTTCGAGCTTATCCGTAAGGGCGGCCATGTCGCCTTTTTCGGCCTGACCGGCGCGGGCGAGGCGGTGCCGGTCGATATCCTGCGCACCATTATGCAGGAAAACAGCCTGAAGGGCTCGGTCGCCGGCATGGGCGAGGACATGCATGACGCGCTGACGCTGCTGGCCCACGGTCGGTTCCGGACCGAGGCATTCACCCGTGCCGGCTATCCGTTGGAACAGATCCAGCAGGCCTTTGAAACAATCGCCGACCGCCCGGGCGATCTGAAGACCCAGATCGTCATCGGCTGACCGGCCCCGTTCGTAAGGAGAAGACCATGGACCAGACGACCCGGCGGCTTTCCCTGCCCGAATCTCCGCGCGAGTTCGGGTTCTGGCTGGACGGCAGCTATCGCGGCGGCCGCGCGCTGTTCGAGCGCGCCTCGCCCGGCCATGGCGTGCCGGTGACGCTGATCCCGAAATGCACGCCCGAGGATGTGAATGCCGCCGTCGCCGCCGCCCGCCGCGCCTTCGAGGATCGGTCATGGGCCGGGCTTTCCGGTTCCGACCGGGCGGGTGTCCTGCAACGCACGGCCGATCTGTTGCGTCAGCGCGCCGGGGAACTGGCCTATTGGGAAACCCTGGAGAACGGCAAGCCCATTGCGCAGGCGCGGGGCGAGATCAACCATGCCATTTCCTGTTTCGAGGTCGGCGCCGGTGCGGCGCGGCTGCTTCACGGCGACAGCTTCAACAGCCTTGGCGACGGGCTGTTCGGCATGGTCCTGCGCGAGCCGGTGGGCGTCGTGGGGCTGATCACGCCGTGGAACTTTCCCTTCCTGATCCTGTGCGAGCGGGTGCCCTTCATCCTTGCCTCGGGCTGCACGGTGGTCGTCAAGCCGTCCGAGATGACCAGCGCCACCACCCTGATCCTTGGTGAAATTCTGGCCGAGGCCGGTCTGCCGAAAGGCATTTATAACGTGGTCACCGGTTCGGGCCGGACGGTCGGTCAGGCGATGACCGAGCATCCCGACATCGACATGCTGTCCTTCACCGGCTCGACTGCGGTGGGCCGGGCCTGCGTTCATGCCTCGGCCGACAGCAACCTGAAGAAACTGGGGCTGGAGCTGGGCGGCAAGAACCCGATCGTGGTCTTTGCCGACGCCGATCTGGACGATGCCGCCGATGCGACCGCCTTCGGGATCAGCTTCAACACCGGGCAATGCTGCGTCTCGTCCTCGCGGCTGATCGTCGAACGCGGCATCGCCGACCGGTTCGAGGAGATGGTCGCCGAAAAGATGAAGAAGATCCGGGTCGGCGATCCCTTGGATGAGACGACGCAGGTCGGTGCGATCACCACCGATGCGCAGAATGAAACCATCCTCGGCTATCTGGAAAAAGGCACCGCGGAAGGGGCGAAGGTGCTGACCGGGGGCACGGCACTGGACATGGGCGGCGGCAGCTATATCGCGCCGACGCTGTTCACCGGGGTCACGCCCGACATGTCGATCGCACGCGAGGAGATTTTCGGGCCGGTGCTGTCGTCCTTCCGTTTCGATACGGTGGACGAGGCGGTGAAACTTGCCAATGATACCGCCTATGGTCTGGCGGGCAGCGTCTGGTCCAGGAACATCGACACCGCGCTGACCGTGGCGCGCCGGGTCCGCGCCGGGCGGCTATGGGTGAATTGCATGCTGGCGGGCGGCCCCGAAATGCCGCTGGGCGGTTTCAAGCAATCCGGCTGGGGCCGCGAGGCCGGCACCTACGGGGTCGAGGAATATACGCAGGTGAAATCGGTGCATGTCGCGTTCGGCAAGCGCAATCACTGGGTGGAATAACATGGAAACGGGTTTCGATTACGTCATCGTCGGCGGCGGCTCGGCCGGATGCGTCCTTGCGGCGCGGCTGAGCGAGGATCCCGCAACCCGGGTCTGCATGATCGAGGCCGGCGGGCGCGACACCCATCCGCTGATCCATATGCCGGTGGGCTTCGCCAAGATGACCACCGGCCCGCTGACATGGGGTCTGGTGACGGCGCCGCAGAAGCACGCCAACAACCGCGAGATTCCCTATGCGCAGGCGCGTGTCCTGGGCGGTGGATCGTCGATCAATGCCGAGGTTTTCACCCGGGGCCACCCCTCGGATTACGACCGCTGGGCGAATGAGGAAGGCGCTGACGGCTGGCGGTTCGACCAGATCCGCAAATATTTCATCCGCTCGGAAGGCAATTCCATTCTGGCCGGCGAATGGCATGGGACCGACGGCCCGCTGGGCGTATCGAACCTTTCCGAACCCAACCCGATGAGCCGCGCCTTCGTGCAAAGCTGTCAGGAAGCCGGAATACCCTATAACCCCGATTTCAACGGCCCGATGCAGGAAGGCGCCGCGATCTATCAGACCACCACCCGCAACAACCGGCGCTGTTCGGCCGCGGTGGGTTATCTGCGCCCGGTGCTGGGGCGCGCCAATCTGACCGTGGTGACGGGCGCGCTGGTCCTGCGCATCCTGTTTCAGGGGCGGCGCGCCGTCGGGGTTGAATACAACGTCTCTGGCAAGACCGAGATCGCGCGTGCCGAAAGCGAGGTTCTGGTCACCTCGGGCGCGATCGGATCGCCGAAGCTGATGATGTTGTCGGGGGTGGGGCCGGCCGATCATCTGCGCACCCATGGCATTGACGTTGTGCAGGATCTTCCCGGCGTCGGCCGGAATCTTCAGGATCATTTCGGCATCGACATCGTGGCCGAGCTCAAGGGTCACGAGTCGCTGGACAAGTACAACCGCCCGCTGATGATGCTGTGGGCCGGTTTGCAATATGCGCTGTTCAAGACCGGGCCGGTCGCGTCGAACGTGGTCGAGGGCGGCGCGTTCTGGTACGCCGATGGCCCCGGATCGCAGCCCTCGCCGGACCTTCAGTTCCATTTTCTGGCCGGCGCCGGTGCCGAGGCGGGTGTTCCCGGCGTGACCAACGGGGCGTCCGGCGTCACGCTGAACAGCTATACCGTGCGCCCGAAATCGCGCGGCACAGTGACGCTGAAATCGGCCGACGCGCGGGATAATCCGGTCGTAGATCCGAACTTTCTGGCCGATCCCGACGATCTTCGGGTCTCGGTCGAAGGGATCAGGATCAGCCGGGAAATATTCGCGCAGCCGTCCTTGCAGAAATACATCCGCGAGATCCGGTTTCCCGACGCCAGCGTCAGGACGCAGGCCGAGCTTGAGGCCTATGCCCGCCAATACGGCCGCACCTCGTATCACCCGACCTGTACCTGCAAGATGGGCAAGGACAGCATGGCGGTGGTCGACCCGCAACTGCGCGTGCACGGGCTGGACGGGATCCGCATCTGCGACAGCTCAACCATGCCGTCGCTGATCGGCTCGAACACCAACGCGCCGACGATCATGATCGCCGAACGCGCCTCGGACCTGATACGGGGCAATCGCTAGGCACGGGCGGCGGCGTGCTGCGGTTCGTGCCCGGCATTCGTCCGCGTCAGTCGAATGCCGGCGCGTAAGGCACCAGCTTGCGATCGACGATCCGGTAATTCGTCGCATTCATCGCGTCGATGCGCGCCATGTCGATGGCCGAAAGGGTGAAATCCATCACGTCGAAATTGGCGCGGATGTTTTCGGGCTTCGTGGACATGGTGTTGATCGGCACGCCCTTTTGCAGGATCCAGCGCAGCACCACCTGCGCGGCGGATTTGCCGTAACCACGGCCGATTTCGGCGAAAATGTCATGCCGGAACACCTCGCCGCGCGCGACCGAGCAATAGGATGACAGCGGAATGCCGGTTTCGATCGAGGCCGCGATCAGCGTGGATTGATCCAGCAGCGGATGGAACTCGACCTGATTGACGACCAGCGGGGCGTCGCTGATCGCCACCGCGTCCCGCATCATCCGGGCGGTATAATTCGACACCCCGATGTTCCGGGTCATGCCGCGATCCAACGCCTGCTGAAGCAGCTCCAATGATTTCCGGTTATCCACACTTGGGTCTGGCCAATGCAGCAGCAGCACGTCGACCTGATCCACGCGAAGCGCGTTCAGCGATGCTTCGACCGAGGGCAGAAAAAACTCCGCCGTGAAATTCTCGATTCCGACCTTGGTGGTGATGCACAACTCGTCCCGCGCGATGCCCGAATCGGCCAGTGCCGCGCCGGTCGCATCTTCGTTGCCATACATCTGCGCGGTATCGAAAGCCCGGTAACCGGCGGCGATCGCGGCCCGGATCGCGTCCGAAAGCGTATTACCCTTTAGCGGATAGGTGCCAAAGGCGCGCTGAAAGGTCTTTTCAAAGATGATGTTCATGACGTTCCCCGCATCAAGGCCGGTATTTTGGCCCAGTACTCGGGGCCGGTATTCCGGGCTGTACCGCGGGCCGAGTCGTTTTTTGCTTGAATAGGCAGCCCGACAGCCATTATGTATGTAACCGATCAGTTACTTAATGCCAACCCGAAAGGATGCCTTGATGTCGAAACTTCGCACCGCGGCCGAGGCCGCCGCGCTGGTCCCGGATGGGGCGACGATCGCGGTCAACTCCTCTTCGGGGCTGTTGTGCCCGGATGAAGTGTTGCGGGCCCTCGGGGAACGCTTTCTGGCCGAAGGGGCGCCGCGGGGCCTGACCAGCATCCACCCCATCGCGGCGGGCGACATGTTCGGCACCAAGGGCGTCGATCACATCGCGCATAAGGGGATGATCGACCGGATCATCGGCGGCTCATATCCGTCCGGGCCGACCAATGCCGAGCCGCCGCTGATCTGGCAGCGCATTCTGGCCGAAGATCTCGCGGCGTGGAACGTGCCCTCGGGGATCGTTTTCGACATGCTGCGCGAGGGTGCGGCCAAACGGCCCGGTGTGCTGACCAAGGTCGGGATGGATACGTTCGTCGACCCCGATCTGGAAGGTTGCGCGATGAACGACAGCGCCCGCCGCGCGCCGATCGTGAAGCGGGTTGAATTCGACGGCGAGACATGGCTGCACTTTCCGGCGATCCGCCCCGATGTGGCGATCATCCGCGCCAGCACCGCCGACGAGAACGGAAATCTGACCTTCGAGCAAGAGGGCGCGACCCTTGGCGCCATGGAAATGGCGTTGGCGGCGCGGAACAGCGGAGGGATCGTCATCGCACAGGTCCGCCGCGTCGCCGCCCAAGGCACCCTGCGGCCGCATGATGTGCGCGTGCCGGGCATTCTTGTCGACGTGATCGTCGAAGCGCCCGAACAGTTGCAAACCACCGCCACCCCCTATGATCCGGCGATCTCGGGCGAGCTGTTCCGCCCGCTCGCCAGCTTCAACATGGCCGAGTTCAACCCGGCGAAAGTCATCGCGCGCCGCGTCGCGATGGAGCTTGCCGAAGGCTGGGCGGTGAACATCGGCTTTGGCATTTCCGCCAATGTGCCGCGCATCCTGATCGAGGAGGGGCTGCACGGAAAGGTCACTTGGGTGATCGAGCAGGGCGCGGTCGGTGGCGTGCCGCTTCTGGACTTCAAGTTCGGCTGCGCCAGCAATGCCGAGGCTTTCGTCGCCTCTCCGCACCAATTCACCTATTTTCAGGCCGGCGGGTTCGACTGTTCGCTGCTGTCGTTTCTGGAAATCGGCGCCGACGGGTCGGTCAACGTCAGCCGACTGCCGGCAACGCCGCACCGGACTGCCGGCGCCGGTGGTTTTGTCGACATCACCAGCCGCGCGCGCAAGATCGTCTTTTCGGGCAACTTCAATGCCGGCGCCAAGATGCATCTGGAAAACGGCCGGCTGATCATCGACAAAGAGGGCAAGATCGCCAAGATCGTGCCCGAGGTCGGGCAGGTCAGTTTTTCGGGAAAGCGGGCACGCGCGCAGGGGCAGGAGGTCACCTATGTGACTGAACGCTGCGTGATCCGGCTGCTGCCTCAGGGCTTGACGGTGACCGAGATCGCCCCGGGCGTCGATTTGCAGCGCGACATTCTGGATCAGGCCGGCGGCAAGCTGTTCGTGGCCGAAGACCTCCGCCAGATGGATGCACGCCTGTTCCAGCCCGAGCCGATGCGGCTGAAGCTTGCCCATGGCGCTGCGCTGTCAAAGGTGGCGTGATGATCCGCCATATCGTCGCGCTGCGCTTCCGCCCCGGCACGCCCGATCGGGTGAAACAGGGGCTGTATGACGACCTAGCCGCGCTGTCGGGGCATATCGACGGTATCCTCGACTTCAAGAGCTTCCGGAACGTCTCGGTAGAAACGCCGCTGGTCCGGGGTTTCAACGATCTGTTCTGGTTCGATCTGCGGGATGAGGTGGCGCGCGACGCCTATCTGGCCGACCCCGCGCATCAGGCGGTCGGCGCCCGTATCCTGGCCGAGACGGACGGCGGTGCCGAGGGGATATTCGTCGCCGATATCCGGCTGTAGGGGCAGGGGGGCGTGCCCGATCGGGGCCCGCGTCTACCGATGCACCATCAGAAGGTTGCGCCCCTCCTGCACCGTCTCGCCGTGCTGGTTCCGCGCCACAACCGCCAGTCTGAGGATGCCGCGGCCGGGATTGCTGGTCTTGCGTTTGGAGCGCAGCGTAAGGGTGGCGCTCAGCCGGTCACCGGCAAATACCGGACGCCGGAAGCGCCAGTCCCAGCCAAGCGAGGCGATGGCCCGGAACTGGGCCGGGGCCTGATTCTTCAGCCCGTCGATCACCGACAAAACCAGAAGCCCGTGGGCGACGCGCGCCGGAAAGCCTTTGTCGCGCGCGCCCTTGTCCGTCATATGAATGGCGAAGCTGTCGCCGGTCAGCGCGGCGAATGCGTCGATCATCGCGGCGGTGATGGTGGCTTCGGCGGTCTGAACGTAATCGGCGGCCCGCAGGTCGCCGAAGCCGTAATGGCCCGCCGGCAACAGCCTGCCCGACATCACGCGATGCCTGTCATCACGCGATACCCGTCATGCCGGGACCGGGGCATCCTCGCGGATCAGCCCTTGCGATTTCAGCGCCGTCCAGAACTCGGCCGGAATCGGCTGGCTGAACCACGCCAGATTCTGGTCCAGTTGCTGCACCGTCCGGGTGCCGGCGCAGAAAGACGGAACCGCCGGATGGGCCACCACGAATTGCAATGCGGCGGCGGGCAGCGGGACATCGAATTCGGCGCAAACCTGTTCGATTTTGGCGACACGGGCCATGATCTCGGGCGGCGCGGGGGCATAGTTGTATTTCGCCCCCGGCTTCGCGCCCGTCGCCAGAATGCCCGAGTTGAAGCCGCCGCCGACCACGACCGCCGCGCCGCGCTTTTCGCACAGCGGCAGGAACTCGGTCAGCGCCTCCTGCTCCAGCAGTGTATAGCGGCCGGCAAGCAGGAAACAGTCGAAGTCGCGCTGCTTCAGCGCCTCAAGGCAGACCTCCCATTCGTTGACGCCGACACCGATCGCCTTGACCGCGCCTTCGCTGCGCAGCCGGTCCAGCGCCTTATAGCAGCCGTCCATCGCCTGCCTGAAAACCTCGGGCTGGTCCTTGCCGCGGGTAAAGACGTCGATGTCATGGATGAAAAACACGTCGATGCGTTCCAGCGCCAGTCGTTGCAGGCTGTCCTCATAAGCGCGCATGGTGCCGTCATAGCTATAGTCGAATTCCATCGTGAAGGGCGCGGCATTGACCCATGGGGCAAAGTCGATGCTGTCGCGCCGCGCCGGGTGCAGCACGCGCCCGACCTTTGACGAAAGCACGTAATCGTCGCGGTTCTTCCAGCGGAGTGCCTGCCCGGTCCGCAGTTCGGCCAGCCCGTGCCCATACATCGGCGCGGTGTCGTAGAACCGCACGCCCGCATCCCATGCATGCCGGAACATGTCGTCCGAGGTCGCTTCGTCGATTTCCGCGAAGATGTTTCCCAAGGGGGCGGTGCCAAAGGCGAACGCGGTCACTTTTAGATCGACGCGGCCGAATTTGCGCTTGGTTCCGGGCTGCATGTCACCTCTCCTCAAAAGTAACCATCCGGTGCATTAATCGCATCTTGCGATACCCGCGACAAGGGGGAAGGCGCAAGAAAATTGGCTTGACCCACGTCGGTTGCCGCGGTTATGTAACCAATCAGTTACCAAAGGACCGCACCGGATGTACCTGACCGAAACGCAGCTTCAAGTCCGCGACATGGCCCGCGATTTCGCCGATGAGGTGATCCGTCCCGCCGCCGAGTCGCTTGACCGCGACGAACGCTTTCCCGGCGAGATCTATGACCAGATGGCCCGGCTTGGCCTGTTCGGCATCGGCGTCCCCGAAGACATGGGCGGCCCCGGTTTCGACACCCTTACCTATGCGGTGGTGATGGAAGAGCTGTCGCGCGGTTACGCCAGCGTCGCCGATCAATGCGGTCTGGTCGAGCTGATCTCATCGCTTCTCGTCCGCCACGGCACCGCCGGACAGCGCGCGCTTCTGCCCGACATCCTCGGCATGAAAACCAAGGTTGCCTATTGCATCACCGAGCCCGAGGCCGGCTCCGACGTTTCGGGCATCCGCACCACGGCGGAAAGGGATGGCGACGGCTGGCGGCTGAACGGCGGCAAGATCTGGATCCACAACGCCCCGGTCGCCGACCTTGGCTTTGTGCTGGCCCGCACGGATCGCGAGGCGGGCAACCGTGGCATGTCGATCTTCATCGTCGATCTTCACGCCAAGGGGGTAGGGCGCGGCCCCAAGGAACACAAGATGGGCCAGCGCGCGAGCCAGGTCGGGGCGCTCAGCTTCGATGACGTGGCCTTGGGCGCGGGCGCGCTTCTGGGCGATCAGAACCGTGGTTTCCACATGATGATGAGCGTGCTGAACAAGGGCCGCGTCGGCATCGGCGCGCTGGCAGTCGGCATCGCGCAGGCCGGGCTCGAGGCGGCGGTCGAATATGCCGGCACCCGCAAGCAGTTCAGCAAGGCGATCGCCGAGTTTCAGGGCGTGCAGTGGCTTTTGGCCGACATGGCCAAGGACATTCAGGCCAGCCGCCTGCTGGTGCATTCGGCGGCGACCCAGATCGACGACGGGCTCGACGCGACCATGGCCTGTTCGATGGCGAAATGCTTTGCCGGCGACACGGCGGTGGCGCGCACCGCCGATGCGGTGCAGGTGTTCGGCGGCTCGGGCTATATCCGGGGCTTCGAGGTCGAGCGGCTTTATCGTGACGCCAAGATCACCCAGATCTATGAAGGCACCAACCAGATCCAGCGGCTGATCATCGCGCGTGAGCTGATGAAGAAAGGGGCGCGGGCATGAGACAGGCGGCACTTGTCACCGGATCGTCGCGCGGCATCGGCCTTGCGACTGCCGAGGCGTTGGCGCGTCAGGGTTTCGCCATCGCCGTCAACGGGCCGGCGCGGGATGATGAGCTTGCCCGGGCGGTCGACCGGATTGCCGCACTTGGCGTGCCGGTGGCGGCGGCGCCGTTCGATGTGTCCGACATTGCCCTGCACGATGCCGCACTGGCCCGGATCGAGGCCGCGATCGGTCCGCTGACCACGCTGGTGAACAACGCGGGCGTCGGCGTCATGCAGCGCGGCGACCTGCTGGAGGTCAGCCCGGAAAGTTGGGACCGCTGCCTGTCGGTCAATGCGCGGGCGCTGTTCTTCCTGTCGCAGGCCTTCGCCCGCCGGCTGCTGGCGCGCGCGCGCCCTGAGGATCTGTTTCATTCCATCGTCAACATCACCTCGTCCAACGCCAATGCAGTGGCGGTGCAACGCGCCGAATATTGCGCCAGCAAGGCCGCCGCGGCGATGGTCAGCAAGGCCCTTGCCGTGCGGCTGGGGCCGGAAAACATCGCCGTCTATGACGTCCAGCCCGGGCTGATCGTCACCGATATGACCGCGCCCGTCATCGAGAGCTATCGCGCCCGCGCCGAGCAGGGCCTGACCTTGTTCCCGCGTCTGGGCATGCCCGAGGAAGTCGGCGGCATCGTCGCCTCGCTTGCCTCGGGGCGGCTGCCCTATACCACGGGGCAGGTAATCTCGGCCGACGCCGGCATGCTGGTTCCACGCTTCTGAAAGGTCATGGGATGAAGATCGCCCTTCCCGACGCGCAGGGCCGAAAGGCCGATTACACCCTGACCGGCACCGCCATCGCGGCCGGCAGGTTGCTGCGCGATGCGGTCCGTACCGTCTATTCGGCGGCGCATGTGGTGGCGGACCCGTTCACCGGCAACGACCCCTCGGGCCGGGCCACGGTCGACTGGGAACGGACGATGGCGTTCCGGCGCTATCTGGCCGATCTGGGGCTTGGCATCGCCGAGGCGATGGATACGGCGCAGCGCGGCATGGGGCTCGACTGGCCGGGCGCGCTGGAACTGATCCGCCGCACCCGTGCCGAACTGCCCGATGCGCTGGTCGCGAACGGCTGCGGCACCGATCATCTGGAACCCGGCGCGGCGCGCGACACCGACGATGTGATCCGCGCCTATCTGCAGCAGACGCATGCGATCCAGTCGCTGGACGCGCGGCTGATCCTGATGGCCAGCCGTGCGCTTGCCCGCGTCGCAAAGGGGCCGGGCGACTATATCGCGGTCTATGACCGGGTGTTGTCGGAATGCGATCATCCCGTGGTGCTGCATTGGCTGGGCGAGATGTTCGACCCGCAACTCGCCGGCTACTGGGGGGCGGCGAATGTCGACGCGGCGATGGATACCGCGCTGGAGGTGATCACACGCAACCGGTCGAAGGTCGACGGGATCAAGATCAGCCTGCTGGACAAGGACAAGGAAATCGCCATGCGCCGCCGCCTGCCAAAGGGCGTGCGCATGTATACCGGCGACGATTTCAACTATCCCGAGTTGATCGAGGGCGATGATCAGGGCTTTTCGCACGCGCTTCTGGGCATTTTCGACCCGCTGGCGCCGGCCGCCGCCTATGCGGTCCGGCAGTTGGGGCAGGGTGACGCCAAGGGGTTCCGCGCCACGCTTGACCCGACCGTGCCGCTGGCGCGGCTGATCTTTCGGCCGCCCACCCAATATTACAAGACCGGCGTGGTGTTTCTGGCGTGGCTGAATGGTTTTCAGGATCATTTCATCATGCTGAACGGCGCCCAAGCGATGCGACCGCTGCCCTATTTCACCGAAATCTTCCGGCTGGCGGATCAGGCCGGGCTGCTGCGCGATCCTGAAATGGCGGTCCGGCGGATGCGTCAGCTTCTGGCGCTTTACGGTGCAGGATGAGGGATTTTTCGGCCGATCACACGGCGCTTGCGCTGAACACCGCCAGCCTTGGTCACAACGTCGAAGGCGCTGGCGCCGGCTGGTCGCCGGAACAGGTCATCGACGCCTGCGCGGCGCGCGGCTTTGGCGGCATCGTGTTCTGGCGGCGCGAGATCGGCAACCGGGCGATTAAGATCGGCGACCGGGTGCGGGCGGCGGGGATGCAGGTCGTCGGCCTGTGCCGCACGCCCTATCTGGTCGGATCCGGGACGCCGCCCAAACTGGAAGCCGAGGTCTGGCAGAGCATCGACATGGCGGCGGAACTCGGCGCGCCGGTGCTGACCATCGTGACCGGCGGGACCGAGCCGGGGACGAAGGGCGTCATCGAGACGCAGAAGCTGCTGGTCGACCGGCTGGCCGGTTTCGCCGAATACGCCGCCCGGCAAAACGTCGCGCTGGCGCTGGAACCGCTGAACCCGATGTTCGGCGGCAACCGGACCTGCGTCTTTACCGTTGCCGAGGCGCTGGCGATCTGCGACCGGGTCGGGGCGACGAACCTTGGCGTCGCCGTCGATGTCTATCATGTCTGGTGGGACAGCCGGCTGACCGAAAGCCTGCGCGCGGCAAAGGGCCGTATACTCGGGTATCATCTGTGCGACTGGCTGGAAAACACCCGCGACATGCTGCTTGACCGTGGGATGATGGGCGATGGCATCGCCGATCTGCGGACCATCCGCGCGGCGGTCGAGGGTGCTGGCTATGACGGTGCCTGCGAGGTCGAAATCTTCTCGGCCGAAAACTGGTGGAAACGGGATCCGGCCGAGGTGCTGGATGTGATGGTCAGCCATTTCCGCGCCTGTTGCTAGCCGGCGCCGGCCAGCCGGCTGCCCGCGCATTCACCGCGATCATGTAAACGCTGGTCGTCGCGGTGATGAACAGGCGTATGCCGCGCTCGCCGCCAAAGCACAGGTTGGAGACCGTCTCGGGCACCAGAATCTTGCCCAGCAGCGTCCCGTCCGGCGCAAAGACCGAAACCCCGTCGCGGGCCGAGGACCACAGATTGCCATTGGCGTCGCAGCGGATGCCGTCGGGCCGGCCATCCTCGATCCGGGCGAATTCGCGCTCGGGGCCCAGACTGTCGCCGACGACCGGGAACACCCGGATCACCGGCGGCGCGGAACTGTCGTGGCTGCCACCGGATTCGGCCACGTAAAGCAGGCTTTCGTCGGGCGAGAATGCCAGCCCGTTCGGCTGCACGAAGCCGGTGATGACCGGCACCGCCTTTCCGCCGCCGGGTGGGATGCGATAGACGTGGCTGCCGGGTTGTTCGGGTCTGGCGGCATAGCCCTCAAGATCCGAATCGATGCCATAGGTCGGGTCGGTGAACCAGATCGAGCCGTCGGATTTCACCACCAGATCATTGGGTGAGTTCAGCCGTTTGCCGCCGGATTCACTGGCCAGCGTCACCACCGTCCCGTCTGCCTCGGTCCGGGTCACCGAGCGTGTGCCGTGCTGGCAGGTCAACAGCCGCCCCTGCGGGTCGCGGGTGTTGCCATTGCTGTAGCCGGAAGGGTCGCGGAACACCGCGCAGGTCCCGTCGGGCGTCCAGCGCATCATCCGCTGTGACGGAATGTCCGAAAACAGCAGCATCCTGAAGGCCGGGAACCACACCGGCCCCTCGACCCATTCAAAACCCGTGGCGATGCGCCGCAAACCAGCGTCGCGATGGATCAGACGCGCAAAGCGCGGGTCGCGCATTTCATAAAGTTCGCTGTTCATGTCATCCCCCCCGTCGACGCAGGCACTCATGATCGGCGCCGGGGCGGCAAGCTGCAAGGGCGGTCTAAAGCTCCAGCGACAGATATACCGTGCCGGGCAGCGGGCTGTGATAATAGGGCGGGGTCTCGACAAATCCCATGGCGCGATAGATCCGCAGCGCCGGGGCCAGCCGGTCCAGCGTGTCGAGCCGCATCCGGCGATAACCGGCCGCCCGCGCCTGACCCACGATCGCCTGCGCCAGTTGCCGACCCAATCCCCGGCCGCGACCGGCGGGGCGCAGATACATGCGCTTCATTTCAACCTCGCCGGGGGCGTCCAGCGGCCGCATCGCCACGCAGCCCAGCAATTCATCGCCCCGCCGCGCCAGCAGGATCGCGCCCGCTGGCGGGGCGTATCGGCCCGGCAGGCCGGCAAGCTCCTGTTCGAACGCCTGAAATTCCAGATCGACACCCAACGCTTCGACATATTCGCGAAACAGCGCCCGCACCTGTGGCATGTCCCGGGCGGCGGCCTTTGCGATCACGGTCACGGAACTTCCAGCTTGCCGATCAGCGGTATGTCGTCATGGCGCGAGACCGAGCTGCGCTCGATCATCCGGTGGACATGGGGATCGCCCTCACCCCGGTGCAATGCGCGGATCTCTCGCATCACCTCAAGATCGGCCTTGGTGCGGCGCAGGTTGTGGCGAACATATTCGTCCCATGTCGCGATATGGAAACTTTCCGACCAGATTTCCGGGTGCTCCAGATCGCGCAGCATCACCCAGCTTCGGGCGCCATCGCGGCGGCGAATGTCCCGCCGCCGGGCCATGAGCTCTAGAAACGTCGGGACATCCGCCTGATCAATCTTGTAATCGACCATGATCATGATCGGTCCGGACCGGCCGCGCAGGTCCAGCCGCAGGGGCGGTTCCCGAAAGGCGTTGGCCGGATCCAGATTGCGGTTGCCGAATTCGGGCACGCGGAAGAAAAAGCCGATCACCGCCCCGGCGATCAGCACCCCGGCCGAGGTCAGCAGCGCCTGATCAAGCCCATGGGCGCTGGCGATGCTGCCCCAGATCCACGATCCGGCGGCCATGCCGCCGAAGGTCGCGGTCTGGTAAAGGGCAAGGGCGCGCGCGACGACCCAGCGGGGCGTGGACAGCTGAACCGAGACGTTGAACAGCGACAGCGCCAGCACCCAGCTTGCCCCCGCCGGCAGCATCGCCAGCCCCTGCAACCACGCCGAATCGGTCAGCGCCAGAACCGCCGCCGCGAAGGCGAAACCGCAGAACGACAGCCGGACGATCATCTCGTTGCTAAGAATTTCGCGCAGTCGCGGGTTCAGCAGCGCACCCGCGATCGCACCGACGCCATAGCAGCCCAGCAGCAGGCCGAACAACATCGACCCGCCGGTCGGGTGCGATTTGGCGACCAGCGGCAGCAGCGACAGGATCACCACCGCCGAAAAGCCGAACAGCGCGGCGCGGCTGAGCACGCGCAGAAGGTTGGGCGACAGCGCGACATAGCGCAGCCCGGCGCCGATCGCGGCCACGAACGGCTCGGGCTTGGTCACGCGCGGCGTCGGCGTCGGCCGCCAGCGCAACAGCGAGACTAGCAGCGGAATATAGCTGACGGCGTTGACGGCGAATGCGGTGGCCGCGCCCCATGCGGCGACGATGATACCGCCCGCCGCCGGCCCGACGCTGCGCATCAGGTTGAACCCGACCGAGTTCAGCGTCACCGCCGCCGGCAGATCCTCGCGCGGGACCAGATCGCCCATGCTGGCCTGCCACGGCGGGTTGTAAAGCGCCTGCCCGGCGCCGATCAGAAAGGTGAAGCTCAGCAGCAGCCACGGCGTCAGCCATTCCTGCCAGGCAAAGAACGCCAGTATCAGCGATACCGCCGCCATGAAGATCTGCGCGGTCAGCAGCAGCGTCTTGCGGTCCAGATTGTCCGCAAGCGCGCCCGAGGCCAGCGCGAACAGCATGATCGGCAGGGTGTTGGATGCCTGCACCAGCGCGATCAGCGTCGCGTCGGTGGTCAATGTGGTCATCATCCATGCCGCACCGACGGCCTGAACCAGCCCGCCGAAACTTGAAACGAGCGTCGCGCTCCACAAGGCGCGGAACGCCTGATGGCGGAACGGAGCAAAGGGCGAAGCGCGGTCGGGCATTTTTCTGAAGATCCTGATCAGCCCGACCATAGGCGGCTGTTTTGCGGCCTGCAATGTCCGCCCGGAACAGAGGTCCGCGCAAAATTCCCAAACCCCTGTTCAAACAGCCGGGGTGAAAGGAAAACCGCGCCACCCGGCGGCCGCGCGCACCATGGCCAGACTGGTGGCCGGCACCGCCCGCCGAACCGCCCGCCAGAAACGCCCGCAGGAACCGCCCCCCGGGTCGGATCCGGGCAAAAGCAAAGCCCCGCCAAGGGTCCGGCGGGGCTTTCACGCCTCAGGCGTGTGGTATTCGCGGTACTGCGCCGTCAGGCGCGGTTTATCAGCCGCAACAGCAGCAGCAGAATGACCGCACCGATCGTCGAGTAGATGATCGCGCCAAGAATGGAACCGGCGCCCCCGATGGTCAGACCCACGGCGGGCAGCAGCCAACCGGCGATCAGCGCACCGATGATACCGATGATGATGTTCATCACCAGACCCTGACCATGGCCCTTTACGATCTCACCGGCAAGCCAACCGGCTATGGCGCCGATGATCAGCGCAACGAGCAGTCCCTGAGCAGTAATCATTTGCGAATTTCCCTTTATTGATGCGGGCATGTTCTGCCCTGTCTGTGAAATATAACACCCTCTGAGGTTGCTCAGTTCCCCGCCTCTACACTCGATCGTGAGCTGGGCGCGGTTTGCGACATTTTGGCAACTTGAACCGATCCGTTTTGTCGATATGGCCCCGGAATGCCCCGGATACGCGAATGTGATTAATGTTCGGCGCCCGCAGCGTGCAAATCAGGACATCGCTGCAACGGTTTCGTTCGATGTGCCCACAACGGGGCAGACCGGCCTTGACGGGAACGCTGTGCAGCAGATTGATGTATGTCTACCGAGTCGCCCTGTCGTCTGCCCGACACGTGACACGGAAATGTTGCCAAGGCCGGGATGTCAAAGCCCTGCCACATAGACGAGGAACAAACAGTGACACGCTTTTTCAGCGATGCTGGCGTTTTGCGTCGTCCCCGCGCCGTTGCGGCCGCGGCGATCGCGCTTGCCACTCTGGTCGCAGCCTGCGCGCCGACCACCACCACCTCCACCGCGCCCGCCGCGTCGGTCCCGCCGGAATACCAGGCCGAGGTCGTGCCCGGTCCCAACAACGGCGCGCCGATCGAGATTCCGCCGGTCCGCGCGGCCTATCTGACCGATCGCACCAAACGCCAGCGCGTGGCCTATAACGGCTCTGAAGCGCCGGGCACGATCGTCGTCGATCCCTATGCCCGTTTCCTCTATCACGTGCTGCCCGGTGGCGAAGCCATGCGGTTCGGCATCGCGGTCGGCAAAGAGGGCAAGGGCTTCTCGGGCAATGCCAACATCCGCCGCAAGGCGCCGTGGCCGGCATGGACCCCGACCGCCAACATGGTGCGCGAAGATCCCGCACTTTACGGTCCGGTGAAGAATGGTCTTCCCGGCGGTCTGGGCAACCCGCTGGGTGCCCGCGCGCTGTATCTGTATCGCGGCGGCCGTGACACCATGTACCGGATCCACGGCACGATGGAGCCTTCGTCGATCGGCAAGGCGACTTCGGCGGGATGTATCCGTCTGTTCAACCAGGACATTCTGGACCTGTACGACAACATCCCGATGGGGACCCCGGTCCACGTCCGCACCTCGGCCGAAAGCGTCCGTCTGGAAGGCCCGTTGGTCGAAACCCCCGACGGCTATCTGATGCCGGCAGGTCAGGCCGCGCCCGCGACCGCGACCACCACCACGGCGGCCGCCGCCCCGCGGAACTGAACGGGCGCGTTTTCCGCCCGAAAGTGAATGTCGTGAACCGGCGCGGGGTTTCCGTGCCGGTTTTTCTTTGACTTCCGGCCCGTGTTCTCCGCATCCTCCTGTCTGACCGGCAGGACGTGCCGAGGTATGGAGAGTTTGATGGCCGACAAGAAACCAGCAGCGAAATTGTCCTCGCGGGAAAGCGAGTTGGTTGAAAGCAGCCGCAACCCGGCCGAGTTGAGCGACGAGCATCTTGGCGGATTGATCGCCGGGTTGCGGGTCGCGCGCGACGCGGCCAAGGCGGAGGACCCCCAGCGCGCCAAGGCGCTGACCGCCGGATTGCGCAAGGTGCAGGCCGAGAAGCGGCGCCGGATCGCGACGAAAGGCCTCGCGAAGGGCAAATCCGCCGCTAAAGCCGGGGGCGCCGGGTCCAAGGATAAGCGTAAGGCCGAGGACAAGGACGCGTCAAAGAAATCGGCGGCCGAGAAGGCCGAGATCAAGGCGGCCCGCAAGGCGGCCAAACTTGCCGATAAGGAAAAGGCCAAGGCCGAGCGCAAGGCGGCCAAGGCGGCTGAGAAAGAGGCCAAGAAGGCCGAACGCAAAGCCGCGCGCGAGGCTGAGAAGGCCCTGAAGAAGGCGCAGAAAAAGACCGATCAGATCGCGGCGCGGGCCGAAAAATCCGGCGGCCGGAAAGCGGCGTCGAAAAGCGCGGTGACCTCGGGACCCGCCGACGGTGGCGCGGCAGAGGGAAAGACCGGCTCCGAGGCCGTGCGCAGGGCGACCCGCAAGACGGCGGCGGCGGCCAGGGCCGACCGTGCGCCGGGAACGGCGACCCGCCGCAAGTCGGCGGCCGCCGGGACCGCCGCCGCGACCAAGCCCGTGCGCCGGACCTCGACGGCGGCGGCGGAACCCGCATCGGAAAAACCGGCGCGCCGGGGCAGGGCCACCTCATCGAAGGCGGTGGCGGGCACGGAAGCCGCAGCCCCCGCCACCCGCCGGAAAGCAACCGCGACCGGCGCGGCCAAAACCGGCGCGGGGCGCAAGACCAAGGCTGCGGCCGCCGCCGGTGAGACCCCGGCGAAAACCAGCCGGCGCGCGGCCCCGACCACGACCCGCGCCGCGCGCGCATCCGGGACGGCACGCAAAGCCAAGGCCGATGCCGCCGCTGGCGAAACCCCGGTGAAATCCGGGCGCCGGTCCACCGCGTCGAAGGCGGCAGGCGCCAAACCAGCCGCCGCAAGCGCGCCGACCCGGCGTTCACGGAAATCGGCGCCGACGCAGAAGGACATCGCCGAAAAGGCGCTTGCCCAGAAGCGCGCCTATGATGCCGCGCATCCGGCGCATGCGGGCGAGCCGCCCGAACCGCCGCGCGATACCACCCAGCAGGTCGAGGCCACGACCAGCCCCGAGGCGACGGGCGATCTGTCGGGGCGCAGCAAATCCGGCCCGCGCACGTAATCAGACGCGGCTGATTGGGCAACGGGGGCGACGCTGCGAAGCCCGGGATTGGATAAGCCGGCCTGCTTGGGGTCGGCTTATCCTTATCGGAACCCTGTCGTCGCGAGGGGGGAAGGTCGCGAAGCCGCGATCAGGCCGAGGCGGGCATCGAGACCAGCGCCTCGGTCGTCTGCAATTTGAACGCCGCGGTTTCCAGCAGGTACAGGTCGACCGTGGTGGCGGTGTGGCTGTCATAGCCGATCACCGCATCCTGGCCGATGTAGAGGTCGAAATCGCCACCGCGCAGGGTCAGCACGACGCCTCCGGTCAGGCCGGGGCACCAGATGACATCATGATCCAGAAGCGCCCGGATGTGCCGCATGATCGGATAGCCGTCATCGGCGCCGCCCATGACCTGCGCATAGACATCATCGCCCAGAATAAGGGCATAGGGCCCCTGCACCCCGGCCTCGCGCAGTACGTCGACCGCGCGGGCGACAGCGTCGGGAATGTCGGCGGCGGCCACCGGCATCGGCACGGGGCTGTTCGACGACAGCGGTCGCATACCCTCGATCCCGGCGGCCTTCATCCCCTCGAACACCATCACATTCTCGGCCGTGGCCAGTTTCAGCGCCGCATCCTTCAGTGGCTGCCAGTCGGAATCCTGTGCGCCGCGCGCGACATTGTCGATCTGTTCGCGGTTAAGCGTGAACGGCGCCTTGAACTCGACCAGCGGCAGCACGACGCGCTGCGCCGTGTCCAGACCGTCAAAGCCGCTTTTGATCGGCCGCAGATGACCCAGATTCGCCGAGGAATGGTCATAGCCATTGGGCCCGCGCAGATCGACGACCCGGCGTGCGCCCATATAACGGCGGAGCGTGCGGCGCGCCTCATCCTCCATCTGCTCCCATGCGGCGGTGCTGATGGGGGCAAGCGAGCGGTGAAGATTGTCCATGTCAGTCTCCTTTCAGCGAGCCTATCCCCAGCGAGCCGGCAAGCTCTGGGGTGGATTTCTCGGTGCCAGTCTTTTCTGGTCCAGATTTTTCGGTGCCAGTCTCTTCGGCGGCGGGTTTCGGCGGGGTTCCGGTCGCATCCAGCATGTCCACGGTCGGAACGAAGAACAGCGTGCCCGTGACCGCAGTGCTTACATCCAGAATACGGTCGTAATTGCCGGGCGGAAGGCCGATGAACATGTTCCGCAGCATCCGGATCGTGCGGCTGGGCGTGCAGGCATAGCCGATGAAATAGGTGCCGAATTCTCCCTCGGCCGGGCGCCCGAACGGCATGTTGTCCCGCAGGATATCCAGTTGGTTTCCGTCCTCGTCCTCGATCACGTTCAGCACGTTATGGGCATAGCTGGGCTTTTCGGCGTCGAGCAGCTCGACATCCGACAGTTTCTTGCGGCCGATGATGCGTTCCTGCTGTTCGACCGGGATGGCGTTCCATTTCGCAAGGTCATGCAGGTATTTCTGGGTGATGACATAGCTGCCGCCGGTGAAATCGGGATCCTCGTCGCCGATCAGCACGGCCTCGCTGCGGGCGATGCCGTTGGGGTTCTCGGTCCCGTCGACAAAACCCAGAAGGTCGCGGCTGTCGAAGAAACGGAAACCCGGCGTCTCGTCCACGACCTTGGTATAGCCGGCCAGACGGGCAAGGATGTTCGACTCCAACTCGAAACACATGTCGACTTCCATCCCGCGGATGTGGAACAGGATGTCGCCCGGGGTCGAGGGGGCGGTATGCACGCCGTCGATGGCCTGCAAAGGCGCGAGTTCGCGCGGCCGGGGGCCGGGGTAAAGCCGTTCCCAGACATGCGCACCGATGCCGACGACGCAGGACAGCAGCCCGTTCGGCCGGCGGAACCCGGTGGCGCGAACAAGGGAGGTGACATCGGCCAGCAGGCCCTGCACCGCGCGGGTGGCCGCGTCCCCGTCGTTGACGGTGACGACAAGGAAAATCGCCGAGCGGGTCAGTGACAAGATAACGGGTTGTGGCTGGGGCGCCATGGGCTCTCCTGCTTATCGGTCATCGGCACGGCAAGCCGGCCGCAGCGTCAGTCGTCACGTCATCGGGCCGAGTGGCCGCAGTGGGCGGAACGCCCCCCGATGCAGACTCAGCGTCGATCTTGCCAGCGGCAGGGCGCAGGGGCAAGGCGTTGGGCGCGGACGGGGAACGTTGGCCGGCCGTCCCTGTGGGGCGGTGCGTGGCCGGCCCCCGCGCGCCCCGGATCATTCCGACCAACTGACCTCGGACAGGTCATTGGCGGGCATGGGCGCATTTTGCCACAGCCCCTTCAGCCGCGCGTCGGCGACCCCGGTCTTGGCAAGCTGGAACAGGTACACATTGACGAAATCATCGGCGATCATGGTCTGGGCCTGCTTCAGCAGATCCGACCGCTGGGCCGGATCGGTGGTCTCGTTCAGCTTCTGGATCAGCGCCACGAAGGCGGGTTTGGCATAGCGGAAATAATAGGGGTCGCGGGCATAGATATCTATGTCCATCGGCTCGACATGGCTGACGATGGTCAGGTCGAAATCGCCGCCTTTGTGCACCGTTTCAAGCCACTGGGCCCATTCCATATTGGTGATCTGCGTGTTGATGCCGACCGCACGCAATTCGGCGGCGACGATTTCACCGCCCCGGCGCGCATAGGGTGGCGGCGGCAGGGCAAGGCGCAGGGTCAGGTCCTTGACGCCGGCCTCGGCCAGCAGCTTTTTCGACAATTCGGGGTCATAGGCCGATTTGGCGGTCAGATCGACATAATCGGGATTGTGCGGCGCGAAATGGGTGCCGATCGGGGTGCCATAGCCGAACATGGCGCCGTCGATGATCTCTTGCCGGTTGATCGCATGGGCTATCGCCTCGCGCACCTTGACGTTGTCCAAGGGCGGTTTGGCGTTGTTCATCGCCATGATCGTCTCGCCCTCGGTCGTGCCGACCATGACCTGAAAGCGGGGATCGGCCTTGAACTGATCAAGCGTTTCGGGCGCCGGATATATCGGGAAGGCATCGACATCCCCCGCCATCATCGCCGCGAACGCCGCCGTCGGGTCGCTGATAAAGCGGAAGGTGGCGGATTTCAGCGCCGGCTTCTTGCCCCAGTAATCGGGGAAAGCGGTCAGGGTGATGCTGTCACCCTGTTTCCACGCGCTGAACTGGAACGGACCGGTGCCGACCGGATGCGTGGCGATATCGGCGATGCTGGCCTTGTCGACCATCACCGCGTCGCCCCATGCCATCTTGAACGGAAAGCCGCCGTCAGGGGATTTGAGCGTGACGCGCACCGTCAGCGGGTCCACCGCCTCGACCTTGTCGATGCCGGTGAACAGGGTTTTCGTCGGATTGGTGCTGTCATCGGCGCGGGCGCGGTCCAGCGTAAAGATCACGTCCTCGGCGTTGAAATCGCTGCCGTCGTGGAATTTCACGCCCGGGCGCAGCTTGAACACATAAACCTTGCCGCCGTCCTCGGCCTGCCAGCTTTCGGCCAGGTCGGGCTGAACGGTGCCGTCCGCCGCGACACGGGTCAGGCCCTGAAAGACGTTCTGATATACGATCTCGTCGATGGCCGCCGCCGCCGCGCCGGTCGGATCAAGGTTCGGCGGTTCAAGCACCATGCCGATGGTGATGCTGTCAGGCGGCGCGGCCAGTGCCGTACCTGCGCTGAGCGCAAGGGCCGCTACGGTCAGTCGCAGGTGGTGGAACATCGGATCCTCCGCGTATGTTGGCTTGGCCGGACGGCCGGCTGACGGTCTTCAGGGTCGTTCCCGGGGCGGGAAAAGCTCTTGCAGGATACCCGCGAAAACCAGCCACAGCGTACTGACCAGAAGGCCCCAATGCGCCCAGCTATGCGGGTGGAAATCGACCATCGCGGCCCAGGCGGCACAGACCACCCACAACAGCGCCATCGGCAGCGTGATCGCACGCCAGCGTTCGGTGCGGACCGGATGCACGAATTTGAGGTTGGTGAACATGGTCGCGGTCAGAACCACGACGATCGCAAGGCTGAACCAGAAATTCGGCTTCAGCGCGAACAGAAACAGCACCACCATGTTCCAGCAGGCGGGAAAACCGGCGAAGGAATTGTCGCGGGTTTTCATGCGGGTGTCGGCGAAATAGATCACCGATCCATAGACGATCGCGATGATGGCGATCCAGCCGGTCCAACCGGGCAAAAGCCCCGATTTGAACAGCGCAAATGCCGGAATGAAAACATAGGTCAGATAGTCGATGATCAGGTCCATGAGGACACCGTCATAGGTCGGCCAGTTTTCCTTGACCCGGTATCGGCGGGCAAGAGGTCCGTCTATCCCGTCGACCACCAGCGCGATGACCAGCCAAAGGAACATCATCGACCATTTTCCGTCGACGGCCGCCAGCATGGCAAGCATCGACAGGACGGCGCCGGTCGCAGTCAGCAAATGGACAAGTAGGGCTTTGATCCGCGCGCTCATTCTGCGTAGTTATGTCGATGCTTTGCCTGCGGTGCAACCCGCGTTGCGCCGCAAATCAACGAAAAACCGTCGTTTTCAGTCCTTGGTCGCAGGGTCGTCGCCGGAAAGAATGGTTTCTTCCTGCGCGATGAAATGTTCGACCATGGTGCGCCACAGCCGTTCGGCCAGATCGGGGTCGACGCCCTGTTCGGCCGCCCAGCGGCGGGCGTTGTTCGCGACCTGCTCGACCCGGTCGTCGATCCGGGCGGGAAGATTTTCCCGCGCCTTGATCTGCGCCGCATGGTCGATCAGCCGGGTGCGATAGGCTAGAAGCGAGATCAACTGCTGATCGACCTGATCAATGCGGGCGCGCAGCGCGGCCATGTCGGGGATGGAGTCGATGTCGTTCTTCATATTCATCGCATGCCTTTCAAAGCGCGCGGACGCAACCCCGGGGAAGCGGCTATCCGTTTTCGCGCAATACCCGGCCCGCCAGATAAAGCGAGCCGCAGATGAGGATTCTGGAGCCCGGATAGGCGCGTGCCAGATCGGCGACGGCGGTCGTCACATCCTCCGCGGTTTCGGCCGGCATCCGCACCGCGCGGGCCGCCGCGGCGGTCTGGTCGGCGGGAAGCGTGTTCGGCTCGTCCTCGATCGAGACGGCGGTCAGACTGCGGGCCTGCTTGGCAAGCGGTTTCAGATAGCCGGTGATATCCTTGGTGTTCAGCATGCCGCAGACCAGATGCGTTTCGCGGCGCGGCATGGCGGCAAGCGTGTCGGCCACGGCCTGCCCCCCCGCCGGGTTGTGGCCGCCGTCCAGCCAAAGCTCGCACCCTGCATCGCGGGCGATCTCGGCCAGCGGGCCCCGGGTCAGGCGTTGCATCCGTGCCGGCCATTCGGCGCGGGTCACGGCGGCCTCGCATTGCTGGTTGGTTGCGTCAAGATGACGCAGCGCGGCCAGCGCCGTGCCCGCGTTCTGGAACTGATGCGGACCCGGCAGGACCGGCGGCGGCAGGTCCAGCAGCCCGCGCTGATCCTGAAACACCAGCCGGCCGCGTTCCTCCCATGACTGCCAGTCCTGGCCGCCGATCGACAGCGGCGCGGACAGCCGCGCGGCCTTATCCTCAATCACCTCCAGCGCCTCGGGCTGTTGCGGGGCGACGATGCAGGGCACGCCACGCTTGAGAATACCGGCCTTTTCGCCCGCGATCAGCGCCAGCGTCTCGCCCAGATACTGTGTGTGGTCGATGCTGACCGGCGTGATCACCGTCAGAAGCGGCTTTTCGACGACGTTGGTCGCGTCAAGCCTGCCGCCCAGACCGACCTCCAGAAGGGTGTAGTCGGCCGGGGTGCGCGAGAATGCCAGAAACGCCGCTGCCGTGGTCATTTCAAAGAAGGTCATCGGCAGCCCGGCATTGGCGGCCTCGCATTCCTCAAGCGTGGCGGACAAGGCGTCTTCGCCGATCAACGCGCCCGCGATCCGGATGCGTTCGTGAAAGCGCGCCAGATGTGGCGAGGTATAGGCGTGCACGCGCGCCCCCCCGGCCTCCAGCCCCGCCCGGATCATCGCCAGCGTCGAGCCCTTGCCATTGGTGCCGGCAATGTGAATGACCGGGGGCAGCCGGCGCTCGGGGTGATCCAGCGCCGCCAGCAGCCGGTGCAGCCGGTCCAGCGACAGGTCGATCACCTTCGGATGCAGCGCCATCAGACGGGCGAGGATCTGGTCTGAATCGGGCATGGGTATCTCCGCCATGGTCTCGGGCGTTATCTATGCCGCCGCGCCGCCATGCGCCACCACCTTGAAGCCAAGGGGCCCGATCCGTTAAGTTCCGCCCGCAATCCGAAACTGAAGGACGTGACATGAGCACCGAACCGCAACGCCTGCACCTTGTATTCGGGGGGGAACTCGTCGACCCGTCGCGCACCGAATTCGTGGATCCGTCGCAGATCCATATCGTGGGCATGTACCCCAATTACGCGCAGGCTTTCGCGGCGTGGAAGGCCGAGGCGCAAAGGACCGTCGATCAGGCCCAGACCCGGTATTTCATCGCGCATCTGCATCGTTTGCGGGATGAGGAACTGGCGGCCGGTCCGACCGAGGAACTGGGCAACTGAGCCCGCCCCGGTGATCGAAGAGGACGATCATCCCGCCGCCGGACGGCAAAGCCCGCTGGGCAGTCTGGCATTGTGGATGCACCGGCGGTTCACGCCGAGCCGCCGGCTGGACCTGTTCAAGGCGCCGGACCTGCCGCCGGGCGACGGGCCAATCGTCTGGTTCCGGCTGGGGCGCGGTCTGGACGAGCTGGCGCCCTTGCAGATCACCGGCCTGCTGCGCCGCAGCCGGCCCGACGTGCGGGTCATCATGTCGATGGCCGAGGGCGGGAAAGACGGCGAACCGGCAGATGACACCACCGGCGCGCGCCCCCATGTCGTGCCCGACCCCGTGGGCGACAAGGCGGCGCGGGCGCTGCTTGATGCGATCCGGCCGGCGATGCTGATCCTCGTCGGTCCCGATCTGCCGGCCGCCATGATCGCCGCGACGCATGAGCGGCACATTCCGATCATGATGGTCGAGGCGCGGCTGACCAGCCTGCCACAGGCGTTCTGGCCGATGCGGCATGCGCTGGGGCGCGGATTGCTGGCCCGGATCGACCGGATCATGGTTCCCGACGCCGGCAGCCGGGCCGAAGCCGTCCGGCAGGGCGCCGTTTCCGACCGGCTGGAGACGATCGGCACAATCACCGAAACCCTCGCACCCCTGCATTGCTTTGAGGGTGAAAGGGACGCCCTGGCAAAGCTTATACGCAACCGGCAGGTCTGGTTCGCGGCCTGCGTCACGGCGCCCGAGGAGGCGATCGTCCTGAATGCGCACCGGATGGCGTTGCGGCACAGCCACCGCCTGCTGCTGATCCTGCAACCCTCCGACCCTTCGCGCATCACGGAACTGGCGCGCGCGCTGCGCGAGGCCGGTTGGGTGGTTGCGGTCCGCGCCGACAATGAGGATCCCGATGAGGAAGTGCAGATCCTGATCGTCGACGATCCGGCCGAGCTTGGCCTGTGGTACCGGATCGCCTCGGTCAGTTTTATCGGTGGCACCATCGTCCCGGACGGCACGCCGCCGCGCCACCCGTTCGAGGCGGCGGCACTTGGCTCGGCGATCCTGCACGGGCGCGAAACCGCACCCTACGGCACCGCCTTCGAGCAGTTGAACGGCGGTAATGCGGCGCGCATCGCGGGGGATGAGGGCGAGCTTATCGCGGGGCTGACCGATCTTCTGTCCCCCGAACAGGCCGCCAATCTGGCGACGGCGGCATGGCAGATCTGTACCGGCGGTGCGGCGGTGGCCGAGCGGGTGGCGCGGCGCATTCTGGCCAGACTTCCGGCACCTGACGTTCCCCGGCTGGCCGCACCGGGGCCCGGGAAATGAACCTGCGCGCACCGGCATTCTGGTTCAGGCCGCCGGGCGTGATCTCGACCCTGCTCGGGCCGTTGGGGGCGCTGTATGGGGCGGCCACCGCGCGGCGGTTGCGTAACGGCAAACGGGCGCGCCTTTCGGTGCCGGTCATCTGTGTCGGCAACCTGAACGCGGGCGGTACCGGCAAGACCCCGACGGTGATCTGGCTGCTGCAGGAACTGTCGGGCATGGGCATCAACGCGCATGTCGTAAGCCGTGGCTTCGGCGGCACCGAAAAGGGGCCGCATCGGGTGGACGAACGCGCCGACAGCGCCGAGCGCGTCGGGGATGAGCCGCTGCTTCTGGCGGCATTCGCCCCGGTCTGGGTCGCCGACGACCGACATGCGGGCGCGGTTGCGGCGATCGGGGCGGGTGCCGAGGCTATCGTGCTGGACGACGGATTTCAGGATCCGTCGCTGGCCCATGATCTGGATATCGTCGTGGTCGCCGCCGGCCCCGGCTTTGGCAATGGCGCCTGCCTGCCCGCCGGTCCGCTGCGCGAGCCGGTTCCGGTCGGGCTTGGCCGTGCCACGCACCTTCTGTCGATCGGCGGCGCGGCGGATCAGACCGCCTTTGCCGCAAACCTGCGGGGCGCGCCACCCGGACTTCCCCATCTGACCGGGCGGCTCGAGCCCTTGCAGACCGGCATCGACTGGGCCGGTCATCGCGTGCTGGCCTTCGCGGGCATCGGTCACCCCGAGAAATTCTTTCGGACCCTGCTCGATCTTGGCGCCGATATCGCCCATGCCGAGGCGCTTGAGGATCACCAGCCGTTCACCGCCGCCCTGCTGACCCGGCTCGAGGCCGATGCGATGCGCTGGAACGCGCAGCTTGTCACCACCGAGAAGGATGCCGTCCGGCTGCCCCGCGCCTTCCGGCCCAAGGTTCTGGCGCTGCCGGTGCGGCTGGTCGTCGACGATCCGAAGCCGTTGCAGTCCGCGCTGGACGGTTTGTTCGCAAACCAGAGCTGAGCGGTCAGTCGTATTCGGCGTTGTGCTGGCCCAGTTTCGGGCTGGGCTGATCCAACGCAAGCTCGGCATCCGAAAACTGCACGGGCAGGCGGATGCCCGGCACCCCGCCGGGACTGATTTGCATCTTGCGGGCCAGAATCTGCGGGTCGGCGAATACATCGGCCATGTCGTTGATCGGGCCGGCGGGCACCCCCTGACCTTCAAGCGCGGTCAGCAACTCGTTGCGCTTCCAGCCCCGGGTCACCGCCGAAAGTGCGGCGGTCAGCGCGTCGCGGTTGGCGATGCGGTCGGCGTTGGTGGCGTAATCGGGCGCGGTGGCCAGTGCCGGCAGGCCCAGCACATCGCATAGCCGGCGATATTGCGCGTCATTGCCGGTTGCGATGATGATCCAGCCGTCGGCGCAGTCAAAGACCGCATAGGGCACCAGATTCGGGTGGGCGTTGCCCAGCCGCACGGGGGCGGTTCCGGTGGCCAGATAGTTCATCGCCTGATTGGCCATGATCGCGGCCGCGACGTCGAACAGCGCCATGTCGACATGCTGGCCGCGCCCGCTGGTCTGGCGCTGATGCAGGGCCGCCAGAATGGCGACCACGGAATAGATCCCGGTAAAGATGTCGGTGACGGCGACGCCGACCTTTTGCGGCTGATCGTCCGGCGCGCCGGTCACGCTCATCAATCCGGACATGCCCTGGATGATATAGTCATAGCCCGCGCGGTGGGCATAAGGGCCGGTCTGGCCAAAGCCGGTCACGCTGCAATAGATCAGGCGCGGATTGATCGCCGAGAGACCCGGATAATCAAGCCCGTATTTGGCCAGCCCGCCGACCTTGAAATTCTCGATCACCACGTCGGCATCGCCGATCAGGCGCTTGACGCGCTCTTGCGCTTCGGGCGTGCGGAAATCGGCGGTCACCGATTTCTTGCCGCGGTTGGTGGCGTGGAAATAGGCGGCCGAGCGGTCGTTCTCGCGCTGGATGAAGGGCGGGCCCCAGCGGCGGGTGTCATCGCCCTCCGGGGCCTCGATCTTGATCACCTCGGCGCCCAGATCGGCAAGAATCTGGCCGGCCCATGGGCCGGCCAGAATGCGCGCCAGTTCGACGACTTTCAGCCCTGCAAGCGGGGTCACTTTGCCGCCGCGAGCTTTTCGTCGATGACTTTCTTGATGTCTTCCCACGGGCCGTTGCTGACCGCCTGACCACCGATGAAGAAACTGGGGGTCGCGTTCACCTTGTCGTCGCCGGCATTCTTCTGGAAGGTCGCGATCAGTTGTTCGACCTTGGCCTTGTCGGCAAAGCAGGCATCCATCTGCTCATTGGTCAGCCCGGCCTTGATGCCGATCTTCTTCAGGTTGTCGGCGATGGATTGCGGCTGGCCGTCGCCGATCCAGGTTTTCTGTTCCTCGAACAGCATGTCCGAGATGGGATAGTATTTCTCGGCGGGCGCGCAATTGGCCAGCACGCCGGCCCAAAGGCCGAACTGGTCGAAATAGACCTCGCGCTGTATGAACTTGACCTTGCCGGTGTCGACATATTCCGCCTTCATCTTCGGCCAGACGTCCTTGTTGAAGGCGGCGCAATGCGGGCAGGTGAAGCTGGCATATTCGACGACGGTCACGGGCGCGGTCTCGCTGCCCAGAACGTGGTCGGGCAGGATCGCCGGCGTGGCGGCCGGGGCCGTGGCCTGATCCGCAGGGGCCGGCGTGCTTTGCGCGGGTGCGGGCGTGTTTTGCGCCGGTGCAGGCGTCGCCGGCTCGGTCGTGGCGGTCTGCGCCAGCGCCGGCAATCCGGCGAATACGGTCGCAGCGGCCAGCATGGCGGCAGGGGCGAGTTTGCGAAGTGAGGTCATATTCCGGCCTTTCGAGCGGTTGGGTCATTGCGGGAGAGGTGATTCAGGGCAAGAAGCGTCAAAGCCTCTCGCAATTCCGGGTCGATGATGCCCGAGGTCATTTCGGTTGCCTGCGCCGCCTTGACCGGATCGTGCAACGGTGTCTCGGGGCGTTTTGCGGCGGCATGCAGGAACGCCGCCTGACCCTCGGCGAAGCCGGTGGGGGCGGTCTGGGTCAGCGCGATGCGGGCGATGGCGTTATAGCCATAGCAGGCGTTCACCCGGTCGCGTATCCGGGGCAGGTCCATTTCCAGCAGCGGCGCCTGTGCGCCGGTGGTCAGCAGGGTCAGGGTCGCGCCCAGCCCGTGGCGCGGATAACTGACCCGCACCGGGCGGCTGCGGGCGGCGGTCTCATCGCCCACGACCTCGGCCCAGCGGGTCAGAAGCCGCGCGATCGCGAACCCCCGGCCCTCGCCCGCGTCCCGAATGCGTCCGGCGGCCAGCGCGCCGGCGGGCTCGAACCCGCGACGGCGGCGGGGCGGGATCTTATCGGGCGTTGCTTTTTCGGCCATGCGTCCGGGGCTTACATCCTATGTCGCTTTGACTATCTTATTCGATCACGGCGGGGAAGCCAGACGGGTCGGTACAATGGACGGGCAAACTTTGCGTGACGAGACTGTGATATCGGCAAGGCTGCTGGAATGGTATGACCGCCATGCCCGCGATCTGCCATGGCGCGTCGGCCCGGCGGAGCGCGCGGCGGGGCGGATTCCCGATCCCTATCGCGTCTGGCTTTCCGAGATCATGTTGCAGCAGACCACCGTCGCCGCCGTCGCGGGATATTTTCACCGCTTCACCGCGCGCTGGCCCACGGTCGAGGCGCTGGCCGCCGCCCGGGATGAGGATGTCATGGCCGAATGGGCCGGACTTGGCTATTACGCCCGGGCCCGGAACCTGCTTGGCTGTGCCCGCGCCGTGGCCGCGCGGGGCGGCTTTCCCACCACGCGCGAGACGTTACTGACCCTGCCGGGCATCGGCCCCTACACCGCCGCAGCCATCTCGGCCATCGCCCATGACAGCCCTGAAACCGTGGTCGACGGCAATGTCGAACGCGTGGTCGCGCGGTTGTTCGCGGTCCGGACGCCGTTGCCCGCCGCCAAGCCGGAACTGGTGCGTCTGGCCGCGTCCCTGACGCCGCAACGGCGCGCGGGCGACCACGCGCAGGCGATGATGGATCTTGGCGCGACGATCTGCACGCCGCGCAGCCCGGCCTGCGGCATCTGTCCGGTCGTCGATCTTTGCCGGGCACGGGCGCTGGGGATTGCCGCGGAACTGCCCGCCCGCGCCGCAAAAACCCCCAAGCCCCGGCGAGAGGGGATCGTCTGGGTCGGCACCACACCCGACGCGGCCCTGCCCGCTGCTATCCTGCCCGCTGCTGTCCTGCTCGAGCGCCGGCCGGCGCGGGGTCTGCTTGGCGGAACGCTCGCGTTTCCCTCGACCGGCTGGGACGGTTCGGATCAAGGGCCGCCGGGTGATGCGGACTGGCGCGAACTGGGTAAGGTGCGACATGTTTTCACCCATTTTCAGCTTGACCTCACGGTCATGGCCGGGGTTCTGATGGGACAGCCTCGGCGCGGCCAACTGATCGCGCAAAGCGAATTCGACCCTGCCGCCCTGCCCAGCCTGATGCGCAAGGTCTGGAACCGCGCAAAGGATCAAGGATGAGCGTTTTTTCCGCCAAGCAACACCGGCTCCGCGATGCGTTGCCGTTCTGGCTGTCGCTTGCGGTGGTGCCGCTGGCGGTTCTGGCCGCGCGCTGGGGCGGTTTCGCGTTCATGCTGTTACCGGTATTCGCGTGGTGGATCGTCACCTTTCTGGACGTGCTTCTGGGCCGTAATGAGGACAATCCCGACCCCGAAGCCAGCGATCGCGAACTTTTCTGGTACCGCCTGATTACCCTGCTGTGGTTTCCGATACAGGCCGGGCTGATCTTCGGGACGATCTGGTACGCCACCCGCACGCCCGATCTGGGGGCTTGGGAAAAGATCGGTCTGTTCTTCGGGATCGGCGTGATGTCTGGCACGATCGGCATCAATTACGCCCACGAACTGATGCATCAGCGCAATAGGTTTGAGCGGTGGCTGGGTGATCTGCTGCTGGCCTCGGTCCTGTATTCGCATTTTCGTACCGAGCATCTGCTGGTCCATCACTCATGGGTGGGAACACCGCGCGACGCGGTTTCGGCCCGCTATAACGAAGGTTTCCACAGGTTTTTCTATCGCGTGCTGCGTGACTGCCCGCGTTCGGCATGGCGGGCCGAGGCCGCGCGTCTAAGCCGCGCGGACCGTCGCGTCACCGACCCGCGCAACCCGTTCTGGCGCTATGGCGCGCTGCAACTGGCGATGCTGGCCTTGGCCCTGGCCGTGGGCGGCTGGCAGGGGCTTTTGCTGTTTGTCTGGCAGGCGTTCGTCGCCATCTGGCAGCTTGAGGTGACGAATTACATCGAACACTACGGCCTGACCCGCAAGCATCTGGGCGACGGCCGGTATGAGCGGGTGCTGCCGCGTCATTCATGGAACGCCGACCATAAGGCGACCAACTGGTTGCTGATCAATCTGCAACGCCATGCCGACCATCACGTCAAGCCCGACCGCCGGTTCCCGGTCCTTCAGACCTATCATCCGGATGAGGCGCCGCAGCTTCCCTTCGGCTATCCGGGCATGACCATCGGGGCGATGATTCCGCCGCTTTGGCGGCGCTGGATGAACCCGAAGGTGCGGGCGTGGCGGCGGCTGCATTACCCCGAAGTGACGGATTGGGCCCCCTATAACCGGGCGGAAAATCCGATGCCGCGCAATGCGCCCTAGGCCGTAAGCTGATGGTAATGTGCGGCGGCCATCAAGGTCCGCGCTGATAGTCATGACGGCACAGGATCGGCCGGTTGGGACATGGAAAGGGATTTAATTGGTACAGAATTACAACTCCGCGCATGAAGAGGTGCATTTCTCGAACCGCACGGGATGGCTGCGGGCGGCGGTTCTGGGCGCGAATGACGGTATCGTGTCGGTATCCTCGCTGATCGTCGGCGTAGCCGCGGCTGCGCCCAGCAAATCGGCGGTCCTGCTGGCCGGTGTCGCCGGGCTGGCGGCGGGCGCCATGTCGATGGCCGCCGGCGAATATGTTTCGGTCAGCTCTCAGGCCGATACCGAAAAGGCCGATATGGAACGCGAGAAAAACGCGCTGGCCTCGCAGCCCGAAGCCGAGGAGGCCGAGCTTGCCTCGATCTTCGAGGGACGGGGGTTGTCGGCCGAGACGGCCGCGCTGGTTGCCCGAGAGCTGACCGCGAAGGACGCGCTGCAAGCCCATGCGCGCGAGGAACTGGGTCTGTCCGAGATTCACGCCGCCAACCCGTTGCAGGCGGCGCTGACCTCGGCGCTGACGTTTTCGGTCGCGGCGGCGGTTCCGGTGCTTGCCGCGGCCATTGCCCCGGCGTCGCTGCTGATCCCGATCGTCGTGGCGGTGACGCTGATCAGCCTTGCGGGGCTTGGCGCGCTTGGGGCCAAGGCGGGCGGGGCATCCATGGCGCCGGCGGCGATCCGGGTGGTGTTCTGGGGCGCCGTCGCCATGGCCATAACCGCGGGGGTGGGGCGGTTGTTCGGCGTGGCCGCCTGACGCGGGGCGCGCGGGCGGGGTTGGGGACGCGGCCCGCGTCCCCCGCCCATCGTTCCCTTCAGATGACCTTGCGCGCGGCGGCCGTCGCCGGATCACCGGTGTTGGGCGTCCCGCTGGGTTCGATCAGAAGCAGATGCGCCTCGTCCCGGGCGTATGGGCAATGCTCGACGCCTTTCGGCACGACAAACATCTCACCCGCGTCAAGGGTCACCGTCCGATCCCGAAGCCGGATGTCGATCTGGCCCCGAAGGACAAGGAAAAGATCGTCGGTATCGGCATGCGCATGCCAGTTGAACGCGCCCTGAACCTTTACCACCATCACGTCATTGCCGTTGAAGGTGGCGACGGTGCGCGGGGACCATTTTTCGTCGAAGGTTGCCAGTTTCTCGGCCAGATTGACCGGCTTTTCCATGCCCGAGCCTCCAAAATATCAGTCTGGCGGCAGGATTGCGCGAATGCGCGTGGCTGGCAACCGGCCCTGTGCGCAACCATCGCGCTGCATCGGCATCACCAAAAAAAGCCCCGCCGGGAGGCAGAATCCGGCGGGGGGCAAGTGGCGCGGCCGGGCAGGAGGCCTTCGATCCGCGCGGGCGAATGGGATTTCGGTCAGTTGGGGCGATTTTCCATCTCGGCCCGGATCTGCTGGCGCAGCGCGTCGATGGACACCATCTTCCCCTCGCGCCGGTAATGCCAATAGGTCCAGCCATTGCACGATGGCGCACCCTCAAGCGCGGCGCCGACCTGATGTATCGAGCCCTTGACGTCATTGCCAATCAGGCTGCCATCGGCGCGCACCCGGGCCGTATAGCGGTTGCCGATCGAATAAAGCTCTTCCCCCGGGCGCAGCATGCCGCGTTCGACCAGTTGGCCAAAGGGAATGCGCGGTTCCGACCGCTTGCTGGTCGTCGTCGCGATGGCCATGCCGTCATAGGGACGGATCCGCGCGAGCCGGCGTTTCGCGGCCTGGATATAGGCTTCCTCGCGTTCGATCCCGATGAAATTGCGGCCCAGCATCTTGGCGACCGCGCCGGTCGTTCCGGTGCCGAAGAACGGATCCAGCACCACATCGCCGGGGTTCGAGGTGCCGATCAGCACGCGATGCAGCAGGCTTTCGGGTTTTTGCGTCGGGTGGGCCTTGTCCCCGGCCGCGTCCTTCAGCCGCTCACCCCCCGTGCAGATCGGCAGCACCCAGTCCGAGCGCATCTGCACGCCTTCGTTCAGCGACTTCAGCGCCTCATAGTTGAAGGTGTATCTGGAGCCTTCGGAACGGCTGGCCCAGATCATCGTCTCATGCGCGTTGGTCAGCCGCTTGCCGCGGAAATTCGGCATCGGGTTCGACTTGCGCCAGATCACGTCGTTCAGCATCCAGTAGCCCTGGTTCTGAAGCTCGGTGCCGACGCGGAAGATGTTGTGATAACTGCCGATGACCCAGATCGCCCCATCGGGCTTCAACACCCGGCGCGCCGCCGCCAGCCAGTCGCGGGTGAAGGCGTCATAGGCGGCAAAGCCGGAAAACTGGTCCCAATGGTCGTCGACCGCGTCGACGCGGCTGTTGTCGGGGCGGTGCAGATCGCCGCGTAGTTGCAGGTTATAGGGCGGGTCGGCGAAGATCAGATCAACCGAAGCCTCGGGCAAGGATCGCATGATCTCGATGCAATCGCCCTGCAAAATCTGGTTCAGCGCCAATCGTCCCGCCGGATCGCGGGTCTGGGTTCTGGTGGTCATCTACTGCCTCGGGTCCGTGCCGGCATTGGTGCCGATCTTGTGCCCCAAGGATGAGTCAGACCCGATTCGCCGTCAAATTCTTTTTTGAATCAAGGGTTTGCGATTTCATCTTGATACAAGATATTGTGCACCGGGCGGAACGAACGCCTATGGTGTGGGGTCACCCCAAGATGCAGAAGCGCGGCCAGATGATCGGCCGTGCCATAGCCCGCATTTCGTTCCCAGCCATATCCGGGGTGCTGTTGCGCCAAATCCACCATCAGTTCGTCGCGCGCGACTTTCGCCAGAATCGACGCGGCGGCAATCGACTGACTGATCGCATCGCCCTTGACCACGGCCAGACCGGCGCAGGGCAGCGCGCGCGGCAGCGCGTTGCCGTCGACCAGCGCAAGGCAGGGCACGCGGGTCAGTGCGGAAACCGCGCGGCACATGGCCAGATGGGCGGCGTGATAGATGTTCAGCCGGTCGATATCGGCCACACCGACATGCACGACCGACCAGATCGAGGTCTTGCGAATCTGTTCGGCCAGCGTCTGACGCCGGGCCGCGGTCAGGCGTTTGGAATCGTTCAGCCCGCTTGGGATCGCGCCGGGATTCAGAATCACCGCCGCCGCCGTCACCGGGCCGCAAAGCGGGCCGCGCCCGACCTCGTCCACGCCGGCGACGTGGCGGGCACCGCCGCGCATGGCAAGGGTTTCATATCGGAAATGCGGCTGGTCCATGACGCCGACCTTGCACCAGATGCGCCGGACCGCAAGTGCACCGTCATCCGGCCGTCACGGTTTCTTGCGAATGAGGGGTGTCGCGACTATATGACCTGTTCCGCGCCAAGCCCAAGGAATCCGCCCGTGTCCGAGCCGCATACCCCGTTCTATCTGATCGACAAAAAGCGGCTTTTGGCGAACATGGACAAGATCGCCCGGCTGCGCGCGGCGTCGGGCGCCAAGGCGCTTCTGGCGCTGAAATGTTTCGCGACATGGTCTGTGTTCGACGATATGCGCGAACATATGGACGGCACCACCTCCAGCAGCCTTTACGAATTGCGGCTGGGGCGCGAGGAGTTCGGGGGCGAGACCCATGCCTATTCCGTTGCATGGGCCGATCACGAGATCGACGAGGCGCTGGGCTATGCCGACAAGATCATCTTCAACAGCCTGGGTCAGCTTGATCGTTTCGGCACCAAGGCGGCCGAGCGGGGCACCGCGATCGGTCTGCGGCTGAACCCGCGCTTTTCGACCAGCGGTTTTGATCTGGCCGACCCGGCGCGTCCGTTCAGCCGGCTGGGGGAATGGGATCTGCCGCGGCTCGAATCGGCGCTGGACCGGATTTCGGGCGTGATGATCCACTACAATTGCGAAAACCGCGATTTCGATCTGTTCGACGCCCAGCTTTCGCGGATCGAGGCCGAGTTCGGCAGCATACTGCAACGGCTGGACTGGGTCAGCCTTGGCGGCGGGATCCATTTCACCGGCGAGGGCTATCCGCTGGACCGGCTGGCCGCCCGGCTGAAAGCGTTTTCCGAGAAATTCGGCGTGCAGGTCTATCTTGAGCCGGGCGAGGCCAGCATCACCGGCACCGCCTCGCTGGAGGTGACCGTGCTTGACCTGATCAACAACGGCAAGGACGTGGCCATCGTCGACAGCAGCATCGAGGCGCATATGCTTGACCTGCTGATCTATCGCGAAACCGCGAAACTGCCCCGGGACGGCGATCACGCCTATCAGATCGCGGGCAAGACCTGCCTCGCCGGCGATATTTTCGGCGACGCGCGCTTTGCCGAGCCCTTGAAGGTCGGCGACCGGATCAGCATCGCCGACGCCGCCGGCTATACCATGGTCAAGAAGAACTGGTTCAACGGTGTGGCCATGCCCGGCATCTGCATTCGCGATCTGGACGGCTCGGTCCGGACCGTGCGCGAATTCGGCTATGCCGACTACAAATCCAGCCTGTCCTGAAAGGAGTCCGCCGTGGCGAAACCCAACGTCCTGATCATCGGTGCCGGAGGCGTGGCGCAAGTCACCGCCCATAAGGCGGCGCAATGGAACGACGAACTGGGTGATCTGCATATCGCCAGCCGCACCCTGTCAAAGGCGCAGGCGATCATCGATTCGGTCCACGAAAAATCCGCGATGAAGGTCCCGGGCCGGTTCGAGGCGCATGCCGTCGACGCCATGGACAGCGCCGCCGTCGCCGATCTGATCCGCAAGACCGGCGCCGGTATCGTGATCAACGTCGGCTCGGCCTTCGTGAACATGACCGTTTTGCAGGCCTGTCTGGACACCGGCGCCGCCTATATGGACACCGCCATCCACGAGGACCCCGAAAAGATCTGCGAAACCCCGCCATGGTATGGCAATTACGAATGGAAGCGCCGCGAGGCCGCCCAAAAGGCCGGAGTGACCGCGATCCTCGGCGTCGGTTTCGACCCCGGCGTCGTCAATGCCTATGCGCGGCTGGCCGAGGACGAATTTCTGGACCAGATCGACTCGATCGACATCGTGGACATCAACGCCGGGTCTCACGGACGCTGGTTTGCCACCAACTTCGACCCCGAGATTAACTTTCGCGAATTCACCGGCACGGTCTATAGCTGGCAGAACGGCGCCTGGCAGTCGAACCGGATGTTCGAGGTCGGCCGGAAATTCGATCTTCCGGTGGTCGGCGAGCAACAGGCCTATCTGACCGGCCATGACGAGGTGCACAGCCTCTCGGCCCGCTATCCCTTTGCCGATGTGCGTTTCTGGATGGGCTTTGGCGACCACTATATCAACGTCTTCACGGTGCTGAAGAACCTTGGCCTTTTGTCCGAAAAGCCGGTGAAAACCGCCGAGGGGCAAGAGGTCGTGCCGCTGAAACTGGTCAAGGCGGTTCTGCCCGACCCGGCCAGCCTTGCGCCCGATTACACCGGCAAGACCTGCATCGGCGACATCGTGCGCGGCACCCGAGACGGCAAGCCGGCCGAGGTGCTGATCTATAACGTCGCCGACCACAAGGACGCCTTCAACGAGGTCGGAAGTCAGGGCATCAGCTATACCGCCGGCGTGCCCCCGGTGGCGGCGGCGCTGCTGATTGCGCGCGGCGACTGGGACGTGAAGCGCATGGCCAATGTCGAGGAACTGCCGCCGCGCCCCTTTCTTGAACTGCTGGGCCAGATGGGACTGCCGACCCGGATCCGCGACGAGAATGGCGACCGGCCGCTGTGATGTGACGGCTTTGCATGTTCCCGGCTAAATCGTCAGACGCCGGGAACCGCGAAAGCGCGGCGGGGTTTCCCTAGGCCTCCGGCGATGTTTGGCCGTGGCACCGAGAGGAGCACATGGCAGACAAAACCGGACCGAAGTTTGAACCGAATGTCGTGGTCCGCCCCAGCGGCCGGACGATTCACATGTTCCCGACCAGTGGCGAAACCCCGGCCAAGAACCCGGCGAACTGGGCCATCGTCGGCATATTCCTGATCATGTGTTTCGGGGCCATCGCGCTTGCCAAGGAATTTCTGCTGCCGGCGACGCTGGGCATTCTGCTGTTCTTCGTGTTCGTTCCCCTTCGCCGCTGGATGGATCGTCGCGGAATCCCGCCGTCGATCACCGCCGCCATCGTCACCATCGGCATGGTGCTGGGGGTTTTCGCCATCAGCTATACCGTTTCGGGTCCGGCCGGGCAGTTGATTCAGGACGCGCCCAGCATCACGCGGCAACTGAAAGAGAAGTACGAGAATTTCCGCAGCCGGTTCCGCGGGATCGAGGAAGCCGCGGCGGGGCTGGGGACGCTTGGCACCGGCAGCGTCAGCGTGGCGCCGACCGTGGTCGGCAATCTGCCGGACGCGGCAGAGGGCACCGGGGATGCGGGCGGGGATTCGGGCGTGGATACGGGCGGGAACGCGGCGGCGGATGGTTCGGCAACCACCACGGTCACGACCACTCCCAACCAGACCGGCGGGACCGACAGTTCCACCACCTCGTCGGTGCCGGCGCAGGGAACGGTCACGACCGGCGGCACCGCGCAGGGGCCGGACAGCACGGTGACGGCCACCTCGACGGTAAGCAGCCCCGGCGATCATCCGGCCCAGCCAGCGGCGACCAATACCCTGAAGGTCGAAGTGACGGATACGAGCAGTTCGGGGATCGCCATGACGGCGCTGAGTTTCGGCCCCGCGGTGGTCGGGCAGATCCTGTTCACGCTGATTTTCCTGTTCTTCCTGCTTGCATCGGGCGATCTGCTGTATCTGCGCATCGTTCAAAGCTTCGACACCATGGCCAAGAAGCGCGCGGCCTATAACGCCCTGCGCGAGATCGAGGAATCGCTTGGTGCTTATCTGGGCGCCATCACCATCATCAATGCCGCCCTTGGCGTGATCATCGGCGTGACGATGTGGGCATGGGGGATGCCTTCGCCGATTCTGTGGGGAATCGCCGGGTTTCTTCTGAACTACGTGCCCTATATCGGGGCGATGATCGGCTATGTCGGCTCGGCGCTGGTGGCGCTTGTGGTGTTCGACGATGTGTGGACGGCGGTTCTGGTCGGCGGCAGCTACCTGGCGCTGACCGCCATCGAAGGACAGTTCATCACCCCGCATTTCGTGGCCCGCCGGTTGCAGCTGAATACCGTCGTCGTGTTCCTGACCGTGGCGCTTTGGGCGTGGCTGTGGTCGATACTGGGCATGGTGGTGGCGGTGCCGATGCTGGTCGTGCTGCGGGTCCTGTCCGAACATATCCCGGCATTGGAGAAATTCGGCAACTTCCTTGCCGGCGAAGAGCCGCCCGGACTGGAAGAAGATGACGACGAGCAGGAAGAGGCTGCGGCGAAAGCCTGAGACCGGGATCGGGGAAAAAAGGCCGCCTGTCTGTGCGGGCGGCCTAACTAAGGCCCAAAAGGCCGATCAGCCGGGCGTCCTGAAGCTTCGCGTCGAAATCCCGTTCGGCCAGACGCCGGCTTTCCGATCCCATCCGGCTGATGTCCCCGGGGTTTTCGATGAAATGCCGCATCCGCCGGGTCAGGGCGTCCACGTCATGCGGGGGCACCAGAAAGCCGTTCACGCCGTGGTCCACGGTTTCGCGGCAACCCGGCACATCGGTCGTGATGACCGGCAGCCCCGAGGCCATGGCCTCTTGAGTGCTGCGCGGCACGCCCTCGCGGTAGAATGAGGGCAGCACGAAAACGCTGGATTGCCGTAGAATGGGCCCCACGGGCACATGGCCCGTCCATTTCACGATGCCCTCGCGCACCCATTCGCGGATATGCGCCCGGCGATGGCCGGTGGGGTTTCGGTCCAGCCCCCCGACCAGCACGAACTCGGCCGCGCCGGGGTGCGAGGCATGGATCCGGCGGGCGGCCTCGACAAAATAGCCGACGCCTTTTTCCCGCAGCATCCGGGCGATCAGGACAAAGACCACCGGGTCGGTCGGATGGCTGGATTGCGGGAACTGGTCCAGCGCGACGCCGATACCGCCCAGAACATGGCCACGCCCCCGGGGCACGAGGCGCCGGGCGGCGAATTCGGCGTAATCGTCACGGTTCAGAAAAATCGTGCCGTCCGCGCGAGCCAGCGCAAAGCCGTACATCCGGCGCAGCACGACACCCAGCGCGCGCTTGGCCAGCGATTGCGGGGCGCCGGGCTGGGCAAAGCCGGACCCTAACCCCTCGACCATCGCAAATCGGCGCGGGACGCCCGCCGACAGGGCCGCAAGCGTGCCGTAGATCGAGGGTTTCGTTGAAAACGACAATACCAGATCCGGGCCGTGGTCACGCAGTATCCGGCGCAGCTCGAACAGGGTGGCAAGGTCCTGCTTCGGGCTGACCCCGGTGCGGGACAGGTTGAAGCCGATGGTTTCGGCCCCCATGCCCCGGACCACTTCGCGGGTTTTGGGCTTATAATCCGGCGCCAGTGCCAGCACCTGATGCCCGCGCGCGACCAGTTCCTTGATGAAGGTGCCTCGAAACCCGATCAGCGAAACCGCGTGATGCGAAATGATCGCGATTTTCAATCCGGCACCCACCCTGACCTTCGACCGACCTTTGGGAACCCGCGGCGGCGAGTCGCGGCAAAGGCAACATTCACGGCAACCCGGCGAGTCGTGACCCGCATCCCGTCCGGAACAAAAGGCAGCGTGCGCGCCAATATATTTCTGCTTTGGCACAGGGGCAAGTAACGCCAGAAACCACGGATTCTAAAAGTTTTTTTGGTTCCTGAAAAAAGGGTTACGCCGACATCGCGGCTGAAACGGATGCCGCCAGCGGACGCATGCTTGTCACATTTTCTTGACAGGGCACGCATATTATAACCTAATAACGGTATCTATACCATAATAATGGAGGTTGCCTTGACTGTCCGCCGTTCCTTCCTGCTTGCATCGGCCCTGTCCCTCGGTCTGGGCGCCCCGCTTTTCGCGCAGGGTACCATCAATGTCGCGATTGTGGGCGAACCTGATACGCTCGATCCGATGCTTTCGACCAAGGATGTGGTCAGCATCGTCACCCAGCATATGGTCGAGACGCTTTATACCTTCGATTCGAAATGGAATGTCGCGCCGCTTCTGGCGGCCGAGATGCCGACCGTTTCCGACGACGGCAAGGTTTACGACATTCCGCTGCGCACCGGCATCACCTTTCAGGACGGCTCGGCGATGGATTCGGCCGATGTGGTCGCCTCGCTGAACCGCTGGCTGAAACTGGCGACGCGCGGCAAGGGCGTGGCCGACAAGGTCGAAAAGATCGAGGCCACCGCGCCCGATGCCGTCCGCATCACCCTGAAATCGCCTTATGCGCCGCTTTTGTCGCTGCTGGCCTTCTCGAACTCGGCCGCCGCGATCTACCCCGAGGAAAATCAGGCCGACGTGCTGGAGAAGGTCATAGGCACCGGTCCTTACGAACTGGCCGAGCGGGTGCCCGACCAATACCTGCAATTCGTGCGCTTTGACAAATATGTCCCCCGCGAAGAGCCGACCGACGGCGCCGCCGGCAAGCGCGGTCAGGTTCCCGACGAGATCCGCTTTATCCCCACGCCCGATCCGAACACCCGGGTCGAGGGGTTGCTGGCCGGTCAGTACGATTTCGCCGACAGCCTGCCGTCCGAATCCTTCGACCGTGTTGCCGGTTCTGACAAGGCCGAGCCGGTGATGATCGAAAGCTTTGGCTGGCCGGTGTTCGCGCTTAATCACAAGCAGGGTCTGTTGACCGACCGGAAAATCCGGCAGGCGCTGCAGATGGCGCTTCCCATCGACGACATGCTTTTCGCCGCTTTCGGGGATGACAAGTTCTTCAAGGTCGATGGCCCGATGTATCCCGAGGGCTGGCCCTGGCGGGTCGAGAACGGCGTCGAGAATTACAACGTCAACGATCAGGCCAAGGCCGGAGAGCTGCTGAAAGAGGCCGGCTATGACGGCACGCCGCTGCGTATCCTGACCTCGCGTCAGTATGAGTTCCACTACAAGATGGCCGAGGTCGCGAAAATGGCCCTGGAGATGGCCGGCTTCAAGGTTCAGCTTGATGTGGTGGACTGGGCGACGCTGGGCGAACGCCGCAACGACCCGGCGCTGTGGGACATCTATATCAGCCACTCGCCCTTCCTGCCCGAACCGGCGCTGACCGACATGTATTTCAAGACCTCGCGTATCGGCTGGTCCGAGCCCGAGAAAGACAAGATCGCCGACGCCTTCCTGGCCGAGCCCGATCCCGCCAAGCGGCTGGAGCTGTTCGGCCAGTTGCAGGCGGCCAATTTCGACGATGTCGGGTTCATCAAGATCGGCAACTTCAATGCCGTGCTGGGCAAGGCAAAGACGCTGAAAGGGGTCGATCCGACGCCGTGGCCCTATTTCTGGAACGCCTCCAAGGAATAACGGACGGAACCCGCGGGAATGAAACGCTATCTGCTGAAAAGACTGGGCGGGCTTGTCGTCGTCGTCCTGCTGGTTCTAAGCATTTCCTTCGTGATCGTCCGGCTTGCGCCGGGCGATCCGGCCGCCCTGATGCTGGGGCCCGATGCCACCCCCGCCGACGCGGCCGCCCTGCGCGAGCGGCTGGGTCTCGACCGGTCGATCCCCGAGCAGTATTTCAGCTATATGGGCCGCGCGATCACCGGCGATCTGGGCGACTCGCTTTATTTCAACCGCCCGGTCATATCGGTTCTGGCCGAGCGTGCCGAGCCGACCGCGATTCTTGCGCTGCTGTCGCTTGCGATCGCGCTGGTGATCGCGCTGCCCATCGGGATCTGGTCGGCGTATCGGCGGGGCACGGTCTTTGACCAACTCAGCATCGCCACGGCCATGCTGGCGGCCTCGATCCCCAGTTTCTGGACCGGGCTGATGTTCCAGCGGTTCTTCGCGACCGATCTGGGCTGGTTTCCGGCAGCCGGTTACGGCGGCCCGGGCGCCAGCTTTCTTGATCGCGTCGGCTATCTGTTGCTGCCCTCGATCGTGCTTGGCATCGTGAACTCGGCCCTGATCCTGCGCTTTACCCGCGCCTCGATGCTGGACGTGCTGGGCGAGGATTACATCCGCACCGCCCGGTCCAAGGGCATGTCCGAAGCCCGCGTCGTCTTGCGCCATGCCTTGAAGAATGCGGCGATCCCGGTGATCACGGTGATCGGGCTGACCTTTGCCATGCTGGTGTCCGGCGCCGTGGTGACCGAGCGTGTGTTCAACATCCCCGGCATGGGCAATCTGGTGGTCAGCGCGGTCGAGCGGCGCGACTATCCGGTCATTCAGGGCACGCTGGTGGTGGTGGCCACGCTTTATATTCTGATCAACCTTGCGGTGGACCTGATCTATCTGCTGGTCGACAAGCGGGTGAGGTACTGAGATGGCCGCAACCACCAAGGCGCTTGAGGATCCCGGCCTGTGGCAACTGATGGCGCGCCGGCCGGCGGTCATGATCGCGCTGGCCCTTTTTGTGCTGATCCTGCTGGCCGCAATCCTCGCGCCATGGATCTCGCCCGCCGATCCGGCGCGGATGTCGGTCCGGGCGCGGCTGACGCCTCCGGGGGCCGAGTATTGGCTGGGCACCGACGCGTTTGGGCGCGATGTGCTGTCGCGCATCCTTTATGCCGGGCGAACCTCGCTGACGATTGGTCTGGGGGTCGCGGTGATCTCGACCATCGCCGGCATCGTCATCGGGCTGCTTGGCGGATATTTCCGCGCCCTCGATGCGCCGCTGTCGCGGCTGATCGACGCGATGATGGCGTTTCCCGATATTCTGCTGGCCATCTCGCTTGTGGCGATCTTCGGCGGTTCGGTCGTCAACGTCATCATCGCGCTGTCCATCGTCTACACCCCGCGGATCGCCCGGATCGTCCGGGCCGCGACGCTGGTCATCCGCGAACTGCCCTTTGTCGAGGCGGCGCATGCGCTGGGGTCATCGACGCGCACGATCATGATCCAGCACATCCTGCGCAACATCGTCTCGCCCATCGTGGTGCAGGCCACGTTCATCTTTGCCTATGCCATGCTGGCCGAGGCGGGCCTGTCCTTTCTGGGTGTCGGCGTGAACCCTGCGGTTCCGACCTGGGGCACGATGATCAACGAAGGGCGCCAGACGCTGGATCAGGCTTTCTACCTGATCGTCTTTCCGGGCCTCGCCATATCGCTTGCGGTGCTGAGCCTGCAGATGATCGGCGACGGGTTGCGGGATGCGCTGGACCCGAGACTTGCAAAAGAGGCTTAACGACATGGCGCTGACAATCACGAATTTCCGACCCATCGGCTTTGATAACCCGCCCGACACGATTCATATCGGCGATGACGGGTTGATCGCCGAAGGCCCGGCCAAGGGCGCGCGCAACATCGACTGCAAGGGCGCATGGCTGTCGCCGGGATGGTGCGACCTGCATGTGCATGTCTGGCACGGCGGCACCGACATTTCGGTACGCGCGGCCGAGGCCGGGCGCGCCACCGGCGTCACCGCAATGGCCGATGCCGGCTCGGCGGGCGAGGCGAATTTTCACGGGCTGCGCGAATATGTCATTGATCCGGCGGCCGAGACGATCCGGGCGTTTCTGAACATCGGCTCGATCGGTCTGGTGGCCTGCAACCGGGTGTCCGAACTGATCGACCTGCGTTCGATCGACGTGGACCGCACCCTTGCGGTGGTCGAGGCGAACCGCGATGTGATCTGCGGCATCAAGGTCCGCGCCAGCGGCGTGATCGTCGGCGGCTGGGGCATCACCCCGGCCAAGATCGCCAAGCGCATCGCCGAGATCTGCGATTTGCCGCTTATGGTCCATGTGGGAGAGCCCCCGCCGCTGCTGGACGAGGTGTTCGACATCCTGACGCCCGGCGACATCGTCACCCATTGCTTCAACGGCAAGCGCGCGGGCTCGATCCGCGACACGGCGGCGCTGTGGGAACAGGCGCGGCGGCTGTCGGATGAGGGCGTGCGGATGGACATCGGCCATGGCGCGGCCTCGTTCGATTTCGGCGTGGCCCGGCGCGCGATTGATGACGGGCTGCGGCCGTGGTCGATCTCGACCGACCTGCATCTGCGCAATATCGACGGCCCGGTGCATGACATGGCGACGACCGTCGCCAAGCTGCTGGCCGTGGGACTTGAGCTGCAGGATTGCGTCACCGCCATCACCGAACACCCGCGCAGCGTTCTGGGCCTGTCGGGCCGCGACGGTCTGACGCCCGGCACTCGTGCCGATCTGACCGTGTTTGATCTGGTCGATTGCGACATGACCGCCACCGACAGCGAGGGTGGCACACTGAATCTGAACCAGATGTTCGAGCCGCGCATGACGGTCATCGGTGCCGACCTGCGTGACGCCGCCCGCCGGACGGCCCCGGCCAGATGAGCGCGCCCCCCATCCTTTCGGTCGAGGGGCTGCGCGTCGGCTTTGGCGCCGGGCCCCGCGCGGTCGTGGCCCTGCGCGATGTCAGTTTCAGCATCAACCCCGGCAAGACGCTGGCGCTGGTCGGTGAAAGCGGCTCGGGCAAATCGGTCACCTCGCTGGCGATCCTCGGGCTGTTGCCGCGGGGCGGACGGGTGCTGTCCGGGCGTATCGAATACGGCATGCGCGACGGCGGCCGGGCCGACCTGACCGCGCTGGGCGCCGGCGGCATGCGCCGGATCCGGGGGCGAGAGATCGCGATGATCTTTCAGGAACCCATGTCCTCGCTGAACCCGTTGTTCACCATTGGCGACCAGATCGGCGAGATGCTGCTTTTGCACAGCGACCTGTCGGCGGCCGACCGCCGGAAGCGGGTCATCGAGATGCTGGAAATGGTGGAAATTCCGGCCGCCGCCAGCCGCGTCGACGCCTATCCGCATGAATTGTCGGGCGGCATGCGGCAGCGGGCGATGATCGCGCTGGCGCTGATCTGCGCGCCGCAACTGCTGATCGCGGATGAACCGACGACGGCGCTGGACGTGACCATTCAGGCGCAGATTCTGGATCTCATGCGCCGTTTGCAGGCCGAAATGGGCATGTCGATCCTGTTCATCACCCATGACATGGGGGTGGTCGCGGAAATGGCCGATGAGGTGGCGGTGATGTATGCCGGCGCGGTGGTCGAGCAGGCGCCGGTAAAACCCCTTTTCGACGCCCCCGCCCATCCCTATACGCGCGGGCTGCTGGCCTCGATCCCGCATCCCGACCGCCCCGAGGGCGAACGGCTGGTGGCGATCCCGGGCAGCGTTCCGCCGCTTTTCAACCTGCCCGCGGGATGCGCCTTCCGGCCGCGTTGCCCGATCGCGATCGAGGCGTGCGCCCGGCCGGTTCATCTGCGCGACATCGCGCCCGTACATCGCGTGGCCTGCATTCGCGCCGCCGAGTCCGCCGCCCTGATGGGCGCCGCGCAAGCCGAGGCTACCCATGTCTGACCAATCCACGTCTGAGCCAATTCCCGGCGCGCCGCTGGTGCGGTTGCAGAACCTGACCAAGCGGTTCGATTCGCCGCGCGGCACGGTCCATGCGGTCGAGGATGTGACGCTGGACATTCCGCGCGGCTCGATCACCGGGCTGGTCGGCGAAAGCGGCTCGGGCAAGACCACGCTTGGCCGGACCGTGCTGCGCCTGATCGAGCCGAGCGCGGGCAGGATCTTCTTCGACGGGCAGGACATCACCCAGCTTTCCCCGCGCGAAATGAACGCGATGCGGCGGCGCATGCAGATCGTGTTTCAAGACCCGGTTTCCTCGCTGAACCCGCGCCTGAAGGTCGGCCAGATCATCGCCGAGGGGCTGGTGGCGCATGGCATCGGCACCCGATCCGAGCGCCGTGACCGCGTTGCTGCGCTGCTGGACGAAGTGGGCCTTTCGCCCGATCACATGACCCGCTTTCCGCATGAGTTCTCGGGCGGTCAGCGGCAGCGCATCGGCATCGCGCGGGCGCTGGCGCTGGAGCCCGATTTCATCGTTGCCGACGAAAGCGTCTCGGCGCTTGATGTGTCGGTGCAGGCCCAGATCCTGAACCTGCTGCTGGATCTGCGGGCGCGCCGCAATCTGACCATGCTGTTCATCGCCCATGACCTGTCGGTGGTGGATTACCTGTGTGATCAGGTGGCGGTGATGTATCTGGGCCGGGTCGTGGAAACCGGGCCGGGGCGCCGCGTCCATCGCCAGCCGGCGCATCCCTATACGCGCGCGCTGCTGTCGGCGGTGCCGTTGCCCGATCCGCATGCGGCGCGGCACCGCGAGGTGCTGAAGGGGCAGATCCCCAGCCCGCTGAACCCGCCCTCGGGCTGCGTTTTCCGAACCCGTTGCCCGATTGCCGCCGATCCTTGCGCCGCCGCCGTTCCGCCGCCCGTCGACATGGGCGCGGGACAGACCGCCCATTGTTTCTACCCGGGATCTTCAGCATGATTTTGACCAAAGAACCAACCCCCGAGACCCGTCTGGCCGCGCTTGGCGTGACGCTTCCGGCGCAGGCGCCAAGCCCCATCGGCGCCTTTCAGAACGTCCGTATCGCGGGGGGAATGGCCTATGTCTCGGGTCAGGGGCCGGTGCGCGGCGACGGCTCGCTTTGCCGGGGCAAGGTCGGCGGCGATGTCACGCCGGAAGACGCCCGCGAACATGCCCGGCTGGTCGGCATCAACATCCTTGCGGCGCTGCGCGATCATCTCGGCTCGCTTGACCGGGTGGCCTCGGTCGTCAAGCTGCTTGGGCTGGTCAATGCCACCCCGGATTTCGAGCGCCACCCCTATGTCATCGACGGGGCTTCCAATCTGATGGCCGAGATCTTTGGCGAATCCGGGCGCCACGCCCGTTCGGCCATCGGTGTGGGCTCGCTGCCGAACAACATCACCGTCGAGATCGAGGCGATTTTCGAGATCGCCCCGGACCGTATCGCCCCAGACCGGCCGGCGCCCTGACCGGGAATGACCGCGTCAATGCCCCATCAGATGTTCAGCCGCCAGCGCCGCCTGCTGCACCGCCGCGGCCAGCTCGTCCCGGCGCCGCTCGGCCTGACGATCGGCGAGCACGATGGAAATCGTGGCCATGCAGGCGCCTTGCGCATCGCGGATCGGTGCCGCGATACAGGCCACCGCGAATTCCGACGCATTGGTCTGGATCGCCAGCCGGTTGCGGAAATCTTCGCCCGACTGACGGGCCAGCACCTGCGGGTCGGTTTCCGCCATGCCGGTACGCGACGGCCGCGCGGTCCGGGCGAATCGGGCGCGGCGTTCATCCTCGGGCAGATGGCCCAGCAAAAGCCGCCCGGAGGCGGTCCAGTTCAGCGGCACCCGCGTGCCCACGTCCGAGGTGATGCGGAAATGGCCTTCGCCCACCTCCATCGCCACGACCAGCATCATGTCGTCGTCATTGGCGCAGATCTGGACCGTTTCCCCGGTCTGCTTGGCCAATTGCCGCATTTCCTGTTCGGCCAGCCGGAAGGCGTCGATGTGGCTGCGATAGATCAGCCCATAGCGCATGAGGCGCGGCCCCAGCCAGACCGAATTATCCTCGTGCCGCATCAGCATGCCGCGTTCGACAAGCTCGTCCACCAGCCGGTAAATGGTCGAGGCCGGCGCACCCGCCGACTTGGCCAGATCATAGACCGACATCGGCTGCTGCCGCTCGGCCAAGAGGTCAAGCATCTGCAACGCGCGGTCAATGCCGCTGGTCCGCTTGCGTGGTTCCTGATCGAGCATCGGTTACTCCTGTCATCTTCCATTCCGCAATAAGGGAATAGTCTCATATGTCAAGCGAAGCGAAAGCCGCCCCCTACGCAATCATCCCCGCCGAGGGCGAAAACGCCGATATTCGCGCGCGGATGGGCCTGCGTCCGGTCGTGAACGTCTCGGGGACGATGACGGCGCTGGGCGCGTCGATCATCGGACCGCAGGCGATCGCGGCGATGGCCGAAATGGCCCCGGAATGGGTCGAGATGGACGATCTTCAGCGCCGCGCAAGCGCGACCATCGCGCGGCTGACCGGCGGCGAGGCGGGCTTCGTCACCGCCTGCTGCGCGGCCGGTATCAGCATGTCCGTCGCGGGCTGCATCACCGGCACCGATCTTCTGGCCATCGAACGTCTGCCCGACGACACCGGCATCTATCCGAACGAGGTGATCCTGCAGATGGGGCATAACGTCAACTATGGCGCGCCGGTCGACCAGTCGATCCGTCTGGCCGGTGGACGTGTGGTTCATGCCGGCACCGTCAGCGCGGTTCAGGCCCATCACATCGCCAATGCGATCACCGAACGCACCGCCGCCGCGCTGTTCGTGGTCAGCCACCATACCGTGCAATACGGCATGGTGCCGCTGTCCGAGTTCGCCGAGATCTGCCATGCGCGCGACATTCCCGTCATCGTCGATGCGGCGTCTGAATACGACCTGCGCACCTTTCTGGATCAGGGGGCGGATATCGTGATCTATTCGGGTCACAAGTTCCTTTCGGGCCCGACCAGCGGCATCGTCGCCGGGCGCAAGGATCTGGTCCGCGCGGCCTATCTTCAGAATCGCGGCATTGCCCGGGCGATGAAAGTGGGCAAGGAATCGATCGCCGGCGTCATCGCGGCGCTTGAGGCGTGGGAGGGCCGCGACGCCCCCGCGATCCGGGCGCGTGAACGGGCGGCGCTGGATCTGTGGCAGCGCAGCCTGACCGGCATCGCCGGCATAACCGCGCTGATCGTGCCGGATCCGACCGACAATCCGCTGGATCGGTTGGAGGTGCGGGTCGCGCCGGAAAGCGGCTTTACCGCCGCCGGGCTTGCCGCGGCGCTGGCGGCGGGCGATCCGCCGATCATCGTGCGCGGGCACGAGGCCGAGCGCGGCCATTTCTATCTTGATCCCTGCAACCTTCACGATGGCGAGGCGCAGATCGTGGCCGACCGGTTGCTCGCGGTCCTGAAATCGCCGGATCGCCCGAAAAATGCGATGCTGAAGCCGCGCCATTCCGCCGCGGCGGCGCTGAACTGGCCGGACTGACAGGCGGCAGCGAGTGGCGGGTTGCCGCGTGGCATTTCCGTCGAACGGGTTGTAATCCCGACCGGGTGATGGCTAGATCGCCACATCGACTGAGTGGCAACTAGGGTTCCGGGCCGCGCGCCGCAGGACCGAGCGTTGCAGAGACCGGGGTGTTCCCGGCTGCACCCAAGGGATAAAAGCCCAGGGGAGGAGACGTCGAGATCAACCGCGCCGCCGGTCCGACAGGGCCGGGCGCAAAAGGGGGTCTCAATGACGCTTGCCTCGGCTTTTCTTGTCGTTCTTGCCGCAATCATTCACGCAACCTGGAACCTGCTTGCGAAGCGGGCCGCCCCGGTCGGCCCGGTTTTCGTATTCGCCTATAACCTGATCGCCTGCGCGATCTATGCGCCGTGGGTGCTTTATCTTCTCGCGCATGGGGGTGTCGCATGGAGCTGGATCGGCGCCGGTTTTGTCCTGCTGAGCGGGCTTATTCATCTGGCCTACAGCCTGTGCCTGCAACGCGGCTATCAGCTTGCCGACCTGTCCGTGGTCTATCCGGTCGCGCGGGGCACCGGCCCGATGCTGTCCAGCATCGGCGCCTTCCTGATCCTTGGTGAAACGCCGACCCAAGCGGGGGTTCTGGGCCTTGTGTTGGTCGTCGCCGGTATCCTGCTGATCGCGACACAGGGAAAGCTGGCGGCGTTTTCCAGTCCCGGCGGTCAGGCCGGCATCCGCTGGGGCACCGCGACCGGCGGGCTGATCGCGGGCTATACCGTCGTCGACGCCTATGCGGTCAAGGCGCTGGGGGTGGCGCCGGTCGTGCTCGACTGGTTCTCGAACATGCTGCGGTTCTTTCTGCTGCTGCCGCTTGTTCTGGCCGCCCCCCGCCGCGCCCGGGACCTGATGCGGGGCCATTGGTGGACCGCCGCCGCCGTCGGGCTGTTGTCGCCGCTGTCCTATATCCTGGTGCTGACGGCGCTGACCAATGGCGCGCCGCTTAGCCTAGTCGCGCCGATGCGCGAAATGTCGATGATGGTCGGCGCATTGATGGGGATGTTGATCCTGCGCGAACCGGTCGGGCCATGGCGGTTGCTGGGCTGCGCCGTACTTATCGCCGGCGTGATCCTGTTGTCGGCATCCTGACCGGGAGCGCGGGCCCAGTTCGGCACACCGCCTCGATCGGGCGGAAAGCGCCGATCTTGATTCCGGTGGTTCAGGGATGCCGAAGGAAAATGGTGGCCCCGGCGGGATTCGAACCTGCAACCTGCCCCTTAGGAGGGGGCTGCTCTATCCAGTTGAGCCACGGGACCACTCGGGCATAGCTATGGCCCGGCCCGCGTTCCGATGCAAGGCCGGGCAGGCTTGCTCCGACCGGTTGTCGTGCGCTAACATGCCCAGCAACCCAAGGATTTTCCCGGAACAGATGACCAACCGCAAACCGCGCCGACCGCTAACGCTCCGCGATGTATCCGAGGCATCGGGCGTGTCCGAAATGACCGTCAGCCGCGTGCTGCGCAATCGCGGCGACGTGTCGGCCGCGACCCGTGAAAAGGTGGTCGAGGCCGCGAAATCTCTGGGCTATGTGCCCAACAAGATCGCCGGCGGTCTTGCAAGCCAAAGGGTCAATCTGGTCGCGGTGGTCATTCCGTCGCTGTCGAACCTCGTGTTCCCCGAGGTGCTGGGCGGCATTTCGGCCGAACTGGAAAACACCGGCCTGCAACCGGTGATCGGGGTGACCAACTATTCGCTGACCCGCGAAGAGGCGGTGCTTTACGACATGCTGTCGTGGCGTCCCTCGGGCGTCATTCTGGCCGGGCTGGAACATACCCGCGTCTCGCGGGCGATGCTGGAAAACGCCGGGATCCCCGTCGTCGAGATCATGGACAGCGACGGGCCGGGCATTGATTCCGTGGTCGGCATCTCGCATCGGCAGGTCGGGCTGGACATGGCCGCGCATATTCTGGCGGCCGGCTATCGCCGCATCGGCTTTCTGGGTACCCATATGCCCGAGGATCACCGGGCGCGGAAACGGCTGGCGGGGTTCGAGGAGGGGCTGAACCGTGCCGGCGTCAACTTGACGGCGCGGGAATTCTATCAGGGCGGCTCGGCGCTTCTGAAAGGCCGAGAGCTGACCGAGCGCATCTTGTCGCGCGAGCCGGATCTGGATTTCCTGTATTACTCGAATGACATGATCGGCGCGGGCGGTCTTTTGTACTGCCTTGAAAAGGGGCTGGATATTCCGGGCGATATCGGTCTTGCCGGCTTTAACAACGTGGAATTGCTGGACGGGCTGCCCCGGCGGCTGGCCACGACCGACGCCCGCCGGATCGAGATCGGCCGGCGTGCGGCGCGCATCATTGCCGGGCTGGAACCGGAATCCGTTGGCCAGACCATCAGCCTTTCGCCCAACTTCCATCCGGGCCAGACGATCCGGCACGCCGCGCAAGGATGAACGGGCAGTTGATCGGAACGGCGGGTAAAGTTGACGCCATTGTGTTGGCTTTGGGTCTGAAACCTGTGTAAATACGCTGTTAATAACGCCGCGAAATCGTGGCCAAAAAGGCAGAGCAGCTACATGGACCCTTCAACTCTTCCCACTGGGCCGGAGATCGACTTTTCTTTGGTGGCGCTGTTCCTGCGCGCGTCACTGACCGTTCAGATCGTCATGGTGATGCTGATCATCGCCTCGTTCTGGTCATGGTCGATCATCGTCCAGAAATTCATCACCTATGGCGCATCCCGGCGCGAAGCCGCCGCATTCGACCGGGCGTTCTGGTCGGGCCAGCCGCTGGACGATCTGTATGACCGCATCGGCACATCGCCCTCGGGGCCGTCCGAGCGGGTGTTTTCCGCCGGCATGCTGGAGTGGCGGCGCAGCCATCGCGACGACGGCGGGTTGATCGCCGGGGCCAACAGCCGCATCGACCGGGCGATGGATGTCGCCATCGGACGCGAGGCCGATCGCATGAACCGTGGCCTGCCGTTTCTGGCCACCGTCGGCTCGACCGCCCCGTTCATCGGCCTGTTCGGGACCGTCTGGGGGATCAAGACCGCGTTCGAGCAGATCGCGATTTCGCAGAACACCAGCCTTGCCGTCGTCGCCCCGGGTATCGCCGAGGCGCTGCTGGCGACCGGTCTGGGCCTGCTCGCGGCCATCCCGGCGGTCATATTCTACAACAAGCTGTCCGCCGACAGCGACCGCATCGTGGCGGGCTACGAATCGTTCGCCGATGAGTTTTCAACCATCCTTTCACGTCAGTTGGACGAGGAGTAGGCCATGGGCGCAGGCGTCATGAAAAAGGGCGGCGGCGGCACCCGGCGGCGCGCGGGCCGCTCAAAGCACGCCGTGATGGCCGAAATCAACGTCACGCCCTTCGTGGACGTGATGCTGGTCCTGCTGATCATCTTCATGGTCGCGGCGCCGCTTTTGACCGTGGGCGTGCCGCTGAACCTGCCCAAGACCTCGGCGCAGGCGGTGCCGGCGGAGCCCGAGGAACCGTTGACCATCTCGCTTCAGGCCGATGGTGCGCTATCGTTGATGAACAACCCGATCGCGCCCGAGGAACTGGTGGAACGCCTGCGCGCCGTGGCGACGCAGCGCGAAACCGACAAGATCTTTTTGCGCGCCGATGGCACCATCCCCTATGAGCGGGTGGTGCAGGTGATGGGGGCGCTGAACGCCTCGGGCTTTTCCAACATCGTGCTGGTGACGGACACCGGCGGACCGCGCATGAACGGTCAGGAACAGGCGGGTTAAGGCCATGGACCGGGCGGAGCGCATCGGCAAATGGGTATCAGGCGTTGGCCACGCCGGTCTTTTGACATGGGCCGTGGTCGGCGGCGCCCTGTTCCGCGCCCAGCCGCTGGACGCCGTTCAGATGACCGAGGTATCGGTGATGTCCGAGGCCCAGTTCGCGCAGATGGCGGCGGCTTCGATCGGACGGGCCGCGACCAATCCCGGTGCGCCCTCGGCCCCCGAACAACCGGCGGCACCGAATGACGCGACCTCGCCCGCGATCGACACCAGCGGCGAGGCCGCGACCGAGACCGCCGATGTGCCGGCCGCGATGCCCGAACCCTCGCCCGCGCCCGAGCCGCGCCCCGATCTGACCGATCTGGCCCCCAACCCGCCGGTTCAGGTGGCGACGCTGGCGCCGACGCCTCAGGAACGGCCGCCGCAATCGGATGCCAGCCCGACCGGGGGGCAGACCTCGGACGCTTCGCCATCACGCACGACACCGACCCCGCCCGCAGAACCCGCAGCACCCCCGGCATCGGCGCTGGCGCTGGACAGCTCGGCCCGTCCCGGCGCGCGTCCCGCCGGATTGGCCGAAGCCGCGCAGCGCCGTCAGGCCGAGGCGCTGGCCCTTGCCGCCGCCGCCGAGGCCGAGGCCGCCCAGCGACAGGCGGATGCGGCCGCCCGGGCCAAGGCCGCGGCGCAGGCCGAAGCGGATGCCGAAGCGGAAGCGGAAGCGAAAGCCAAGGCGGATGCGGCCGCCGAGGCCGAGGCCAAGGCGGATGCAAAGGCCAAGGCCGAAGCCGCGAAAGAACAGGCCGCCAAGGAAAAAGCCGCCAGGGAAAAAGCCGACGCCGACGCGAAGGAAGCCAAGGCAAAGGCTGACGCCGAAGCCAAGGCCGAGGCGAAAGCCAAGGCCGAAGCCGAAGCGAAGGCGGAAGCCAAGGCAAAGGCAAAGGCCGAGGCGGAAGCGAAAGCCGAAGCGAAAGCCAAGGCCGAGGCCGAGGCAAAAGCCGAAGCCAAGAAGGCGGCGGCCGCGAAGGCCGCCAAGGAAAAAGCCGCCAAGGAAAAGGCCGAGGCGGAAGCCAAGGCCGAGGCTGAACGCAAGGCCGAAGCCGAAGCCAAGGCCCGCGCCAAGAAGGAAGCCGCCGCCAAGGCGAAAGCCGATGCCGCAGCCGCCCAGAAGGCGAAAGAGGCCGCCTTGGCCGAGGCGCTTGCCGCCGCAGGCGCGGATTCGCCCGACAAGCAAAAGGGTTCCGGCGGCTCGGGCGGCGGTGGCGCCGCCAGCAACGGCCCGCCCCTGACCTCTGGCGAAAAGGACGGGTTCATGGTTGCGGTCCGGCAATGCTGGAACGTCGGCGCCTTGTCCTCGGACGCGATGCGTACTGTGGTGACGGTCAGCTTCCGCATGAACCCGGACGGCACCCCCGACGCCGGTTCGATGAAGATGAAGGATTCCAGCGGCGGCACCGGCGCATCGGCCAAGCAGGCGTTCGAGGCCGCCCGCCGCGCCATCATCCGTTGCGCCAAGGGCGGCTATCCGCTGCCGGCCGAGAAGTATAATCGCTGGAAGGACGTCGAGATCGTCTTTGACCCGAACAACATGCGGATGCGCTGATGATCAGGCAGGCCTTGCATATCCCGCTGTTTTGCCGTGGCGTGCTGTGCGCGGCGGCGATGCTGCAATTGCCCGCGGCGGCTGCATTGGCACAGGACGCCGCCGCGTTGACGCCGGCCGAAAAGGCGGCCTTCGTGGCCGCCGTCGGCGCCTGCTGGACCCAGGGCGCGTTGCCGGCCGATGCGGCGGCTACGGTCGTAACAATCGCCTTGCGCCTGAATCCCGACGGGACGCCCGATTCCGGCTCGATCAGGATGTTGAAGGCCGAGGGCGGAACCGAGGCATCGGTCGAGCAGGCATATACCGCCGCCCGCCGCGCCATATTGCGTTGCAGCCGCGACGGTTACACCCTGCCGAAAGAAAAATACGATGTCTGGAAGGATGTCGTGATCACGTTTACTCCCGATGAAATGCGGATGCGCTGATGTCCGCGACTTGCCGAACCACTGGAAACACCGAAGGTTGAAAAACATGCTGCGCACATTCTCGCTCGCCCTCGCTTCCATACTTTCCCTTGCCGCCGCCGCGCCCGCGCTGGCGCAGGACGGTCCGCTGCGGATCACCATCACCGAAGGCGTCATCGAACCGATGCCCTTCGCCATCGCCCCGTTCGAGAACGAGGGCGGCGCCGATGAGATGACGCGCAAGATCGGCTCGGTCATCGCGGACGACCTGATCGGCACCGGGCTGTTCAAGCTGGTCCCGCGCGAGGCGCATATCGCCCGCCCCGCCAGCTTTTCGTCCCCCGTCGCCTATGAGGATTGGCGCGCCATCAACGTCGAGGCGCTGATCACCGGCGCGGTCTCGGTCAAGGGCGGCAAGATCAACGTCAAGTTCCGGCTGTTCGACGTGACCTCGGGACAGCCGCTGGGCGACGGCATGCAATTCGACAGCGGCGAATCGAACTGGCGCCGCGCGGCCCACAAGGTCGCCGATCAGGTCTATTCGCGGATCACCGGCGAGGGGCGTTATTTCGACAGCCGGGTCGCCTTCGTGTCGGAATCGGGCCCCAAGGACGCCCGCCAGAAACGTATCGGCGTGATGGATTACGACGGCGCCAACGTGAAATGGCTGACCGATTCCTCGGCGCTGGTGCTGGCGCCCCAGTTCTCGCCCGACGGCAACAAGATCCTGTATACATCGTTTGCCTCGGGCTTTCCGCGGATCATGGAACTGGACGTGAACAGCGTCCGCTCGCGCACCTTGTCCGAGCAGCAGGGCACCATGACCTTCTCGCCGCGCTATTCGCCGGACGGGCGCTGGATCCTGTACTCGCTGGAGCAGGGCGGAAACACCGACATCTATCAGATGGATGCGGCCACGGGCGCGACCCGGGCGCTGACCAACGCCCCCTCGATCGAGACCTCGCCCAGCTATTCGCCGGACGGCAAGCAGATCGTGTTCGAAAGCGACCGCTCGGGCTCGCCGCAGCTATATATCATGTCGGCCTCGGGCGGCGAAGCGACCCGGATCAGCTTTGGCGAGGGGCGCTATGGCACGCCGGTCTGGTCGCCGCGCGGCGACATGATCGCCTATACCCGGCAGAATAGCGGCAAATTCCACATCGGCGTCATGCGCACGGATGGATCCGAGGAACGGACGCTGACAGAATCGTTTCTTGACGAGGGTCCCACTTGGGCCCCCAATGGCCGCGTAGTAATGTTTACGCGGGAAACGCCGGGCGGTGGTGGCCAGCCGCGACTTCATTCGGTTGACATTACCGGGCGAAATATGCGCCCTGCGAAATTGGATAATCCGGCCAGCGACCCCGATTGGGGCCCGCTGCTGCCTTAAGGGAACGGAACGGACACGGTATGAAGATGAAAACCTCGGTCAAGATCGCGGTGCTTGTATCGGCGCTGGCGCTGTCGGCCTGCGCCAACCGCAACGGAAGCTATGGCGGATCGCAGGTCGTGGACCCCTATGCCAATGGCGGGGCCGGGGCTGGCGGTGTTGGCACCGGCGCGATGCCCGGTCAGGGATCGGTTGAATATTTCCGCTCGACCGTGGGGGATACGGTGCTGTTCCCCGTCGACCAGTCGACCCTGACGCCCGAGGCGCGCAGCACGCTGGCCGGTCAGGCCGGCTGGCTGAACCAGAACCTCGGATTCTCGACTGTGATCGAGGGGCACGCCGACGAACAGGGCACGCGCGAATATAACCTTGCGCTTGGCGCACGGCGCGCGAACTCGGTTCAGGAATACCTGATCTCGCAGGGTGTGGCGGCGGGGCGGATCCGCACGGTCAGCTATGGCAAGGAACGCCCGCTGGCGATCTGTTCGGAAGAAAGCTGCTATGCCAAGAACCGCCGTTCCGTGACCGTGGTCCAGCCCGGCGCCGGTAGCTGACATGCGGCGCGTCATCCTTGCGGCGCTGTTGGCGGGTGGGCTGGCGATGCCGGCGGCGGCGCAGGATGCCGCCACGCTGGCCGACCTGCGCGCGCAACTGTCTGAACTGACGCGCCAGCTGGAGGGGCTGCGGAGAGAGCTCGTCGCCTCGGGCGCGCAGGGTTTCGCGGCCGCCGGCGGCGACAGCGCCATCGCCCGCATGGACGCGATGGAGGCCCAGCTTTCGCAGCTGACCAACCAGACCGAGGAGATGCAGAACCGCATCAACCGTGTGGTCAAGGATGGCACCAACCGCATCGGCGATATCGAATTCCGCCTGTGCGAGATGGAGGAAGGCTGCGACATCGGGGCGCTGACCGACACGCCCGCATTGGGCAGCGGCGGCGGCGGGGCGGCCTCGCCCCTGCCCGGAAACAATCAGGGCGGGGCCTTGACCGCGCCCGCGCCGACACCAGCGTCCCCGGCCGGGACCGCCACCACCCAAGGCGAACAGGCTGCATTCGACCGGGCCCGGGAGGTGCTCGGTCAAGGTGACTTTCGCGGCGCTGCGGAACTCTTCGCGGCCGTTGCCGAAACCTATGCGAATGGTCCCCTGACCGCCGAGGCGCGGTTTCTGGAAGGGCAGGCGCTGGACAGTGCCGGTGACAGCCGCGGGGCGGCGCGCGCCTGGCTCGAGACATTCGCCGGCGCCCCCGACGGCACCCGCGCGCCCGAAGCGTTGCTGGGTCTGGCGCGGGTGATGGCCGATCTTGGCCATGCCGAGGAATCCTGTCTGTATTTGCAGGAAATCACCACGCGGTTTCCCCAGAACCCCGCCGGCACCGAGGCGACAAATCGGCTGGGCGCCCAGAACTGCGATCTGACGGGCGGGGATGGCGTGCCGGAAGACCTGTCACCCGGGAATGACTGATCTTCAGGATCGGTTGAATGCCGCGCTGGATCGACTGGTGCCGGATGGCCCGGGGCCGATCGCCGTCGCCTATTCGGGGGGCGGCGATTCGACCGCGCTTTTGCATCTGACCACCCGCTGGGCCGCCGACCGGGGCCGCGCCGTCATCGCCGCCACCGTCGACCACGGGCTGCGGGCCGAGTCGGCGGATGAGGCCGCCGCGGCCGGCCGTGCCGCGCGGAAACTGGGCGTCGGTCACACGATCCTGCGCTGGACCGGGGGTGATTCGCCCGGAAACCTGATGGCGAACGCCCGCGAGGCGCGGTTGCGGCTGATCTCGGACTGGGCGCGGGCTGCGGGCGCGATCGCCGTCGTGCAGGGCCATACCCGCGACGATCAGGCCGAGACGGTGCTGATGCGCCTGACCCGCGGCGCGGGCGTTGACGGTCTGTCCGGGATGGCACCGGCGCGCGCGGTATCGGGCCTGTTGTGGCTGCGGCCGTTACTGGAGATTGACCGCGCCGGCTTGCGCGACTGGCTGACCGCGCGCGGCATCGGCTGGGCGGACGACCCTTCCAACGAAAAGCCCGAGTTTGAACGTATCCGCATGCGGCAGGCGGCGGCGGCGCTGACCGATCTTGGTATCACCCCCGTGGCGCTGACCCAGGTCGCAGAGAACATGGCGATGGCGCGGCAGGCGCTGGGGTTCTTTGCGACCCGGGCCGCTGGCGGGGCCGAGGTGCGGAACGGCGATATTATGCTGCCCTTTCAGCCCCTTGCCGAGCAGCCGGATGAAATTCGCCGGCGGCTGATCGTCGCAGCCCTGCGGCTGGTAACGGGGGCCTCATATGCGCCGCGCCGCGCCAGCGTGGCGGGTCTGATGGCGGGGATGCGCGAAGGCGGCCGGGCGACGTTGGACGGGGTGTTGATCACGGTCGATCAGCACCGGATCTTTTTTGGACGAGAGCCCGAGGCCGCCCGCCGGGCGCCCCCGATGCAGGGCGAAATCTGGGATAACCGCTGGTATATCAAAGGCGCGCTGGCGCCCGGTCAAACCGTCGCGGCGCTGGGGTATGACGCGCTTGCGGAAATCGACTGGCGCGGGTCCGGCCTGTCCCGTGACGCGGCCGCCGCCAGCCCGGCGATCTGGCAGAACGGCGCGCTGTGCGCCGCGCCCCTGCTTGGAAAACCGGGGGATTGGGCGGTCCGGCCGGTGCGATCATTGGCGGATTTCCACGCGTTGCTAATCTCGCATTGAACCCCGGCAATGAATCCCTATTTTCACCATAAGCTTTTTTCCCGCTCGCTCGGAGGAATCCCCATTGGGTAACGCGCGCAATATCGCCTTCTGGGTCGTGCTGTTCGTTTTGGTGCTGGCCCTGTTCAATCTGTTCAACGGCGGCGCCGGTTCGATGGACAGCAGGTCCATCAGCTATTCGGACTTCATGGCCCGGGTCGAAAAATCCGAGGTCAAGTCGGTCGTCATGGATGGCGAGCAGTTGATCGTGACCGGATCGGACGACAAGACCTATACCACGATACGTCCGCAAGGTGAGGATATCGCCGACAAGCTGATCGCAAAGAACGTCGATGTCCGGGTCGAGCGGCAGTCTCAGTCCGGTTTCATGTCGCTGATCGGTGTCTGGCTGCCGTTCATCGTTCTGATCGGGATCTGGATCTTCTTCATGAACCGGATGCAGGGCGGCGGCAAAGGCGGTGCGATGGGCTTTGGCAAGTCGCGCGCCAAGATGCTGACCGAAAAGCACGGACGCGTCACCTTCGACGACGTGGCCGGCATCGACGAGGCCAAGGAAGAGCTGGAGGAGATCGTCGAATTCCTGCGCAACCCGCAGAAATTCAGCCGTCTTGGCGGCAAGATCCCGAAAGGCGCGCTGCTGGTCGGCCCGCCCGGCACCGGTAAGACGCTGCTCGCGCGCGCCATCGCGGGCGAAGCCGGCGTGCCGTTCTTCACGATCTCGGGTTCCGACTTCGTGGAAATGTTCGTCGGCGTCGGTGCAAGCCGTGTCCGCGACATGTTCGAGCAGGCGAAGAAATCCGCCCCCTGCATCGTGTTCATCGACGAAATCGACGCCGTTGGCCGTGCCCGCGGCGTCGGCATTGGCGGCGGTAATGACGAGCGCGAACAGACGCTGAACCAGCTTCTGGTCGAGATGGACGGCTTTGACGCCAATGAAGGCGTGATCATCATCGCCGCGACCAACCGCAAGGACGTGCTTGACCCCGCGCTGCTGCGCCCGGGCCGCTTCGACCGCCAGATCTATGTTCCGAACCCCGACATCAAGGGCCGCGAGAAGATCCTGAACGTGCACGCCCGCAAGGTGCCGGTCGGCCCCGATGTGGATCTGCGCATCATCGCGCGCGGCACGCCCGGTTTCTCGGGTGCCGATCTGATGAACCTGGTGAACGAGGCCGCGCTGGCCGCCGCGCGTATCGGCCGGCGCTTTGTCAGCATGGAAGATTTCGAGAATGCCAAGGACAAGGTCATGCTGGGGGTCGAACGCCGCAGCATGGTCCTTACGCCCGAGCAGAAGGAAAAGACCGCCTATCACGAGGCCGGGCATGCCATCGTCGGGTTGTCCCTGCCGAAATGCGATCCGGTCTATAAGGCCACGATCATCCCGCGCGGCGGCGCCCTTGGCATGGTCGTCAGCCTGCCCGAGATGGACCGGCTGAACTATCACAAGGACGAAGCCAAGCAGAAGATCGCCATGACCATGGCCGGCAAGGCCGCCGAGATCATCAAATACGGCGAGGAAGGCGTGTCGAACGGCCCGGCCGGCGACATCCAGCAGGCCAGCCAGCTTGCCCGCGCCATGGTGATGCGCTGGGGCATGTCGGACAAGGTCGGCGCGATCGACTATTCCGAAGCGCATGAAGGCTATTCCGGCAATACCGCCGGATTCTCGATCTCGGCCCACACCAAGGAACTGATCGAGAAGGAAGTCTTTGACCTGATCGAAGAAGGCTATCAGGAAGCCCGCCGGATCCTTCTGGAGAAGGAAGAGGAATTCGAGCGGCTGGCCAAGGGGCTTCTGGAATATGAAACCCTGACCGGCGAGGAAATCGGCAAGGTCATCCGTGGCGTCGCCCTTGGCGGCGAGGATGACGGCCCCGGACCGGGCAGCCGTATTCCGACCGTCACCACCCAGCCCCGCCCGGACACGCCCCGTCCGGCAGGCGATGGCGCGGCGGTTCCGCAGGGCTGAGTTCCGGCCCGCCCGACCGCCGGGACAGGTGCGAAAAAAGACCCCGGTTCCCTTTTGGGGCCGGGGTCTTCGGTATTGAAAAGTAATTGGTACTCAAAGCCGGGCCATACGACCCGGACGATACCCTTCTGAACGCTCAGCAAGGGCACCGACTGGCGGCCTGTGGTGGTACAGGCTTGTAGGGCCAACTGCCGGGCGGCGGGGGTGGTTCCGGATTTGATGGCGGCCACGTGGGTTCGGCGGGATCTTGCTTATCCCGCCTTGCCCCAATCCGCGTCCATCATCTCGCGCAGGCGGCTGGCGGTGCGTTCGAATTCAAACGATCCGGTGCCCTCGAGATACAGCGATTCCGGCTGCGCGGCGGCCGAGGCGATCAGCTTGACCCTGGCCTCGTAAAGCGCGTCAATCAGGGTCACGAAGCGCTTCGCCTCGTTGTAATTCGCCGACGAAAGTTGCGGAATATCGTCGATCATCAGCAGATCCACCGCATCGGCGATGGCAAGATATTCGGCCGGGCCATAGGGGCGGCCGCAGAGGTCCCAGAAGCCGATCCGCCCGATCCGCTGCCCGTCGGGCGCGGTCGCAAATGCGGGGATCGCGATCTCGCGCCCCTTGATCGGCAGGACCAGCGGCGCCGCGGGCGCCCCCTCCGTCAGCCGGGCCCAGGCCGCATCCATCGCCTTGCGGGCCGAGGGCGGGGTCACGAACCAGCGGTCATCCTCGGCGGTTCCGTCCTGTCGGTGATCATGGGGGCTGGCGAGTTCGATCACGTCCAGTTTCTGCCGGATCAGCGCGATGAAGGGCATGAAAAGCTGCCGGTTGAGCCCATCCTTATAAAGATCCTCGGGCACGCGATTCGATGTCGTGACGATGGTCACACCGCGATCGAACAGGACCTGAAACAGCCGCCCGACGACCATCGCGTCGGCGATGTCGGTGATCTGCATCTCGTCAAAACAGAACAGGCGCGTCTGGTCGGCGATGGCCTCGGCGACGGGCCGGACCGCGTCCTGCGCCCCTTCGGCCCGGGCGCGGTTCAGACCGGCCTGAACCTCTTGCATGAAGGCGTGGAAATGGACCCGGCGCTTCTGGGCGATGGGCGCGGCCTCGACCAGCAGGTCCATCAGCATCGACTTGCCGCGGCCGACCCCGCCCCAGATATAAAGACCGCGCGGGCCGGCAATCGGCGTGGCATCGGCCGGACCGCCGCCGACCAGCCGCGACAGCCAGCCGCCCCTGGCCTTCGTGACGGGTGCGGGGGGCGCCGCGGCGAGCTCGCCGACCAGCGCGTCCAGCCGGGGCAAAAGCGCGCGTTGCGCCGGGTCCGGATCCAGCTCGCCACGTGCGACGCGGGCCTCGTATAATTGGCTGACGCTGGGCATGGAACCTCGAGGGCTTGGGGCGGTCGTGTCGACCTCACCTGTGCCAAATGCCGCCGCGACCCGCAAGGTCGCCGGGCGCTGGATCGCGGGGCTTATGCGCGCCCGACCGGTCAAACGAAAAGGCCGGCCCCTATCCGCCGGGCCGGCCCGTTTCTGTTAATTCGGGGGCTCGCGCGATCAGCGGCCCATGCGGTTGAAGCCGCCGCGCGGATCGGGGCCGCTGCCCAGCCAGTTCTGCGTCACCACCGCGATGTGGTTCACGATCTGCCGCCGTTCGGTATTGCCGGCGGCGTCCGCCGCGACGGCGGCACTGCCGGTCAAACCCGGAAAATCAGCCTCGATCAGTTGCGGCTGGGTCAGGGGCGCGCCGCTGCGCGCATCCAGCACCTGCACCGTGTAAGAGATATTCTCGACCCCGGCGTTGGCGAAATTCGTGCCACGGGTCAGCGGGGTCAGGGCGTGGAACTGCGTGACCGTGGCCGCGATGGTGACCGGCGTGCGGCCGCGCAGACCGGCCGAACCGGCGCGGATGCCTTCGGTCACGATGGCCGCGGCCTGTGCCCGCCGGTCACCGGGGGGATCGCCATGCCAGACGACATCCGCTTCGGGGACATAGCTGTTTTCTTCGGTCGTGGTCAGCGTGGCGGGGGCCACGACATTGACGCCGGTCACTTTCCAGTTCGCCGACTGGCTGGCCGGAATCTGCTGGTATTCGGTGCGCCAATCGGACCGAACCGCGCACCCGGCAAGACCAGCCACCACCAGCCCACCCAACAAGACGCTTTTGATCATCTGAAACCTCGTACCACCGGGGGACAGAGGGTCCCCATTCACCAATTCTTCAGGACCTGACAATGTACAGTACAGGTCGCTGGTCATTTTATTGCGCCACATCGCAATATTATGCAATGATTCTAATGGGAGAATGCCTGTTTTCCGGCACTTGTCTGGAAACTGGGTTAATCGGGGTCGGTTTCCGACATCTCCATGATCACCGCCCATTCGCTATCGCTGACCGGCTGAACGGAGAGGCGCGAGTTGTTGACAAGCACCATCTCGGACAGCCGGGGTTCGACCTTGGCCTGATCCAGCGTGACCGGGCGCCCCAACGGCCGCACCGCGCGAATGTCGACGCATTCCCAACGCGGGTCGTCGGTCGAGCTGTCGGGGTGCACCTCGGCACAGACCTCGGCGATGCCGACCATCTCCTTGCCGACGTTCGAGTGATAGAACAGGCCCCGGTCGCCCAGCTTCATGGCGCGCATATTGTTGCGGGCCTGATAGTTGCGCACGCCGTCCCATTCCTCGCCCTTGGCGCCGCGCGCGACCAGATCATCCCAGCCGAAGACATCCGGTTCGGATTTGAACAACCAATAGGCCATCAGCCGATCACCTTTTTCCATTCGTTCAACTGGACCGAGGCGAACAGCCCCGCCGCCTTGTAGGGGTCCGCATCGGCCCATGCTTGCGCCTGTTCCAGAGTTTCGGCATCCAGAATGACCAGCGAGCCGCGCATCTCGCCATCCTCGATCAGCGGGCCGGCCATCGCGACGATACCGCTTTGACGGATATGGGCCAGATGCGCCTCGCGCGTGTCCAGACGGGTTTGCAGGGCACCGGGTTTGTCGCGGCAGATCAGGGCGTAAAGCATTGTCATTCCTCCTTGAGTGGTCGGGCGAGAAGCGCGGCAAGCGCGGTCTGGATGGTGGCGCGTCCCTGACACAGGTCGGATACGGCGGCGGTGATGGGCAGATCAAGCCCCTCGGCCCGGGCAAGCGCGGCGGCGGCGCTGGCGGTGGCGACGCCTTCGACGGTGATCGCGGGGTCAAAGGGTTCACCGGCGCCAAGCGCAAGGCCAAAGCGGAAATTGCGCGAGCCTTCGGATGTGCAGGTCAGGACCAGATCGCCCAGACCGGAAAGCCCGGTCAGGGTATCGGCGCGCGCGCCGCGGCTGACCGCAAGGCGGGTCATCTCGGCAAAGCCGCGGGTGATGATCGCGGCCCGCGCGCTGTCGCCAAAGCCGGCACCGATGGCCGCACCGGCGGCTATGGCGATGACGTTCTTCAGCGCCCCCCCCAGTTCGGCGCCGATCACATCGGTGGTGCGATAGACCCGCAGCACCGGCGTCGACAGCGCCGCCTGCAATGCGATCGCCTGCGCCTCATCGGCACAGGCCAGTGTCAATGCGGTCGGCAACCCCCGGGCGATGTCATGGGCGAATGACGGGCCGGTCAGGACGGCGGGTGTCGCATTCGGGCAGGCGGCGGCGATCACCTCGACCGGGCCGAGGCCGCTGTTCAGATCGATGCCCTTGGCGCAGGCGACCAGCGCGCGGCCGTCCAGAAGCGCGGCGTGCTGGGAAAGAAAGCCGGAAAGCGCCTGTGCCGGCAACGCCAAAAGCACGATCGCATCCAGCGCGTCCTCGATCCGGTCGGTGGTGGTGACGGCCGGCGGCAGATCCACGTCCCGCAGGCGCGGCAATGCGCGCTGTCCGGGGCGCAGATCGCGCCCCCATAACGTAACCGGGCCGCGTGCGGCCAGTGCCACGGCCAAAGCGCCACCAAAGGCGCCCGCGCCCAGAATGCCGATCGGCGCGCCCGAGGTCATGCCTTTGCCCCCCGTTTGCCCGCGCCCAGCATTGCCGGCGCGCGACCGTCCAGCGGCCAGCGCGGTCGTGCGGCCAGATCCATCCCGTCGCGCGCACCGGTGCCGAACCGCTCGATCCCCGCCCAGGCGATCATTGCGGCATTGTCGGTACACAGCGCCAGCGGCGGCGCGACAAAGCGGGTGCCGGCCTTGGCGGCGACCTGCTCCAGCGCCGCACGAATGGTCCGGTTCGCCGCCGCACCGCCCGCCACCGCAAGACCCGTGGCGTCGGGCAGCATGGCCAGCGCACGGCGCGACTTTTCGGCCAGAACCTCGGCCACCGCGGCCTGAAACCCGGCGCACAGATCGGCGCGGTCCTGTGCGTGCAGCGCGTCCGTTCCGGCCATCAGATCGTCCCGCAGGCGCAGGACGGCGGTTTTCAGACCCGAGAACGACATATCGCAGCCCGGCCGGTCCAGAAGCGGCCGGGGCAGCGCAAAGCGGGTGGCGTCGCCCTCTGCGGCGCAGGCCTCGACCTGCGGGCCGCCGGGCTGCGGCAGCGCCAGCATCTTGGCGACCTTGTCGAACGCCTCGCCCGGGGCATCGTCGATGGTGCCGCCCAGACGGCGGAACTGTTCGGGGCCGTCAACGCCGAGAAACTGGCAATGGCCGCCCGACACCAGCAGCATCAGATAGGGATAGCCCAGATCGTCGGTCAGGCGCGGCGTCAGCGCATGGCCGGCCAGATGGTTGACCCCGACAAGGGGCAGCCCCGCACCGACCGCGATGCCCTTGGCGCACATGACCCCCGCCATGACGCCGCCGATCAGCCCCGGACCGGCGGTGACCGCCACCCCGTCCAGCGCGCTGAGGGACAGCCCGGCCTGCGCCAATGCCTGAAGCACGCAATCATCCAGCCGCTCGGCATGGGCGCGGGCGGCGATCTCGGGCACGACGCCGCCGAAATCGGCATGCAGCGCCGTCTGACCCGCGACGACCGAGGCCAGAATCTGGCCGCGACCATCGGCGCCAAGCCGAACCACGGCGGCGGCGGTGTCGTCGCAACTGCTTTCGATGCCAAGAAAGGTCAGGGTTTCGGTCATGGGTCCAAGGCGGGGCAGGCGCGGCATCGGGGTGCCGCTTGATGGGGTCCGGTGTATAAGTCACTCTTCATCCCTCAGAAACCACTTTGGCCCGCGAATGACAAGGAACGCTCCGCCCCTGCTGCTGACCCGGCCCGAGCCGGGCGCCACCCGCTTTGCCGATGCGTTCGCGCGCCGGTTCGGGCCCGACTGGCCGGTGATACGCGCGCCCGCCCTGGCCGTGGAACCCGTCAGCTTCGCGCGTCAGGCGCTGGAGGATGCAAGCGCGGTCATCCTGACCTCGCCGCAGGCGGCGGCGCGGGCCGGGCCGGGCCGGGGGCGGCTGGCTTATGCGGTCGGCGATCAGACCGCGCTGGCGGCAACGCAGGCGGGCTTTCGGGCGATTTCGGCGAAGGGTGACGCGGCGGCGCTGGCCCGGTTGATCCGGGAGCGGCATGGAAGGGGTGATACCGGCGCGGGTCCTCTGTTCTATCCGCACGGGCGCCAGCGTGCGGCGGATCTTGCCGCGTTATTGCCCGAGTTGCGGATCGTCGCGGCGGTCGTCTATGAACAGCGCCCCCTGCCGCCGCCGGCCGAGGTCACCTCGCTTCACGGTCCGTTGCTGGTGCCGGTATTCTCGCCGTTCAGCGCCCGAATCGTGGCCGGCTGGCTGGCCGCCGGCACGACCCGACCGTGGGTCGCGGCGATCAGCGCCTCGGCGGCGGCGGGGTTCGGTCAGGCCGCACGGCTGGCGGTCGCGGTCAGGCCCGATGCCGGGGCGGTGCTTGATGCGCTGGAATTGCTTCTGGACGGCGGGGCGGGGACGGAACAAAGCTGATCGGCGTGGGTTGAGGCAACGGGATCAGGCGTCTAGATTGGTCCAAAGGTTCATACGGCTCGGTCGCGTCCTTTCGGGTCGCATGACGCCGGTTCTAAAGGGACAGGATTCCGTGAAAACTCCGAAATCGACCACCAATAAGCCGAAGTCCGACAAGGCCGAGGCCGAAGCCGCGAAATCGAACGAGGTAAGTCTGGGCGGTAACGCGACCCTGTCCGAATCGGATCCGGCCCCGTCGAAGCTGATCCTGAAGGACGATGCGAAACTGGCCTCATCGACCGGGACGCCCACGGGTTCCAAGCCCGAGGCGGCGAAACCGGCGACCACGAAGCCGGTCGAGTTGAAGCCGGAAGCACCGAAGCCTGCGGACACGGGGGCAGTTTTCGGCAAGCCGGGCAATGCCGGCCCGACAAGCGCGGCCGCGTCGTCGACACCGGCCACGACGCTCGGCGGTCCAGCGGCCAGCGGCGGGACCGCCCGCCCGGTCGAGTCCAAGCCGGTCGAGTCCAAATCCGCCGATGCAAAACCATCCGATACCGGATCATCGGATTCCAGACCGGCAAGCCCGCCCGGCGCCGCATACTCGAAACCTGAGCCCGCGCCGGTCACCGTCAGAAGAACCGGGTTCTGGCCGGTGTTTCTGGGCGGGGTCGCGGCGGCGGCGATCGGCGCGGCGGCGGCGTGGTGGGCGATTCCGCATCTGCCGCCATCGTGGCGCCCGGGTGGAGCCGGTACGCCCGGTCTTGATGAACAGATTTCGGCGCAGGTGGACGCCTCGGTGAAATCGGCATTGGCGGCGCTTCCGGCACCGGCTGCGCCCGATCAGGGCATGCAGGCCGCGCTGGACGCGCAGGCGCAGCAAATCGCGGCCTTGGACGAATCGATCAAAGCGCTGCAATCCGCGCCCGCCGGCGCCGCGCCGGACGGGCTGGATCAGACCCTGACCCAGATGCAGACGACGCTCGATCGTCAATCGCAGGAGATTCAGGCGCTGAAGGACCGCCCCGCCGGAACCGGCGTCGATCCGGCCCAGCTTGACGCCGCGGTCCAGCAGAAAGCCGCCGAGTTGCAGCAGCAGATGGATACGGCCGTCAGCAAAACCCGCGAGGATCTGGCCGCCGCGCAGGCCGAGGCGCAGAAATTGCAGGCTGACGCGGCCGAAACCGGACGCCGGGCGCGGGGTGCCGCGGCGCTGGCGCTGTTGCAGGCGGCGCTTGAGACCGGCAACGGGCTTGATGCTGCGCTGGCCGAACTCGGCTCGGCCGGTGTTCCGGTGCCGGAGGGGCTTGGGCCGGACACGCCCAGCCTTGTCGACCTGAACGACGCCTTTGACGCGGCGGCGCGGGCCGGGCTGACGGCATCCTTGCGGGCCGACAGCGCGAATGAAGGGATCGGGACGCGGCTGGGGAATTTCCTGCGCGTCCAGACCGGCGCCCGCTCGCTTGAACCGCAACAGGGCACCGACCCCGATGCGGTGCTGTCGCGCGCCGCCGAGGCCGTGCGCAACGGCGAGATTCAGGGCGCGCTGGACGAGATCGAGACGCTGCCGGCCGCCGGACAAGATGCGATGAACGATTGGACTGCCATGGCCCAGGCGTGGGTCGGTGCGAATACAGCCGTTGCGCAGCTTGGCGCCGAGCTGAAGTGAAGGACGCCAGATGATCCTGTCTATCCTGAAGATCCTGTTCTTCTTCGCGGTCGTGCTGGCGCTGACGCTTTTCGCCGTGCGGCTGTCCGAAACCGGCGATGCGCTTTATCTGGCCTTTGGCGGCAAGGAATATGTTCTGGGTCCGATTCAGACCTTCGTGGCGATCGTTCTTTTGTTCATCGCCGTCTGGCTTATCGCCAAGCTGCTTGGTCTTGCGGTTGCGTTTCTGCGGTTCCTGATGGGCGACCAGACCGCGATCAGCCGCTATTTCGCCCGCTCGCGCGAGCGCAAGGGCTATGAGGCGCTGTCCGAAGGGATGCTGGCCGTCGCTTCGGGCGAGGGCAAGCTGGCGCAGGAAAAGGCGGCACGGGCGGCCAAACTGCTGGACCGGCCCCATGTCACCGATCTGCTGGCGGCGCAGGCGGCCGAGGTCGCAGGCGACGCCGCGACGGCGAACACCGTCTATCGCCGCCTGCTGGCCGACGACCGCACCCGCTTTGTCGGCGTCCGCGGGCTGATGCGTCAGAAACTGGCCGAGGGCGATACCGCAACCGCGCTCAAGCTTGCCGAAAAAGCCTATGCGCTGAAGCCGCGCCATGCCGAGGTGCAGGACACGCTGCTTGCGTTGCAGACCGGGCAGGGCGATTGGAAGGGCGCCCGCGCGATCCTGAAGGACAAGCGCAAGCAGGGCGCCTTGCCGCAGGATGTGCACCTGCGCCGCGACGCCGTTTTGGCGCTGCAAGAGGCGAAAGAGGTGCTGGCGCATGGCAACTCGATCAGCGCGCGCGAGGCCGCGATCTCGGCCAACCGCGCCAGTCCCGATCTGATCCCGGCCGCGGTTCTGGCCGCGCGCAGCTATATCGCGCAGAAGGATTTCCGTAACGCGGCGCGGGTCTTGCAAAAGACATGGTCGGTGCGGCCGCATCCGGCGGTGGCGGCGGCCTATGCCGAGATCGTGCCCGAGGAAACCCCGGCCCAGCGGCTCAAGCGGTTCGAGGCGCTGATGTCGAAGAACCCCGATGACGAGGAAACCCATCTGCTGCGCGCCGAACTGGCCCTTACCGCCGAGGATTTTCCGGCGGCGCGGCGTGCGCTTGGCGATCTGGCCCAGACCCATCCGACCGTGCGGTCGCTGTCGATCATGGCGGCGATCGAGCGTGGCGAGGGATCGGATGACGCGGTGGTGCGCGGCTGGCTGGCGCGTGCGCTGACCGCCTCGCGCGGGCCGCAATGGGTCTGCGACAAGTGCCACAACATCATGGCCGACTGGGCGCCGGTCTGCGACAATTGCGGCGGTTTCGACACGCTGACCTGGCGCGAGCCGGAACAGCCGTCGCTGGGCGTGGGGACGACCGGGAACGGCGCCGAGGTGCTGCCGCTGATCGTCGGGACGCCCGCGCGCCCGGCGGTGACCGAGCTGGAGATCGAGGAAGAGGTGGTGGCCGAACCGCCCCGGAAGGGCCCGATCGACATCACCCCGCCCGAGCCGATGCGCCCCGCCACCAAGGCCCCGGACGTGGTTGCGCCCTCATCAAGCCCGCAGGGGAAGCAGCCGGATTACGAGCCTTCAAGCACCGTCCGCACCCCGGACGACGCGGTTGGCGCGCCGGCGGAAGGCAATGCGCGCACGCGCCGGGTCGAGCGGCCGCGCGAGGTGATCGAATCCGGCCCGCATCCGGTCCGCCCCGATGTGGAACCCATTGATCCCGATGAGGGGCCTTCGCGTCTGTGACTGGCGCCGGGGCCGCTGCGGCCTTCCCCTTACGACATGGTCAAATTTGGCCTTTTCACCCGCGCCGGATGGTGTTATCCGGCGCTGGCTCCGCCAAGGGGCGGAATACCAGATGCCGCGCTGCCCGTGATGGCGGCGTTCGCAGATGCCGGTGTAGCTCAGCTGGTAGAGCACGTCATTCGTAATGATGGGGTCGGGGGTTCGAGTCCCTTCACCGGCACCAGGCTGCGGTCCGGCAGCCAGAATTGCTGAAAATCCGCGATGCACGCCTTTCGGTCCGTCCGGCGCTGAGATGCTGGGGTGAGCGGCCATGACCGCTGCAATATTCCCCTGAATGCAGCACTCCGACCAGCTTTTCGCCGAAAACGCCAGACGGCCAAGCCGCCGCGAGAAGCCGGGTGCATTTTTGCCGTTGATCCCGGCGATGCCGCGTGGCCGATTGTCGCGGCGGGCGCTTTGCCGAACCTGACCCCGCGGGGGTGCGGCACCGGCGCCGCAACGATATGGCCGGCTCAGCCGCTGCCGGTTTTCAACAGAACTTGTACCGGATCGTTCAGAATTCGCTTTCGGATTACGGTAGCCATGCTAACATGACGGTTGAACGACGTCTTCAACTCGTTCGTACAGGCCGGACGGTCCTTGGTGATGCGGTGACCGTCCGGCCGATTTTTTCCTAATTCACGTTCTTTCTATTTCGCATCGGCCATGCTGGGCGCGGCGGCGCTGACACCCTGCACCTTTTCGCGGATCCGGCGTCCGACATCGGGGTCGATATTGTCCCAATATTCGAACGCCCGGCTCAGCACCGGTTCGCGCACACCGGCGGTTAACATGTCCGCGACCTGATCGACCAGCGCCTGACGCTCCTGATCGTTGAAAACGTCGCGGACCAGCGTGCCGGGCTGCGAGAAATCATCGTCATCGGCGCGCAGATTATAGGCGCTGCGCACCATCTCGCCATCCGCTTCCCAGCCGTTCGCCACCGGCCCGGTTTCGTCCGACCAGGTGCGGCCATAGCTGTTCGGCACATATACCGGCGCATTGCCCGTGTGGTGATAGGCCATCGGGCCGTCCATCATATAGGTGTTCACCGGCACTTTCGGCTGGTTCACCGGCAGTTGATGAAAATTCGCGCCGATCCGGTTCCGCTGCGCATCGTTATAGGCGAATGCCCGGCCCAGCAGCATCTTGTCCGGCGACAGCCCGATGCCCGGAACAGTGTTGCCCGGCGAGAACGCCGCCTGTTCGATCTGGGCAAAGAAGTTTTCGGGGTTGCGGTTCAGGGTCATGGTGCCGACCTTGATCAGCGGATAATCCGCATGCGGCCAGATCTTGGTCAGGTCGAACGGGTTGATCCGATAGGTCTTGGCGTCGGCATAGGGCATGATCTGAACCGACATGATCCACTGCGGATGCTCGCCGCGCTCGATCGCCTCGAACAGGTCGCGGCGGTGATAATCGGCATCCGCGCCGGCGATCTCGGCCGCCTCGGCATTCGTCAGGAACTCCATCCCCTGCTGGGTATGGAAGTGGTATTTGACCCAGAAGCGTTCGCCGGCCTCGTTCACCCACATATAGGTGTGCGAGCCATAGCCGTTCATGTGCCGCCAGCTGCGCGGCAGGCCGCGCACACCCATCAGATAGGTGACCTGATGCGCTGATTCGGGGTTATTGGTCCAGAAATCCCATTGCATGTTATTGTCGCGCAGCCCGCGGTCGGGCAGACGCTTCTGGCTGCGGATGAAGTGGGGGAATTTCATCGGGTCGCGCACGAAGAAGATCGGGGTGTTGTTGCCGACCAGATCGTAATTGCCCTCATCCGTGTAGAACCGCAGCGAAAAGCCGCGCACGTCGCGCCATGTGTCGGGGCTGCCCTGTTCGCCCGCGACGGTCGAGAATCGCGCCAGCATCTCGGTCTGGGTGCCGCGCTGGAACAGCGCCGCCTTGGTATAGGCTGACACGTCCTCGGTGGTCTCGAAGGTCCCGAAGGCGCCGCCGCCCTTGGCGTGCGGCTGCCGCTCGATGGTCTTTTCACGGTTGAAATGGGCCATCTGTTCAAGAAACTGCACATCATGCAGCAGAACCGGACCGTCTGCGCCGATCGTCAGTGAATTCCGGTCGCTGTGGGCAGGCGCGCCCGAGGTCGTGGTCGAGGGGAATTGCGATGCCCCCAAAGAGCCGGTTTTCTTCGTATCCATCATATACTCCGCTAGCTGCTTGCTGGCTCCGCAGCACAGAGGCCGCGGGCCGAAAGTGGCAATAGAGGGAAAGTCGGACGCGGTCAGGCAGTCCGACGCCGGGCGCCTTTCGCCCGTGCTGCCGACAGCCTAACAGACAGGTCCGCGATGACAACCGCGCAGAGGGTCACAGGTCGCGGATCGTCCAAAAAAGCGCCCGAAAAAGGCTTGCGACAAAGGTCGCGGCACTTGCCCCGATCGTCGCGTCCGGCCGGGATCAGGTGGCCGGCGCCGGTTGCGGCTCGACCGGCTTCGGCGCGGGCAGATCGCCCGCGACCGGCGGGGACTGGCGGGTCAGCATGCGCAGCACCCGGACCAGTTCCTGCTTGAGATCCTTGCGATGCGTCACCCGGTCCAGCATGCCGTGTTCCAGCAGGTATTCGGCGCGCTGGAAGCCCTCGGGCAGTTTTTCGCGGATGGTCTGCTCGATGACGCGCGGACCGGCGAAGCAGATCAGCGCATTCGGCTCGGCGATCTGGACGTCGCCCAGCATGGCATAGCTTGCCGTGACCCCGCCGGTGGTCGGATGGGTCAGAACGACGATATAGGGCAGATGCGCCTCGCGCAGCATCTCGACCGCGACTGTGGTGCGGGGCATCTGCATCAGCGACAGGATGCCTTCCTGCATCCGCGCGCCACCGGCCGCCGAAAACAGCACCAGCGGCCGTTTCAACGCCACGGCGCGTTCAGCGGCGGCGATGATCGCGTTGCCCACATACATGCCCATGGAGCCGCCCATGAAGCTGAAATCCTGCGCCACGGCGACGATCGGGGTGCGGCCCATCTCGCCCTCGGCGACCAGCATGGCCTCTTTCTCGCCGGTGGCCTTTTGCGCGGCCTTCATGCGTTCGGGATATTTTTTCTGGTCGCGGAACTGCAGCGGGTCCGCCAGCGGTTCCGGCACCTTGATCTCGGTATAGACACCGCCGTCGAACAGCGCCTTGAAGCGGTCGCGCGGCGTGATCTGCAGGTGATGGTCGCAGCTTGTGCAGACGTTCAGATTCTCGGCAAGCTCACGATGGAACAGCATGGTTCCGCATTCGGGGCATTTGGTCCACAGGTTTTCGGGCACTTCGCGGCGCGAGAACAGCGAATTGATACGCGGGCGGACATAGTTGGTGATCCAGTTCATCAGGCGACCTTTCGCGGACGTGTCCCGTCCAGATAGGCCGCGCGACGCCGAATTGCAATTCCGCTGCCGGTAGGCTTCACTTCGCCAATGATGGGAACCGCGCTGATCGTCATTCACTATATCGCCGCCACGCTGGTCGTGCTGCGGGTGCTGCTGCGCCCGCGGATGGAGCCGACGACGCGGCTGGTCTGGATCCTGATCATCGAGGTGCTGCCGCTGGTCGGCATCCTCGGCTATCTGCTGTTCGGCGAGATCCGGATGCGCCGGGCCGAGGTTCAGCGCATGGCCGACGTGCGCGAACGGCTTTCGGGCCTGTGGCGCCCCAGTCCGTTCATGATCGAAACGCCGCCCGATTTCGCCCGGCAGGTCGTTGACGCGAACTACGCGACCGGCGGTTTCCGCGCGGTCGGGGGGAACAGCGCCATCCTTTTGCCCGAGGATGACAGCGCCATCGACGCGCTGGTGACGGCGATCGACGGCGCGACCGAGCATGTGCATCTGCTGTTCTACATCTGGTTGCCCGACAATTCGGGCGCCCGCGTGGCCGAGGCCGCCATTCGCGCCGCCCGGCGCGGGGTGACGGTGCGGGTGATCGTCGATGCGCTGGGGTCGCGGACATTCGTGCGATCGTTCTGGTGGGGCCGGATGCTGGAGGCCGGCATCCACGGCCGAACCGCGTTCCCTTGGGGAAATCCGCTTTACAGCATGATTTTTCAGCGCCTGGACCTGCGCAATCACCGCAAGATCGCGATCATCGACAACCGGGTCGGCTTTACCGGAAGCCGCAATTGCTCCGACATCGCCTTCAGCGCAAAGCCGCGTTTCGCGCCGTGGATCGACGTGCTGTTCCAGATCGAAGGCCCGGTTCTCCGCCAGATGCAGGCGATCTTTCTGCAGGACTGGATGAGCTATACCGGCGAGGATCTGGGCGCGATGCTGGAGTTCGTCCCGGCCGGGAACGACCAGCATGTCATCGCGCAGGTGGTGGCGACGGGGCCGGACCGGCGTCAGGGTTCGATCGCCGATTGCCTGTGCACGCTGATCTATGCGGCTCAGGAAAGCTGCACGATCTCGACGCCTTATTACGTCCCGGATGCGGCGCTGGACACGGCGATCCGCAGCGCCGCCCGGCGTGGCGTCAAAGTCACCATGATCCTGCCCGAGCGGAACGATTCCTTCATCGTCAGCGCCACCAGCGTCGGTTTCTGTGCCGGGCTGATCTCGGCCGGGGTTCGGATCATGCTGTTCCGTCCGGGGCTGCTTCATTCCAAGATCGTCACCGTCGACGGGCATATGGCGATGATCGGCTCGGCAAATCTGGACCGGCGCAGTTTTGAGCTGAATTACGAAATGAACCTGCTGTTTCTGGATCAGCCGCTGGTTGCCAAGATCGACGCGCGGCAGGCCAGCTATATATCGCGCGCGCGCGAACTGACATCGGGCGAAATCCGCTCGGCCCCGGCGTGGAAGCGGATACGCAACAACCTGCTGGCGCTGGCATCGCCGCTGCTTTAGCCCGGAACGGCGCCGAGCGGCCGGCGTTATATCCCGACCACACCCAGAGGGGGATCGGATCATGACCGCACTTGCCGACAGCACATGTGAACCCTGCAAAAGCGGCACCGGCGCCCTTGACCGGGCCGAGGCCGAGCTTTTGATCAGCGAGCTGGACGACTGGCTGCTGTCCGAGGACGCCACCGCGATCAGCCGCCGGTTCGAATCCAAGGGTTTTGCCAAGGCGGTCCAGATGGCGAACCTTGCGGCATGGGTGGGCGACAAGAATGGCCATCACCCCGATATCTGCTTTGGCTGGGGCTATTGCACGGTGACATTCACCACACACGAGGCCAAGGGGCTGAGCCGCAATGATTTCATCTGCGCGGCCAAGCTGGATCAGATCGTCGCCTGACGCGCCTTTTTCAGCCGGCCCACCGATTCGGGGAAACCGAAATCGACAAAATCGCGTGCCCATGCCGCCCGCGCGGCTTTCATCAGCGCCTTGTCGGCCAAAAGCGCATCGGGGAAATCGGCGCGCGTCGATACCTCGGGGGCATTGGTGATGCCGATGGCGGCTGCAAGCCGGGGCAGTTCCTCGGCCATTTCCTCTTCCCGCAGGATGTGGTCGGGGCTGCCGAAGCGCGCGAAGCCGGCGATCACTTCGGTCTGGCTGGCCCATGACGGATCGACGGCGAACGGGGTCTGGCCGTTCAGGGTCTGGCGCACGAATTCCAGAAAATCGGCGAAACCGGACATGGGATCCGCGCCGGGATCTTTGCCGCCGCGCGACAGATAGGCGATCAGCTCGGCATTGGTCTTGTCCAGAACCTGCGCCGAAAAGGCCGACCAACCCCGCAGCAAGGGATGGCGCAGCACGGTAAAGCTGCGGTGGCCGTTACGCGCCTTTTTCCATTCGCGCAGCGTTTTCTGCGTGAAATCGACGGTTTCCGGCCCCAGATCCGCCAGCCATGCGGACACCCCATCCACCGGGCCGCCCCGGACCGGCATATAGATCAGCCCCGCACCCGCATCGCTTGCCCGGAACGACGGTACGGCCGGGCCACGGCGCGGCTCGAAATTCGGCGTGCGTGACAGGTTGAACCGGTCCAGCCGGGCCAGCGAGCGCGCCATCTCGTCATAATTCCCGACTTTTTCCGCCATCGCCTGCGGATTCTGCGGAACCAGCTCGGCCGAGGGCGAAATCTCGGCCTCGGGCAGGCCCAGCCAGCGCATCAGACCGGACAGAACCGCCGGATCGTGCAGATCCTCATAGTCGATATAAAAGGCGGTCTGCCCCCGGCTTTGCAGCCCGTGCAGGATCGCCAGTTGAAAGGCCTGGGTTTTTTCAAGATGGGTTTCGAACTGCCCGGCATCGAAGGTGGCCGTCGCCTGTTTGCGGCGGCGCACATCGCCCAGTTTCCATTGCCCGGTCGCCCGCGCGATCGCCAAGGAGACATAGCTTTCGGCCGGATTGCGGGTCAGCACGATCTTGGCGCAATCCGGGTCGTCCAGCAAAGGTTTCAGGATGCGCGGATCGTGGTCGTTGAAATAACGAAACCCGTTCAGCCCGGGCTGCGACCGGATCAGCTTGAGCAGATGCAAGGGCTTGGCGTCGCGCTGTTCCAGCGTCACCCCAAGCAGGTCGTCGCGTCTGGGATAGCCGACGAAGGCGGGATTATAGGCCTCGCCATGGCAGGTGACGCCGGGGACCGCGTTCAGCGTCGCCTCCAACAGGTTCGATCCGGTGCGCATGCCGGCCAGCATGACGAAACTTGTGAAACTCATCCGGCGGCCCCTTCATCATGCTGCGCTTCGGCCGAAAACTGGCCCATCATCAACGGTTGCAGGCCGGCATTGCGCAGGCGTTGCAGAAAATCGGCAAAGCCGGCCATGTCGCGCATCGGCGGCAAGACAAGATCATATTCTTCCACGCGCAGGGAAAGCTCGGTCAGCAGATCGCGCAGGATCGGCTCGGGCCGGGCGACGAAATCGGCCAGTTCCCAAATGCTGATGGTTGCCTTGGCCCAGACCGAGCGCAGGATGTCGACCTGTGTCTTTTCCCGGCGCTGCAGAATCCCCGCGATATGGCGCACGTCGTCGAAGGGCATGTCGGAATGCAAAAGCGGGACGGCCCAAGCGCCGGTGATGACGGCGATGCGGGCGTTGTTGTCGGTCGTCATGAACCAGTTCAGCGCCTGCGTGTCGCGGGGGCTGAACTGGAATAGCTGGGGCGTGTCGCCGCTGCTGCGGATCAGGCTGGTCAGAAACCCCTGCGGGTCATAGTCGCGCACCGCCGCCGAGCTGGAAAGCGCGCCCGGACCGATCTTGACCCGGCCGGCGAATTCGGCCCCGCCCGGCGCGAAAAGATGACCGTGGACCCGCATGCCGACCCGATCCTGCAACCAGCCCTCGAAGTCCGGGAACAGGTCGGTGAAGCCCTGCAACAGCACATAACGGTTCGAGGTCTTGCCGTTTTCGCGGTCCTTGGCCGGGAACCGGCTTTGCATGTAAAGGCCCGGCCGGCCGATCGTGCGGCGCAGCACCGCCTGATTGATGATCCGGTCGATGCGCGCCGGATCGGGTTCGGCCGCTGGGTCGTTGCCCCGCACGGGCTGGGGGAAAAGCGCATTCAGCCGTTCCGCCCGGGGCCAGATCTTGCGGGCGATGAAGCAGCGCGATTCCTGAAGAATCTCGGCGTGATCGTCATAGAACGTATAGGGCTTGCCCTGCTGGTCGAATTTCGCAAGCGTCAGGCTGCGGCTTTCGACACGATGCGAGTGGCGCCGTGACAGGGTCTGGAAATAGGATTCGTCGGGGATCCAGACCATACGGAAATAGCGGTCGAACTCGGCCCGGCGGGGATCCGTCAGGATCGCCTCCAGCGTGCGGCGCGACAGACACCACCACTGTGATCCGATATGGGGAGCGATGCCTTCGGGTCTGTGGCGATCGACCTTCAACCGGCGCTGGATCGCGGTCCAGCGGTCGAACAGCCAGCGGTTCCGCTTCCATTTGAAGGGGAAATACATGCTGAACCGCTCGTCATGCAGGCCGCCGATGGTCCAGCCGACATCGGCGACCGTGGTGCTTTCGATGAAATCGACGTCGCGATGACGTTCCAGATAGGCGGTCAGTTCCGCTACCGGCCGCAGCGGCAGGCAGGCGCCCGAGGCGAGCAGGACGTTCGTCACATCCGGGTGCAGGCGCAAAAGCTGCTCGACCCCGGTCAGCGTCGCCTCGACCAGCGACCAGGTGCCCCAGGCGCAATTGGTGCGGGCGCAGAAGGACAGGTCGGGCAGATCGGCCAGCGCCGCCTCCATCCCCACGGTATCCTTGTGGGACATCTTCTTGTCGGCGTGGACGACCACCGCGGCGCCGCCCTCGGCCCAGATCCGCGCGCGCCGGGCGGCCTGTTCGGGGGCGTCGTGGCACATGAACACGACGCCCAGCCGGGTCGCGGCGACGGTTTCCGCAGGCATCACGTTCACGCCCAGTTACCCTTGGAAATCAGGCCCAGATCCTCGATCTGCCGCCAGTCGACATATTCCTTCGATTCCGGGCACCAAAGATTGGTGTCATTCTGCAACCCGGCGGAATAGGCCAGATATTCGTGGCTGTCGGCGTAATGCTGACCACGCTGAAGCTCTTCGGTCGATTTGGTGACGAAGGTGTTCAGGAATTTCGCGTGCATCAGCACGCCCGAGGCTTTTTCGCCGCCGTCTTCCTCATATACCAGATTAAGCGCGCGCGGCAAAAGCGAGTGGGTCGAGCTGACATAGGCATAGTGCCGCTGCCAGAAGACCAGCGGCGTCTTGTTCAGCGCCGGGGCGCGGCGCGGCGTGTCGGGGAAAAAGCTGCGCGCCCGGGGACCGCCCTGAATCCACAGGTTGCCATAGCCGGAATTCTTGTTGATCGTGTAATTGGCCGGGTCGAACCAGCGCGCGACCTCGAACGGGTCCTGACCTTCGACATAGGCGGCGCTTTCGATACTGCCGCGCGGATACATATCCAGAAGCATGGCCGAAAACGACCGGTTCGCCGATGCATCCAGCCAGTCGGTCAGCGCCCGCAACGGCCGGCTGTCGTGATGCGGATAAACCAGAAACTCGTCAGGATCGACGGTCAGGCACCAATGCCCGGCGCCATAGCGGAACAGCAGCCCGTTCATCCAATCCATGCCGAAGCGCGACGATTTATAGCTGTGGCTGGTGTGCCAAAGCGACACATCGCCTTGCATGCGCAGATATTCCTGACTGCCGTCGTCGGACCCATTGTCGACGAACAGAAAATGGTCGACGCCCATGCGCCGGTAGTAGTCGAGGAAATAGGGCAGGCGCACCCGCTCATTCCGTTGGGTGACGAAAACCAGAATGGCGTCGGGGCGGATCGCGGCGGTGCGGTTAACCAGCGGCCGGAGTTGCCGGCTGCGGCGGATGGCGCGGCCGATATAGTAATGCCGCAGCGTTCTCATCCGAATGCGTCTGAGCCACCGTTTCACTGCTGATTCCCTGTCGGTTCCATCCGCAAATTATCCGGTCGAACTTAATCAAAAGTTTTCGCCGGGGCGAGTCCGCCTATCGCCTGCCGTGCGCGGGCGAAATGGGCGGGCCAGCCGGGCAATTCAGGCACCGGCATCGCCCTGCGCGGGCCTATCGAAAGGCCGGCGATCGCCTTGGCCCATGCCGCCGGTTCGTCGGGCGGCAGTATGACCGCAGTATCCCCCAGCACCTCGCGCACCACCGGCAGGGGGGAGGCCAGCACCGGCGTGCCAAGTGCCGCCGCCTCGGCCAGCGGCAGGCCGAAGCCCTCGGCATGCGAGGGCATCAACAACCCATGCGCGCGCGCCAGAATGGCGGTCACGGCGGTGTCGGGCAAACCGGGCAGTTCCATGACGGGCGAGCCGTCCGGCAGGGCGTCGAGGCGGGCAAAAACGGTCTCGTTCATCCAGCCGCGGCGGCCGAGGATCAGCAGGCGCGGGATCTGGCCGGCGGGCAGTCTGCGGGCCAGTTCCTCCCACACGTCCAATAAAAGCGCATGGTTCTTGCGCGGCTCGATGGTGCCGAGGGTGACGAAAAACGGCCGGTCGGTCGGGATGCCGTCGGGAAGCTGCGGCACGGCGGAGGCATCGACGGCGATGCCCGGCGGCGTCACCACCACCGGCGCGGTCGCGGGCATGCCGAACCGTTCCGCCCAATGCCGGATACGGGCCCCCGAATCCTGCGAGACCGTCAGGATCAGATCCGAACCCATCGCCGTGCCCAATCGCCGGCGATGTGCGGCGGGTTGATTGCGGCGGGCATATTGGGGGTGATCCAGCGGGATCGTGTCGTGGATCATCACCACCCGCCGCAGCCCCGGCACCTGCGCCAGCGTCGCGGCAAGCCGGGGATCAAGATTGGCGTGGCCGAGGTTCAGATAGGTGCCCCCCTGCGGCAGGGCGCGACGGATCTTGCGGGCCAGCCAGTGAAACGGGCCGCCCGACAAAAGGCTGATGCCAATCGCATGCGGGCGCAGCGCCGCCAGCGCCCGGTGCCGTTCCGCGACCGGGCCGCGCAGCCGGTCCCGCCAGCCCGGGCGTTGCGCCAAACCGCGCCGGTCCCCGCCCGCCCAGTCGAGCACCCGCCCCGCCAGTTCGCCCGGCAGCAAAAGCTGGCCCGTATCGCTGCGGCACAACAGAAACAGCACCTCGGCGTCGCGGGTCCGGGCCTCGGCAAGATGGCGCAGCCACGCGGCTTCGATCCGGTCGATACCGGTCAGCGGGCCGGTGCCGATGCGCGACACCAGACGCGAGATGTCCAGAAGCCAAGGACTGGCCCTAGCCGCCATAACCGCCGTTCTGATGCCAGCGCCAGGCATCGCCGACCATCTGTTTCAGGGTCGATCGTGTGGGCTGCCAGCCAAGATCGCGCCGCGCGGCCTCGCTGCCGGAAACAAGGCGCACGGCGTCGCCGGCGCGGCGCGGCCCCTCGATCACCGGGACGGGGCGGTTGGTGACATGGCGGGAATGGTCGATCACCTCGCGCACCGAAAAGCCCGCGCCGGTGCCAAGGCAGAACACGGCCGAACCCTTGCCGTCCTTCAGCCAGCGCAGCCCCAGAACATGCGCATCCACCAGATCCATGACATGGACATAATCGCGGATGCAGGTGCCGTCCGGCGTCGGATAGTCGGTGCCGTGAATGGTCAGGGCGTCGCGCTTGCCGTCGATGGCGTCAAGGATCAGCGGGATCAGATGGGTTTCGGGCTGGTGAAACTCGCCGATCTCGCCATCGGGATCGGCGCCTGCGACGTTGAAATAGCGGAAGATGACCGCGCGCAACCCATAGGCGGCGCCGAAATCGCGCAGCATATCCTCGATCGCGCGCTTGCTGGCGCCATAGGCGTTCAGCGGATGCTGGGGGGTGTTTTCGTCCAGCACCACCCCGTCATGATCGCCGTAAGTCGCGCAGGTCGACGAAAAGACGAAGTCGAGGCAACCCGCCGCCACCGCCGCCTCGATCAGGTTAAGGCTCGCGCAGACATTTCCGCGCCAGTACTTGCCCGGCTGCTGCATCGCCTCGCCGACCTGGCTCAGCGCCGCGAAATGCATCACCGCGACCGGATTCCAGCGGGCAAAGACCGCATCCAGCCGCGCCCGGTCCATCAGATCGCCCTGCTCGAACGGACCGAATTTGACCGCGTCGCGCCAGCCGGTGATCAGGCTGTCATAGCAGACCGGGATAAACCCGGCCTGCGCCAGCGCCTTGCAGGCATGCGCGCCGATATAGCCCGCACCCCCGGTGACAAGGACGTGCTTCGCGGTCTGGTCGGCCATGAATTATTCGGCCGCCTTGCGCAAAGCCACAAGCTCGGACAGATAGCCGGCGAATTCGTCGCGCAGATCCGGGCGCGCCAGACCAAAGGCAACGGTCGCCTGCAAAAAGCCCGCCTTGGAGCCGCAGTCGAAACGCTGGCCGCGGAAACGCAGGCCAAAGACCTTGCGGCCTTCCTCGATCTCATCGGCGATGGCGTCGGTCAACTGGATTTCCCCGCCCGAGCCGGTGCGCAGCTTGTGCAGGTTCTGCATCACCGTCGGCGCAAGGATATAGCGCCCGATAACCGCCAGATTCGACGGCGCGGTTCCGGCGCGCGGCTTTTCCACCATGCCCTTGATCGAGACGATGGACCCCATATCCTCTTCAACGTCGATCACGCCATAGGCGGATGCCTTGTCGGCCGGAACCTCCATCGCGGCAACCATCGAGCCGCCGGTTTCGGCATGCGCCTCGATCATCTGTTGCAGACAGGGCACGTCGCCCTGAATGACGTCATCGGTCAGGATGACGGCAAACGCCTCATCCCCGACCAGCCGGCGCGCGCACCATACCGCATGACCCAGGCCAAGCGCCTTGTGCTGGCGGATATAGGCGATGGCACCCGATTCCATGTTGGTGTGCCGCAGCACCTCCAGCAACTGGGATTTGCCCGAGCTGCGCAGCGTCGCCTCAAGCTCGTGCGCGTGGTCGAAATAATCCTCAAGCGCGCCCTTGCCGCGCGAGGTGACAAAGATGAATTCCTTGATCCCGGCGGCCCGCGCCTCGTCGATGGCGTATTGGATAAGCGGCCGGTCAACCAGCGTCATGATCTCTTTCGGGATGCTCTTGGTGGCAGGAAGAAACCGGGTCCCCAGGCCAGCGACAGGGAAGATGGCTTTCGTGACCTTCGGATTCATGAGCGAACTCCTTTTAGAATCGGCACTGACGAACATTGCTCGGGTAAGGTGTGTATCATCAGTTTCAGGCAGAGAAACAGTGGGATAACTGTCTATATCAAATAGCGATTAACGGCGGCCGGGCTTCGCCGGCAACCGTCGTATCACGAACGCGCGCGATACGGTGAAGTTCCCGCCGAACACGGTCGCGGCGGTTGCAGATGACAAAGGATTGATCGTCCGGCCCGGAAGCGCCCCAGATTCCGCCGCGCTGTTCCCACCAGCCGCCCGCGACGAGCCCGGATCGGTGCGGGGTCGCGCCGGGGGTCAGCAGCAAAAGCGTGACGATATTGCCCGCGGCTGCCAGTTGCGCGGCCCGCGCCCGCAGCGCGGCCGCCTGCCACAGCCAGCCGTCCAGTAAAAGCGATTGCCGCCGACGGCCGGCGATCAGGCGCGGGGGGCCTTCGTCCAAGCGGGCAAGCGGCTCGGGAAGCTCAAGCGGCAACCCCGCGCCTCCGGCAATCCCGGCGTCCAGGCTTTTCAGGGCGGGCGCGACGGCGAACGGGTCCAGCGTTCCGGCGACCATGCTGCGCAGCAGACGCCGGCGTTGCGCAGCTTTCAGTTGCAGCAGGGCGTCCGGGGGCGCGTGCCAGCGCCGCCAGAACAGCGCCGCCGAACGGCCGATGTCCCCAAGATCGGTAGGGGCGCGCCCGTCGGTTCGTTGCGGGGACGGTGATTGGCGGTGTGCGACTTCGGCCAGTGGCACGACGGCGGTCAGGGCTTGCGGATGCAATGCCGCCAGCCGCATGTTCAGGTCGGTTTCATCCAGATGAAAGCGAAAGGCAGGATCGAATCCGCCGATCTGCATCAGCACGTCGCGGCGAAAGGCGCAGTTCGTGCCCATGGTGCTGATCGGGCCGGTAGCGTCCGGGGGCAGAAATACCGGATCATCACCGGTGACCGTGATGGGCAGGGTTGTGCCCGCCCGTGTCACCCGCTCGGCCCGCGCCTGCCAGTCAAGCCCGTTCGGTCCCCGGACATAGCCCGTGGCCGCGATCACCCGGGGATCGGCAAAGCCGGCGGTCAGCCGCGACAGCCAGCCCGGTTCGGCGATCGCGTCATCGTCGATGAAAGCCACGACCGGGGTCACGGCGGCCCTGATCCCAAGGTTCCGCGCCGCCGAGATATTCGCTTCGTCAAAGCCGATCCGATGGACAGGCAGATCGGTCTGGACAGCCAGCCCCGAGGGATCGGCGACGATCACCACGGCGAAGGCCGGGTGATCCTGCAACGCCAGGGCCTTCAGGCACAGCGCCAGATCGCGCGGCCGATGGCGCGAGACCACGACCACGGTGGCGGGAACCGGATTGGGCAAAGCGGCTTCAGCGCCGCTCACGCCACCCCCATTTCGGCCAGCATGCGTTCGATGCGCGGGACGTCCTCGGGGTTGTTCAATTCCCAGAACTGCCGGCCGCGCGCCTCGACCTCGACGCAGAGGATGCGCTGCCCGTGTTCCAGAAAACGCAACTGCTCGAGCCCCTCCAGCCGTTCGAGGACGCCCTCGGGCCATGTGGCATAGGCGGCCAGCGCATCGGGGCGATAGGCATAGACGCCGACATGATGAAACACCGGGGTAGGGGCGTCGGGGGCGAATGGTGCCGCCGCGAAGGGAATGACCTCTTTCGAGAAATAAAGCGCCTGATGATCATGGCCGAATACGGCCGTTGTCCCGCCGACGCGGCCAGCGGCGCGGTCGGCCAGCAGATCGGCCCGCATCTTGCCGGTGCTGCGCAGGACCGGCGTCGCCATGCGGGCGTTCTTGTCGGCGCGCAGGCCCTGAACCAGCTTTTCGACGAACCACGCCGGGGTCAGCGGCGCATCGCCTTGCAGATTGACCACGATCTCGGGCGCGCCGCCAAGCTTAGCTACCGCCTCGGCCACGCGTTCGGTGCCGTTGCGGTGCTTGTCCGCGGTCATCACCACCTCGGCGCCGAACGCTTCGGCATGGTCGCGGATGCGGTCGTCGTCGGTCGCGATCACGACTCGGTCAACGCCTTCGGCCGCGCCCGCAGCTTCCCAGCTGCGGCGGATCAGGGATTTCGCCACGCCCGTGGCGCCGCGCAATTCGACCAGCGGCTTGCCCGGATAGCGGGTCGAGGGATAGCGCGCGGGTATGACGACCAGAACGCTCATTTCGCCAACAGAACCCCGGGGGCATAGGCGATGAAGAACGGGTTTTCATAGCCCGGTTTGCCATAGGTCAGCGGCATGTGGTCGTCAAAGCGCACGACCTGGCCGCCCGCGCCGCGCAGAACCGCGTCGCCCGCCGCCGTGTCCCACTCCATGGTGCGGCCGAGGCGCGGGTAAAGATCGGCCTCTCCGGTCGCGACCAGACAGAACTTCAGCGACGATCCGGCGCTGGTCATGTCACGCACCGCGTAGCGGGCGATATAATCGTCGGTCGCCTGATCACGGTGCGATTTCGACGCCACCACCATCAGGCCGCGATTGTCGGGCGTGGGCGAGACACCGATCGGCGTAACCTCGCCGGGGGTGTCGCCGAAGGGGCCGGTTTCCTCGACCGAGCGGCCGTCGGCGGTGGTATAGAACAGCCGCCCCTTTGCGGGCGCATAAACCACCCCCCGCACCGGCACGCCGTTTTCGACATAGGCGATGTTGACGGTGAAATCGCCCCGGCGCTGGACGAATTCCTTGGTCCCGTCCAGCGGATCGACGATCAGGAACGAGGGCGCCGACTGGTTGTGCGATGCCGCCTGTTCCTCGGTGATCAGGGTGACGCCAGGAAACGCCGTGCCGAGCCCGGCCGAGATCAGTGCATCCGCCGCCTCATCAGCCGCGGTCACCGGCGAGTTGTCGGCCTTGGCGCGGGTGTCGAAGTCGTCGCTGCCATAGATTTCCATGATTTTCTCGCCCGCCTGAAGGGCGAGCCGACGCATCTCAACCGTTAATCGTTCGAAATCCATCTATTTTCCTTTCGCCTGAAGCGCATTTTGGACCGCACTTCCATTGATCGGCGGGTCTGACCCTCTTATGATCACGGGAATCCGTGCTGGGCAAGCATATGCTTGGTCACAGTTGCGGGCGTGTCACGCAGTTGCAAAGGTTCGCCGGCATGTTCGTATCGCCCCGTCGCCCGGCCAATATGGTCGAGGCAGCCTTGGTCACGCTGTCGCTGATCTACGACAATACCGTCCACAAGCTGCGCATGAACGACCGCAACGCGATCTATGGGCTGTTCAAGTCCATCCTGCAAAGCGTCGCGCTGGTGTTGGTATTCTACCTCAGCTATTCGGTCATGGGCATCCGAAGCTCACCCATGCGGGGTGATTTCATCCTGTTCATCATGTCGGGGATCTTCCTTTACATGACCCATGTTTCGGCGGTGGGGGCGGTCGCGATGGCCGAAGGGCCGACCTCGCCGATGATGAAGCACACGCCGATGAACACGGCGATCTCGATCACCTCGGCCGCTTTGGCGGCGCTCTACCGGCAGGTGATCGCATCGCTGGTCATCTTCTACGTCTATACCGCCACGATCGCGCCGCTGCATATGGAAAGCTGGCGCGGCTGCCTTGCGATGCTGCTGCTGGCGTGGTTTTCCGGCTGTTGCGTCGGGCTTATCTTCCGGTCGATCAGCGCCTGGTTCCCGGGGCCCGGGCGCGCGATCACGGTGATTTATCAGCGCGTCAACATGATCGCGTCGGGCAAGATGTTCGTGGCCAATACGCTGCCGGGCTTCATGCTGGCCATGTTCGACTGGAACCCCTTGTTTCACATCATCGACCAGACCCGGGGCTTTGCCTTCATCAATTACACCCCCCATAACTCGAACTGGCACTACCCGCTTTATGTCACGATTGCGCTGTTGATGATCGGTCTGATGCTGGAATTCGTGACCCGCCGGGCGCAGTCGATCAGTTGGCATGCGGCCCGCTAGCGGCTGGGTAGCGGCCTCTGATAGATCGGATCGACGACGCTCGTTCCGGTCTGGCACACCGGATTCCCCGGCGATGATCGTGCGAAAGGGACACGGAACGGCCCGGGGACCTACAACGATGTTGCAGGCATCCCGAAAGGCCGCGAGATTGGGGTGCTGTCCGATGGTGGCTGTCGCAATGCCGCAAAATGGCATCGCGGCCCGTACCGGGCTGTCCCGATAAAATCCGCGTGACCAACAGCGGGTTCCATCACTCTTTTATGCCTCCGGCTTGCCGGGGGCATCTTCTGTTGAGTAAGGTGGAGCACGATAAGCAGGATCGCCAATTTTTTTGAAGCGCGCGAAAGCGCTCTGGCTGATTTTAGATGACAAGATTTGGACGAAGCATTCCGGCCCGGGACCTGGCATGTGCTGGGTGAGGACTGAACTGTCTGCGGCATCGACAACAGCGACGTCCGCAAGGTCTCGCAACAACGCTGCTGCCAGCGGTTCAGAATTACCGGCGTGGTTCTGGCTGCGTTGTGATGACGGCCCATGACCGTCGCCCAGACAAAAGCTTGGTGCCGGTTCGGGGTTGTTGCGCGATTACCCTTGCCAATCCGGCCCGGCTGCTTCACGTCCCCCATGAATTATTACTCCGGAGGCGACTATGCAGCCCCTGAAACCCTTGGACTTGCCAACATCGCTTGAGCAGCAGGCAGAGTTGATCAAGGATATTTTTGATACCGGTCTTTATCTGAAACAGAACACCGACGTGCGTATGGCCGGAATTGATCCGACCGCGCACTACCTAAAAGATGGCTGGCGCGAGAACCGCAACCCGTCACCCACATTCTCAACGCGCGACTATCTCGCGGTTTATCCCGATTTGGAAGATGCCGGGATTCCACCTCTGGTTCACGCCGCCGCACTTGCCGCTCAGCCGGTTGACCCGCGGTTGTCTGCGCTGTTCGATCCCGAACATTACGCCATGCACTGGCCGGCGCTGAAGCAAAGCGGTGCGGATCCGCTGCGCCATTATCTGACGCTCGGCTGGACGCAGGGCACCGATCCTTCGCCCGACTTCTCGACCCGACACTACCTTGAACAGTTCCCCGAGCTTGCCACCGGAACGGTCAGCCCGCTGGAACATTATGTCGCGGCGGGGATGCCGCCCTCGACAAGTCTCGTGCCCGGCTCGAGCATGGTGCACCTTTGGGCAGGCTTTCTGTTGGATCCGCTGCGCGGATTTCTGTTCGAGCAAGGCTATGAAGTTGATGAGTTCGCTAACATCTCGCTGAATGTCGGGAAGATCCTGATTGCCATGTTCTCGCCCGCGCATTATCGCCGCCGGCACCCCGATCTGGCCGGGGTCAGCGACATCGACCTTTTGGTCCATTACCTTAGCGTGGGTCTGGCGAAGGGCGAGGCTCCGGGCCCGCTGTTCGATGCCGACCACTATGCGCGCCAGATTACGCAGTTGCAGATGCAGCCGGCAGAAGAGGCGCCTTTCATCGACTGGCTGCGCCGCGGTCGCGCGCTCGGTATTTCGCCGACACCCGCCTTTGATGAACGTAATTACGGTTTGGTGAACCCGGGCTTGTTCGCGAGTTTCGAGCACTGGATTCTGCATGGGCTTGACGAACAGCGCCAGTTCACGCCGAACGTCACAATCGGTGCGCTGCCCCGGATTCACGACCTGCCGGCACGTCGCAGTCTGGGCAAGGTTTTTGCCGAAACCGCCTCGGGTACGGCGGCATTGGACCTGGCCGCCATGCAGGATTTCCGCGACGGCGGGCTGAAGGCGGCGACCGTGGCGGCGAATGCGATCGAACCGCTGATCGGCATCAATTCGGAAATGATCCCTTCGTTCATGCCGCCGTGGCACGACAATCTTTTCTTCCTGTACAAAGCCTGCGTCGAGCGCCTGCCCAAAGGCCGGTTTCATAACGTCATCATGGTTCCCTTCGTCAAGCTCGGTGGGTCCGATTTTGTCGCTGGCGTGCTGGCCAAAGCCCTTTCCGACCGATCCGAATCAGTGCTTGTGTTACGCACCGAACAATCCGACTGGGAGCGTCCCGACTGGTTCCCCGAAGGCGTTGCGACTGCTGATCTGTCCGATGTGCTGACGCAGATCGACATGCCGCTGCGGGCGCAGGTTCTTTACACACTTCTGCACCATGTCGAGGCCCGACGCCTGTTCAATGTCAACAGCCGCGCCGCTTATGAAACCTTGCAGCGGTTCGGCGGGCAGATGCGCCAGTTCATGGAGCTTTACACTTATTATTTCTGCGCCGACCGTCGCCCCGACGGGACAGAAGCCGGCTATGCCATCGACTTCTTCGCCCCGCTTCAGAAGCATCTGGACTGCGCGTTGATCGACAATGCGGATTTTGCCGCGACGCTGATCCGGCGGCATGCGCTGGACCCGGCCATGGCGCAGCGGGTGCAACCGATCTACAGCCCGACCATGCACCCCAGCGCGGACGAAGCGACGGTTCTGGCGCAGACGGCAACTGCCGATACCCGGTCACGCCCCTGCATTCTCTGGGCCGGCCGGTTCGATCGTCAGAAGCGTTTCGATCTGGTGCAGGAGATCGCGCGACAGATGCCCGAGGTCGATTTCAAATGCTGGGGTAAAGCGGTTCTGGACCAGCCGCCCGACATGTCGCAACTGCCCGAGAACATGTCCTTGATGGGCGTTTATTCCAGCATTGACGAATTGCCGCTGGGTCAAAGCGACGGCTGGCTTTATACCTCGGGATGGGACGGATTGCCTACCATCCTGATCGAGATCGCAAGCAGGGGGGTCCCCATCGTGGCCAGCGCCGTCGGCGGCGTTCCCGAACTGATCACGGAACAGACTGGCTGGCCGGTGGCGGCAGACGCGACGGCCGAGGATTACGTCCGCGTCATTCGCGAAATGCTGGCTGCGCCGGATCAGCGGCGGCTTCGCGCACAGGCATTGATGGACCTTGCTCGGTCGCGCCACAGCCAGCAGCAGTATCGCCGGCAACTTGATTCGATCCTTGACGGACAGAGAACATAACGATGACTGACCTCAGCCTGATCATCACCGCCCATCGTGAGGGCATTCTGGCGGGACCCACGATCCGCAGCGCACAGGCGGCGATCGCGCATGCGCGTCGCGCCGGCGTGACGGTGGAGGTCATCGTGACTCTGGACCGCGCCGACGACGATACCCGCGCGATAATGCGCCACGGCTTCGGCCGGACGGAGGGTGCAGAGGTTTCCTTCATCGAGACTGACGAAGGTGACCCCGGCCGCGCGCGCAACGTCGGTATCGCGAACGCTTCGGGCTTTGCGGCGACCTTTCTTGATGCCGATGATCTGGTGTCCGAGAACTGGTTCACCGAAGCCATACGGGCGGTTCAGTCGCGGCCCGACGCTATTTTCCACCCGGCCTGTAATCGGGTCTTCGGCATTGAAAATAACCTGTGGTGGCATGTCGATTCCGAATCGACGCTGTTCGACCCGCTTTATCTGGAATGGTCGAACTACTGGACCGCGATTTCCTGTGCGCCGGTTGAAACCTATCGCCGCCTGCCATTCGCGGGCAATGATCTGCACCGAGGTTTCGGGCACGAAGACTGGCACTGGAACCGCGTCACCCTGGCGGCGGGTCATGCCCACAAGCCGGTCCTTGAAACGGTGTATTTCATCCGTCGCCGTCGCGGTTCGCAAATGTCGCATGTGCTGGCCGCTGACGGGGTAAGCTGGCCGATGCGACAGCCGTTGGTCAGGGCGCAACCTTCCAACGCCAAAGCGCGCTAGCGAATTCCAGCATTTCAGCTTCGGTAAGGGGCACTTCAAGGTCGCTTTTCTCGGGATAGTCGGCGAAATTCGTATCGAACAGCGTTGGACGATCCAGATCGGGCAGAAAACGGTCACGCAGACGCGTGTTCGCGGCGTCGAAGCGGGACAGGAATGCCTGGGCCTCGGCGCGTGCAGGGCGGGCCTGCGGACCTTTCAGCGTTTGCTCGATGGCCGGCACCACCAGATCGCGTTCGGGATTCAGCGCCCCGTTCACGACCAGCGGAAAGCGGGTGTTGAACAGTGTCAGGAACCGACTCTGTTGCCGCGACACGGAAGGATTGGCGATGATTTTATGAGGAGGCGGTGCCATTCCGAGACCGGCGGTCTCGAAAAAATCATGCACTATGTCGTTGGCGATCAGGCGGTCACTCTCAAACAGACGCACGGTGATTGCCTGGTCCCCGAAAAGATCACCATAAAAGCCCAACAGCCGCTCAAAGTTGTAGAAGGGCGATTCCGTGCCATTTTGCGGAAAGACCTGCCCCTCTCCTCCTTCGCGCAGGCGAGTCGAATGGTGACTGACGACCATCCGATCCTGGCGCCGGAGGTAGACGATCACCCGGATCGAGCTGAAACGCGGCGAAAAATGCGCATGCAGCCGCTCGACGAATTCGCGGCCGAGCACGCGCCCGTGGCAGTGTTCATTCGACAACAGCACCGTTTGCGCGTCGGTCTGGGCGATTTCGTCGTCAAGTCGCCGCAGAACCTCGGTGGTATAATCCGGCAGGCTCAGACCGGTGCGGGCCAGCTCCTGCATCTGCAGGGGATCGTCGTACTGGAAGCCCATGGAGATCATAGCGACTTCGGTGTGGTTCGGCGTTCCCAACAGACGGGGATATAGGATGCCTCGCGCGGCCAACTCTTGGCGGCAGGAGGCAAGCGCGTATTGAATCGAGGTGCTTCCGGTCTTTTCGGTGCCGATATGCAGGATCAGGTCGGTCATTCAGGTTGGCTTTCCAAAGGTTCAATATCATATCCGAATTGCTCGAAATCCTGCTGGTAGAACTCGCGCATCCGCAGGATGTCGCCGCGATCCCACGTCAACGGGGCACGCTGCGGATCAGCCGAGGACAGCATATGGGGCACCGACGCGGGCGCGGGAAGGCCCAGGTCGGCGCTGACCGCACGCAGGATTGTTTCCATCCCGTCCTCAAAGCGAAAGACTCGCATCCGGTCACTGATGAAGGTCCATTGTGGGCGAATATGATTGTCGAAATGATTGGCGTTGTTACGCGTGTCGATCAGCGCCCGCTCGAGCCAGGAGGGGAAATGCATCGAACCGCCGAAAAAGCCCTGCTCCCGCAGTTTCTGCCGCATCCCGAATTCGCTGGCCATACGGGTAAACGGATTGCGCACCACGGTGAAAACATAGTCGAAATCGTCGCACCCCCACATCGCGTCGATGTCAGTCCAAGTCAGGTGCTGTGAGGTGACTTTGAGCCCTTCGGGTTTCGTGTTGCCGTGAAGGCGCACCCGCCCAAGGTCCTGCATCCAGCGCGTCACCGAACTGCCGCCGGTCTTGGGGATATGAACGAACAGCACGCGCTGGTTCTGAATCTGTATGAAAGGCATCGGTCCAGCCTGCAATATGATCAATATGTCGTCGTATTGTTTTGACGAAGCATGCGTCGCCGCGCAACGGCAAATCCTAAGAAAATGCCTGCAACATCTGCGCGATACCGGTCTCGATCCTGACTTGCGGCGTCCAGCCGAGTAATTCGCGTGCGCGGTCGATCGCCAACACGTTGCGCGGCACGTCGAAACTGCGTGCCGGCTGATAAACCACATCCGGCTTGAATCCGTTTTCGCGGATCAGGTCCAGCAGCAGGTTCAGGGAAAGGCCCTGACCCGATCCGATGTTGATCTCGGTTCCATGCGCCTCGGCGTCGGCGGCAAGGACAAGGGCGCGGGCGACATCATCAACATGAATGAAATCACGCTCGACCGAGCCATCGCCCCAGATTTCGATGGGAAGGCCTTTCGCTGCGTGGTGGCAAAAAGTGGTAAGCGCGCCCTGTGCCTTGCGGATGTTCTGGCCCGGTCCATAGGGGTTCGCGATCCGCAGCGAAAGGGTACGGATGCCGCGGGTGTCGAAGAATCGCAGGTAATGCTCGGCCGCCAGTTTCGAAATGCCATAGGCGGTGATCGGACGGGTGGGATGGGTTTCGACGATCGGCACCTGCTCGGGCGACCCGTAAACTGTCCCGCCCGACGACGCGAGGACGATGCGCCCCACGCCCCGATCTTCGGCCATTTGCGCCATGGCGATGATGCCGAGGATGCCGCTTGCGGCGTCGGCATCGGGATGGGCGTTCGCCTCTCGTGGGAAATGGGTCGAGGCGAGGTGCAGGATGCAATCGACCCCGTTCATGCTTTCGTGAAGAAGATCGCCGTTGGTGAAACTGCCCTGCCAGTGGCTGACCGCGGGATGTTCGAACAGGCCGGGAATGAAGTCCAGATTCCGAACCTGCCAACCTTCCGCCACCAGTTGCGGTAACAGCGCCTGCCCGATGAAGCCGCCGCCGCCGGTTACCAGTACGATCTTTTCTTGCCCCGTCGTGCCCTGCCGAGGTGGAACTGATTTCGGCATTGCGCCCCCTTTTCCTTAACGTGCGTTGAACGAATCCGGATGCGGTTCGTATCGCCGCACGCTTGCATTCAGGGGTGTCTTAGTACAGTTTTGTAGAACATAAAACGACCCAGAAGAAGCGAAGACATTTGATGAATTTGATGGCCCGGCGACTGTATCAGAAGGTACGGCGGGGCACTTCCATTGCGGATTTCACGGGTATTCCTCTTGCCGCCCCGGGGGTCGAGCCGGTCGGCTACATTGACCGGTTGAGCTATCGCGAGGGGCGCGTACACCTGTCGGGTTGGTATGGCGGTGGTGACCTGGTCATGGAAATCGGGTCAGAGCGCCGCAAACTGCTTCGCACCCTCAAACGTCCCGATGTTGCACAAAGCCGCCCCGACATCGTCACGGATGGCGGGCGGCCCGGCTTCGATCTTGACCTGCTGTGGCTCAGCGGTCCGGTCTCGCTGTATTTTCCCGATGGTACGCGTCTGGCCCTGCCGGTGCCGAGCCCTGCGCAGTGGCGGCTCTGGCAGTTGCGGGTCATCGGAAAGACCTTGAAAATCTCGGCTGTTGATGGACCGGGAGTGGTTTTGAAGAAGTTGCGGCGTCAGCCGATCGACCTTGCCCCGCTGCGCCGCAAGCTTGGCCTGGCGATCGAGCCGCCGGCCCTGTTCGTGGTGGACAAGGGTCTGTTTGACACCGGCACCCTGCCGCCCGTTGCCGCCGATACTGCCATCACCATCGTTTTGCCGGTATATAATGCTTTCGATCTGGTGTCGGAGGCTGTGCGCCGCGTCGAGGCCCATACTGACCTGCCGTGGCATCTGATCGCGGTCGAGGACTGCTCGACCGATGAACGGGTGCGACCGTGGCTTCGCGCTTGGGCGGCAGCCAGACCGGGCCGGGTCACGGTTCTGGAGAATGACCGGAATCTGGGATTCATCGGCAGCGTCAACAAGGCGTTCGATGCCGCGCCCAAGGACCGTCCGCTGATTCTGCTGAACAGCGACGCGCTGGTGCCGGAAGGCTGGGCGAGCCGGATCCTAGCGCCGATCCTCGCCGACCCGAACGTGGCAAGCGTGACGCCGATGTCGAATGACGCCACCATCTTCAGCGTGCCCATTATCGGCCTGTCCTCGGCCATCCCCGAGGGGCTGGCTGATCGGCTGGACGAAACGGCGCGCACCCTCTCCGACGCGCTGACCGCCCCGGCGCCGACGGGCGTGGGCTTCTGCATGGCGATGTCGGCGCGGTCTTTGGCGGTACTCGGCCAATTCGACCCGGTGTTCGGCAAGGGTTACGGCGAAGAGGTCGACTGGTGCCAAAAGGTTCGCGCGGCCGGAATGCGGCATCTGGGCATCGGCAACCTGTTCGTCGAGCACCGTGGCGGGCAATCCTTTGGCAGCGATACCAAGATCGCGCTGATGCGCGCCAACGGGCGCCTGATCTCGACCCGTTTTCCGGCCTTCGATCAGGACGTGCAGGATTATATCGCCTCGGACCCGTTGCGGGGGCATCGGCTGGCGCTGGCATTGGCCTGGGCGGCGGGTATGGCTGCGGGTCAGAGTACCCGGGCGCCGGTCTATGTCGGGCATTCGATGGGCGGTGGCGCGGACAGCTGGTTGAGACGCGCCATCTTGGCGGATGTGGAGCTTGGCCTTCCCGCCGTGGTTATTCGTCTGGGCGGCCCGGTCCGCTATAGGGTCGAGGTGCATGGGCAGGGCAGCATGATCTCGGCGGCGGTCGAGGACACCGCTTTGCTGCGCCGTCTGATGGCACCACTTTCCGGGCATCGGCTGATCTATTCCTGTGGGGTGGGGGATCCGCATGGCATCCAGATTCCCGGCCTCGTCCGGGATCTGGCCGGCGCGGACGGCAGGATCGAAGTACTGTTCCACGATTACTGGCCGGTCAGCCCCTCGCATGCGCTGGTCAATGCCGAAGGCGATTATCTGGGCGTGCCGCCGCAGGACACGACGGACGTGGCCCACCAAGGCCTGGATGCAGACGGCCGGGTCGTGGCTTTGCGCGAATGGCAGGCCGAATGGGGACGTCTTGTCATGAAGGCGGACGAGGTGCGGGTGTTTTCGCCCAGCAGCGCCCGGATCATCCGCGAAGTCTGGCCCGATCTCGGCGATAACCTTGTCATCCGTCCGCATGAGATCAGCATCGGCGACCTAGCCGTCGGGGATGCAGACTGGCTTAAGGACGCGTCCGGCACGATCGGCGTGCTTGGCGCGATCGGAGCTCATAAAGGGGCGGGCTATCTGTCAAGGGTCGCGGCCGAGTTGCAGACGCTGCCCCGCGCGCCCCGCATTGTCGTGATCGGCGAATTCGACCTGTCGTTTCCACTGCCGGAAAATGTCGTCGTTACCGGGCGTTACAGCGTCGAAGATTTGCCCACACTGATCCGGCTTCATCGGGTGCAGGCTTGGCTGATGCCCTCGGTCGTGCCGGAAACATTCTCGTTCGCGACGCATGAGATGCTGGCGACGGGGCTGCCGGTCATGTCATTTGCGCTTGGTGCGCAGGGTGATACCATCGCCGCGGCCCCGAACGGACACATTCTGGCCGATCGCGAGGCCAGAACCTTGCTGGACTTGTTCAACAATGTGACCGGAAAGACGGGCTAGGGAATGCCCGTCGTCCGCTACATCAGGGATTCGATCAGTGACAGCAGGTCTCGAAAGGTAAGCGGCGCCGTGGGTTCCGGCCCTTCAGGCAAGTCCCGGACAAGACTGGGCGGGTATGGGTTTTCCCGGCCCAGCCGCGCGAAGATGTCGTCGTATTCCTGTTTGAGAATCTGCAGGATGCGCAGGCGCTGAGCGTTGGTGAGGGTAAGCTTCCGCTCATTCTGGAACCGCTCCAGCGCCAGATTATAAAGCTTTTGCTGTAAATGGGCGGGAAATTCCTGCGCCTTGGCGAACCGCAGCAACTCGACCACCGGGGCGGGAACGCTGCGATTCACCTTGGGTCCCTTATGGGGCGATGGCGGCATGCCGATCAGGGTGAAAAAATTATCCATCACCGGCCCGGCCTCATAAGTGAACACCGTAAGCGCCTCAGTGCCGAAATGGTCGGCCCATTTCCCAAGCTGCTGCCCGTAAGCGATGTCAGGATCAATCTGCCGCGGCTTTTCAAGGAAGAAATTCAACGGCATGACAAAGCCATTGTTCGGCGTCTTGGCCTTTTGATTATAGATCGACAGCAGCATCTCGTCGGGTCGGCGGACGCAGGCGATGATGCGGATGCTGCGCGCGTCAAGGCGGTCGCGCAAAAGCGTGAGCGCCTCTGGACGAAGAGTGAAAAGCTCTTCACTGGAGATCAGGATTTTCTTTCCGGGATTGCGCTTCAACGTCGCGTTGATCCCATCAATCTCGGTCGCGGCATCGGGGATGTCGCCACGCGCCGGGTCGCGCATGTTCTTCAGGCCAAACGCCAGCCGGTGCTGTGCGAATTGGCACCAAGAGATATGCGGATAGATAATGTCGTATTCAGCAAGCTGGCCGGGCGATTTCGACAGCAGCGATTGCAGGGCGGTGGTCGCGGTCTTATGCGCGCCGATATGCAGGATCAGGTCGGACACAGGTGCCTCAATGGGTGGGTGTGGTCTTCTAGCGCGCCTTTCGGCGATGCACCACCTCAAACCCGATTTTACCCGTCGATGAAGCCCTTCAGCGGGTCGGCTTCGCTAGGGCCGGGCTGGGCGGGATTTCCGCTGTTCGCAGCCCGTTGGTCGGCGCCCGTTTGTCGGGGCGCGTTGTCGACGGGCTGCATGCATCGGGTCGTCCGGATGGTGCCCGAAAACGACGGGAGAGCTGAATGGTGGTGTTGATTGCGGGCTGACCGTCAGGCGTCCGTGGCGCGTTTGTTTCGCAACGCTTCCGCCCGTGGCGGTAGACGGATCGCCTCATCAGCCAGGGGGACCCGACCCTAAAGCATTTCGGTTTTAACTTGATACATATCCGGCGGCGGTGAAGTAGTTTGAGCACTCGTCAGGCCCGTATAGGTCACAGACCTGACCGATAGCCTTGAACACCTCGGTGAAAGTGCGGGCGCCGATCCTGCGCAGGTGGGCCTTGAGCTTGG
>NZ_JBHUEN010000004.1:0-8032 GCF_042680785.1 Paracoccus pacificus
GACCGCTTACCAGTCAATGGCGGCGCGGTGGTATTTTCCCACCATAATCTCGGCAGGATAGGCTGCACTCACGCCGCGTCGCGGGTGTAGGATGTGATGATGCCGCCGAGCTGCCGGTTGCGCCGGATCGGGCCGTCACGGACGGGCCGGAAATCGACTTGTAGCACATTCAAAATCGCCTGCCGCCGAACTCGGCCTGACCGATCCGGGCAGGCGGGCGGCGCTTCGGTATCGCGCCATCACGATCCGCTGTGAGCGTTGATTTTTGACGCAGCCGGTCAGGTCAGTGTGACTTTGGACACCAGATCAGCGGTATTGCGAGCGTTGACCTTACGCATTACGGCGCCGCGATGCGCCTCGACCGTTCGGTACGAAATGCCGAGCAACTGGCCGATTTCCTTGCAGGTGCGTCCGTTCACGATGTGGTTGGCGACTTCGCGTTCGCGGCGGGTCAGCCGGTCGATACGGCTTGGCCGGCCGGCGGCCTCGGTAAACACCCAGACCATAAACGCAAAAGGATCATACGGCGTCGTGGTGCGCCCATGCGCGCGTGCCATGAAGATTTCCCCGTCCCGGCGCTGCATGAAACGCTCGTCTTGATGGTCGGCATGGCTGCGCAGCCATGATTCCGCCCGGGCGCCGATCGCCTCGTAATCGCTGATCGTGGGATAAAGCATTCGCACCAGCTGGTTCTGCATCGCTTCGCGGGGGTAGCCGAACATCGCCATGAAGGCATCATTGAATTCGACCATGACGCGATGTCGCGTGACCAGAAGTGCGACGGGGGCGGCAAGGAAGCCTGCTTCGATATCGGACATGGGGCGCTTTAACTACGTGGTTGGCTACGTATTACTACGAATATCTCCACGTAGGCAATGATGCGAGTGTCCTTCGCCAAAGGGAGGGATTCGCATGTCACAGAACATCTACATCACTGGCAATGGCCATACGCGGTTCGGCCGGCTGTCCGACAACCTGGAAACCCTGATCGTCGATGCGGCACGCGAGGCAATGTCCGATGCGGGCGTCAGCGGCGCGGCTGTCGATGCGGTCTATCTGGGAAATTTCAACTCTGGCCTGGTGCCTGATGCCTTCGCTTCGTCCCTGATCCATCAGGCTGATCCCGGCCTGCGATACAAGCCCGCCACGCGCTGCGAAAACGCCTGCGCATCCGGCGCGGCCGCGATCTTCGCCGGGATGAATGCGATTCTTGCGGGCAAGGCGGATACCGTGCTGGTCGTCGGCGCCGAAAAGATGACATCGAATTCGACCGAGGATGTCACGCGGGCACTGGCGGGTGCCGGTTATCAAAACGATGCCGCCGAGGCCGCGCTGAGCTTTCCGCAGCTTTTCGGCATCGCTGCGCGGCAGTATCAGGACCGCTATAAAGACCCATTGCAGGCGATGGCGCGCATTGCGTCCAAGAATCACGGCAACGCGATGAAAAACCCGCTGGCACAAATGCATCGGCCCATGTCGGTTGAGGATTGCGCCACCGTGTCCGAGCGGAACCCCGAGATTGCGCCGCCCCTGCGGCTGACCGATTGTTCATTGATCACCGACGGCGCGGCCGCGATCGTGCTGCAATCGGAACGCGCGGCTTCGGATGCAAAACGCCGGGTCCGCTTTGCCGGCACCGCCCATGTCAGCGACATCATGCCGATGTCGCAGCGTGATTTCCTGTCCTTCGACGGCCCCCGCCGCGCCATTGCCGCGGCCTTTGCCGAGGCGGGTATAACGGTCGCCGATCTGGACTTCGCCGAGGTTCATGACTGTTTCACGATCGCAGAACTGCTGATCTACGAGGCCATGGGGCTGGCCCCTGCCGGACAAGGCGAACGCGCGCTAGACGAAGGGATCGTCTTCGCCGAGGGCCGGACGCCGGTGAACCTCTCGGGCGGGCTGAAGGCCAAAGGGCATCCGGTTGGGGCCACGGGCGTTTCGATGCACGCGCTGGCTTTCCGGCAACTGACCGGGCAGGCCGGCGAGATGCAACGCAAGGGCGCCGAGCACGGTCTGGTGTTCAACATGGGCGGGACGGCGGTGGCCAACTTTGCCTCGGTCCTCAAGGCAGATCGCGCCTGATGAATATCGCGCAGTGGCTTTACCAGACAGCGCTGGCGCGACCTTCCGCGCCCGCGATCAAGGTTGGTGCGGCGTCGTTCTGCGACTACGTCAGGCTCGCCCGCCGGGCACAGGCGTTGTCGCGAGAGCTGGCGGGGCGGGGCTTGGGGCAGGGCGACCGAGTCGCGATCTTTACCGCCAATTGTGCCGAATATCTGGAGATGATCCACGCCTGCTGGTGGATCGGCGCGACGGTGGTGCCGATCAACTACAAGCTGCACCCACGCGAGGCGGCGTGGATTCTGGAAGACTGCACGGCCCGGATAATCCTGACCCGCGCGGGCGAAATGGCAGACAAGGGACTTCTGCCGCAGGGCTGCACCGAGATCACCATCGACTCGGACGACTATCGCGGCGCGGTCGCAGCGGACGCCGCCCTGAAGCAACCACCATCGCTACCCGCGGACGCGGTTGCATGGTTGTTCTACACCTCGGGCACGACCGGGCGACCCAAGGGGGTGATGCTCAGCCACGGCAACCTGATGGCAATGAGCTTTGCCTATGCCATCGACGTGGATCGGATCGAGGCCGGGGACCACAGCCTTTACGCCGCGCCGATGTCGCATGGCGCCGGCCTTTACGCGCTTCCGTATATTCGCGCCGGCGCATGCCATGTGATCCCGGAATCGGGTGGTTTCGACCCGGCCGAGATTATCGCGCTGGCAGGGGATCCCGGCGGGCTTTGCTTCTTTGCCGCGCCGACGATGATCAAGCGGCTGGTCACGGCGGCGAAGGCGGTTGGCTATGCGGGTCAAGGGATCAAGACCATTACCTATGGCGGCGGTCCGATGTATGCCGCCGATATTGACGAGGCGCTGGCGCTGCTCGGCCCGCGCTTCATCCAGATCTACGGACAGGGCGAAACGCCGATGACCATTTCGGTCCTGCCGCGCGATCTGGTGGCCGATGAAAGCCACCCGAACTGGCGGGCGCGGCGCGCCTCGGTGGGATATGCACAAGCCCCGGTCGAGGTGGAAATACGCGCCCCTGACGGCGGTTGCCTGCCCCCCGGCAAGACAGGCGAGATCATGGTGCGTGGCGCCACCGTCATGTTGGGATACTGGAATCGCCCCGAGGCCACGGCCGAGACCATCGTGGATGGCTGGCTGCGCACCGGCGACATGGGCCACATGGACGTGGACGGGTTCCTGACGCTGACAGATCGTTCCAAGGACGTTATCATCTCGGGCGGGACCAACATCTACCCGCGCGAGGTCGAAGAGGCACTGCTGATGCACCCGGCTGTCCATGAGGTATCAGTGATTGGCACGCCGGACCCCGAATGGGGCGAAAACGTCGTGGCATTCGTCGTTGCCGCGTCTTGCGCGACTTGCGACGCATCAACTCTGGACGGCTGGTGCCGCAGCCAGATTGCCGCCTTCAAACGGCCGAAACGTTACATCTTCACGGACACCTTGCCCAAGAACAGCTACGGCAAGGTATTAAAGACCGAATTGCGGGATCAACTCGAGACCGGGGCAATAGAAGCCCCGCCTAACTGAACTTGAACGGGAGGAAACTAAATGAAACGTCGCGAATTTCTCGCCTACGGGGCCGGTCTTGGTGCCAGCGGCCTGCTGATGTCACGCGGGCGGCCGGCTTTCGCCGCTACATCGCTGAAGTTTGACAGCTATGTCTCGGAAACCGCCGGGCCGTCCTGGGTCGACCGGTGGTTCCTAGAAGAACTGGAAAAGCGCACCAACGGCGAGGTCTCGATCCGCAGCTACTGGTCGGGCAGCCTCAACAAGGTTGGTGAGCATCTGGCCGCCGTCCGCGACGGCACGTCCGAAATCACCTTGATCTCGCCCGGTTACTATCAGGCCGAGGTTCCCGTTACCCGTGGGCTGGAATGGTATTTCCGCATGAACCGGTCGGACGCGCTGCAGCAGGTCTGCCACGATGTCTATAACCAGTTCCAGCCGCTGCGCGACGAATGGGAACAGCGCCACCGCTCGCAGGTGCTGTACTGGACGACGTGGAACTATGCTCCATTGGTCATGCGCGAGCCGATCACCTCGCTCGAACAGATCAAGGGCAAGCGCATCCGCGGCTATGGCGTCGCAACCGACGTGATCGAGCGGCTCGGCGGCATTCCGGTGCCGATGACCGCGCCCGAAGTCTATCAGTCGCTGGAACGCGGGGTGCTGGACGGGGTCTATGGCTTCGATTTCATCACCGCGGTTGCCTACAAGCTCCATGAGGTCGCGCCGAACTTTTACGACATCGGCGACGGCCCGCATGGTCCGGCAACTGTGGTGATGAACAAGCAGGTCTATGACGGGCTGGACGAGCAGGTCCGGCAAACCATCACGGATCTGTCCGACGAGCTTTACGCCGGCAAGTTCGCCGAAATCTACAACGGTGCGCTGACCGAGTATGTCTCGATCGCCAAGAACGAGGGCGTGAAATTCGCCACCTTCCCCGAGGAAGAACTGGCCGCGGCGCGCGCTGCCGTCCAGCCCGCGGAGGTTCAGGCGTGGATCGACACCGTGGCGACTCCTGCCGGCATCGATGGCGCCGAGATGCAGCGCCTGATCGACGAGGCAATCGCCAAACATGACCCGAACGGCAAGATGTTGCGGCCTTCGGAGATCGCGGAGAGCATCTAAGCTCGCAAGTGGCGGCCCTGACCGCGGGGCCGTCACCGTCCATCGCGAAAGGAATCTCAATGAGCGCACTTCATTCCGTCGTCCGGCGGCTTTCGGATCTGCTTGGCTGGATCGCCATGATCTTCATGGCCATCCTGATGTTCGGAACCGCGATTGACGTCATTTCCCGGGCGATCACCGGCCAGACGGTACCGGGGCTGTTCGAGATGTCCGAACTCAGCATGGTTATGGTGGTGTTCCTGGGACTTGGGTGGACTCTGCGGGACGACGCCCATATCCGCGTGACGATGCTGACCGACCGGCTGGGACCGTCCGTGCGACCATGGGTCGAGGGGTTTTCATGGCTGGCGGCGGCACTGGTTTTTGCCTTGCTGGCCTGGCCTTCGACGCAAGAAGCCGCTTATTCTTTCTCGATACGGGAATTCCGCTGGGGGGTTGTGCAAATCCCGATCTGGTGGACCAAGATCGCATTGGCGGCCGGGCTTTGGTTTGCCGCAGTGCAAGCAGTCATCAAGGCAATTCTGGTCGCTACTAACCGGGACATTCCTGGACCCGTCGCCGCCCCCCACGAATACTGAGGACCACATGGACCCGATCATCGCGGCCTCGATCGCCGTCGCACTCATCTTCATTCTGCTCGCGCTGGGGACGCCCGTTTTCGCGACCCTCGCGTTGTCCGGTGCGACCGGCATCATCTTGGTCGAGAACCTTGCGTTTCTCATGAACCGGCTGAAGTCCTTCAGCTATTCTTCGACGGCCACGTCAACCTTGACGGTCATCCCGCTGTTCATCTTGATGGGGGCATTCGCCCATCATGCCCAGATCGGCAGAAGGCTTTTCGATGTCGCCAACAAATGGGTCGGACACATGCCGGGGGGGCTGGCCATGGCCGGGATCCTGACCAGCGCAGGTTTTGCCGCGACTTCCGGATCGTCAGTGGCGACAGCGGCAACTGTCGGCTCCGTGGCCCTGCCCGAGATGCGCAAGGCCGGCTATGATCCTGCGCTCGCCGCAGGCAGCGTTGCCGCTGGCGGGATTCTCGGCGTGCTTATCCCGCCCAGTGTCCTGCTGATCTTTTATGCCGCGCTGACCGAGACATCGGCTGGCAAGATGCTTGTCGCCGGGTTCGTCCCCGGCATCCTTACCACCATCGTGTTCATGGCAGGCATCCGCCTTATTGCCGGACGCATCATGCCGCGCGCCAATCTTGCCCCCCGCAGTAGCTGGGGCGAGCGGCTGAGTTCGACCACCAAGGCCTGGCAGGTGATTGTCCTGTTTTTGGTAGTGTTGGGCGGAATCTACCTTGGCCTGATGACGCCAACCGAGGCTGCGGCTGTCGGTGCGGTTGCAGCCCTGCTGATGCTGATCCTCGAACTCGGCAGCAAGGTGATGCCGGCTGTGGGCGAAAGCTTCCGCTCGACCATCACCACGACAGTGATGATCCTGTTCACCATGATCGGGGCCGGGATTTTCAGTTATTTCCTGACGCTGATCCAGCTGCCCCAACAGCTTGCCGCGGTCATCAGCGATTCCGGGGTGCCGCCGCATGTCATCATAGCACTGTTTCTGCTGTCCTACATCCCGCTTGGCATGTTTCTTGATGCGTTCTCGATGATGGTCATCACCCTGCCCATCATGTTCCCTACCGTGCAGCATCTGGGGTTCGATCCGATCTGGTTTGGCATCCTCTGCGTCAAGATGTGCGAGATCGGGCTGATGACACCTCCGGTCGGGCTGAACTGCTTCGTGATCGCCGGCATCGACCGGCAGACACCGCTGCCGCAAGTCTTCCGCGGTGCCATGTGGTTTGTCCTGATGGAGCTGTTTACCGTCAGCCTTCTGTTCACGTTTCCGCAGATCACGACGTCGCTGCCGAACATGATGTTGGGGGGATAAGTGATGGAATCGCAGCAGACGCGGGGTGATCGGGTCGCCGGCAGGACCGCGTTGGTGATGGGGGCAGGTTCGATCGGGCCGGGCTGGGGCAATGGCAAGGCAATCGCCGTCACGCTGGCCCGCCAGGGTGCGCGGGTGATGTGTGTAGATCGCAACCGCGACGCCGCCGAGGAAACAGCCGCCCTGATTGCTGCCGAAGGCGGCGAGGCCGTGGCTCATGCCGCTGATGCCACCGTTTCTGCCGAGATTGCCGATGTTCGCAGGGCCTGCGTGGATCGCTTCGGCGCGGTGGATATCCTTGTCAACAATATCGGCATCGCGCCAGTCGGGGGCGTGGTCGAGTTGTCGGAAGACGACTGGGATCGCGCCTTTGATGTCAATCTCAAGACCTGTTTTCTGGGGATGAAGCACGTCATCCCGCAGATGCTGGAACAGGGCCGGGGTTCGATCATCAATATCTCGTCGGTCGCTTCACTGCGGTGGTCGGGGGTGGCCTATGCCGGTTATTACGCGCCCAAGGCGGCGATGAACCATCTTACCCGCACCACGGCCGTGGAATACGCCGCCCGCGGGATCAGGGTGAACGCGGTCCTTCCCGGCCTGATGCGGACACCCATGGTCGCGACCTCGGCCGCGCTTGCGCAGGACTATGGCGATGGCGATGTCGAAGCGATGTGGCGCAAGCGCGATGCCCAGGTGCCGATGGGCCATATGGGTGACGCTTGGGACGTGGCGAATGCAACGTTGTTTCTGGCCTCGGATGAGGCGCGCTATGTCACCGGGCTGGAACTGGTTGTCGATGGCGGCATCACCCTGAAATTCGCTTGAACAGAAAGGGCGCCAAGTTGCCGAAGGAGTATCAACTTTTCATTGGCGGTGAGTATTGCCCCCCCTCTGGCGGCGAGTGGTTCGACAGTTTGAACCCCTATCCCGAACTCCTGTGCAAGCGCCGTCATCGGTTTGCTCCAGAGAAGGTCGTAGAGGTCCCGACGGCTAAGTATCTGTGAAGTCGACAATTCTTGAACTCTCCGCAATACAGTTTCGCGCGGAAGCAATATCCCGCAGCGCCGTTTTAGCTGTCATCGCGACCCGGGTGAAACTTGGAGAAGGTTGGATATCAGCCCCATCCCCTCCGCCAGTCCCCGCCGATTGTCGCACAAATAATCCCACCATATCTTTTGTCATCAGGCAGATAGAACCTTTTTTGAGCAGTTGCACTTCGGGCTGGGGTTCGCGCACGCCTTACCGCATGGCGCCCAGCGGCATAGAGACCCGTCGATTCTACACTACAGCCTGATACTGAATGCCCCCGCCTTGCGTATTTACATCGGGGCGCCTCTAAAAATTGCAGCAATGCGGCGGTCGGGGTATGACGCGGGAGGCGTTCGACGGTAGGGGCATGG
>NZ_JBHUEN010000005.1:0-7167 GCF_042680785.1 Paracoccus pacificus
GACCTGCTACCGTGGAACTTCAAGCCGTCAAGCTAAGTCGACAGTGGGGGCCAGCGACCGCTTACGGCCCATCGGACCGGCGAAGGGGATAGCTTAGCCGTCCGAACCCGGCGCCGCGGCGGCCGCATCGGTTTTGGCTTTGCGTGGCGCGCGTTTGCGCTTGGGCTTTTCCGCCGGCGCATCGGCCGCCCCGGTCGCGGGCTCGGTTGGCGCGGCTTCGGCGGTCGGGGCTTCGGCGGCAGCGGCGTCCTTCTTGGTCGCCCGTTTGCGGCGGGGTTTCGGCGCATCGGTTTCGGCTTCGGCGGGCGCCTCGGGCTTTCCGGCCTTGGCCGCCAATGCGGCGTCGGCATCTGCGGGTTTGGTGCGGCGGCGGGTCCGTTTCGGCTTTTCCGGCGCTGCGTCCGCATCGGCGGCAGGTTCGGGCGCCGCCGCGGCGGCGTCGTCCGTCACCGCCGGCGAAGCGATTTCGACGGGCGCTGTCGCCTCGGTCGCGGCGCTGTCCGTTGCCACAGCCGCTTCTGCGGTCGCGGCTTCGGGTGCTGCGGATTTTCTGGTTCTGGACCGCGATTTCCGCGACGGCGCCTTGGCGGCGGGTTCCGTCGTGGCTTGCGCCACGGTCACCTGAGCCTCGACCGGCGGTTCGGCGGCCGAACCGGCGGCATCATCCTCGCGCGGGCGGAAGCTGCGCAACAGGAAGTCGGGCACATGGTCGCCCATGCCCATCACGCCATGGCGGTCGCGGCTGTCGCGCCCCCGGTTGTCGCGGTCACGCCCGTCGCGGCCCCGATGATGGTCGCGGTTGCGGTCGTCATGGGTGCGCTCATCCCGGCCGCGCTCATCCCGGCCGCGATCGTCCCGGCTCCGGTCATCACGACCGCGGTCGTCACGGGCGCGGTTGTCCGGGCGACGCTCATCGCGGCCATGATCCTCGTGACCCCGCTCGCGCTGGCCATCGCGGTGACGCCCGTCGTTGCCGCGCTGTTGCCTGTCGTCGCGCATGGTCCCGGCAGGTGCGGCTTCGGTCGCCACGGCCTCACGCGGCCGTTCATCACCGCGTCCTTCATCGCGGCGTCCGCGCCTGCGGTCGCGACCGCCCCGATCCCCGCGCCCGCCGCGATCGTCGCCACGCGGACGCGGTGCGCCGGTCGCCGCATCCGAAAGCGCAAAGCCCTCGGGGATCGGCGCGCGCGGGATCGCCTGTTTCACCAGACCCTCAATCCCCGCCAGATATTTTTCATCCGCCGGAACCGCGATCGAGATCGCGGTGCCCTTGCGCCCGGCGCGGCCGGTGCGGCCGATGCGGTGAACGTAATCCTCGGCATGGCTCGGCAGGTCGAAGTTGAACACATGGCTGACCGCCGGAATGTCGAGCCCGCGCGCCGCCACGTCCGAGGCGATCAGGAACCGCAGCGTGCCGTCGCGGAACCCGTCCAGCGTGCGCATACGCTGCGACTGGTCCAGATCGCCATGGATCGGCGCGGCATCAAACCCGTGCGCCTTCAGCGATTTGGCAACGATGTCGACCTCGGTCTTGCGGTTGCAGAAGATGATCGCGTTCTTCAGCTCCTCGCCCTCGGCGTTGATCAGCGCCCGCAAAAGCTCGCGCTTCTGCTTGGCGGTCTGATCCTTGCGGGTGGGGGTGATCTCGATCAGCTTCTGGGTGATGGTTTCGCTGGTGGTGGCCTGACGCGCGACCTCGATCCGTACCGGGCTGTGCAGGAAGGTGTTGGTGATCCGCTCGATCTCGGGCGCCATGGTGGCGCTGAAGAACAGGGTCTGGCGGGTAAAGGGGGTCAGCTGGAAGATACGCTCGATATCCGGGATGAACCCCATGTCCAGCATCCGGTCGGCCTCGTCCACGACCATGATCTGGACGCCGGTCAGCAGCAGTTTGCCGCGTTCGAAATGGTCGAGCAGCCGGCCCGGCGTCGCGATCAGCACATCGACGCCGCGGTCGATCAGCCGGTCCTGATCGGCAAAGCTGACGCCGCCGATCAGCAGCGCCTTGGTCAGCCGCGTGTTCTTGGCATAGATGTCGAAATTCTCGGCCACTTGCGCGGCCAGTTCCCGCGTCGGGCACAGGACCAGCGAACGCGGCATCCGCGCCCGCGCCCGGCCACGGCCCAGCAGCGTGATCATCGGCAGCGTGAAGCTGGCTGTCTTGCCGGTGCCGGTCTGGGCGATTCCCAGAACGTCGCGGCCTTCAAGCGCGGGCGGGATGGCGCCGGCCTGAATCGGGGTCGGGTTCTCATAGCCGGCATCGGCGATGGCGGTCAGGACGCGGGGGTCCAGCTTAAGATCGGAAAATTTGGTCATTTGTAACAGCGTCCAGTCGAGCAGCCGGCATGAATTGCGGGCAATGACGGGACGCAGTTCCGGGCGCCCCTGGGTCGTCCGCCGGATGCGGACGCTTGCGCCTAGACCAAAAGGTGCGTTTCGTCAATAAATATCAGGGTTTGCTGCGGCGGGAACCACATTTGCCCCGGGTGGTTGTTTTTCTGCCGCGCTGCAGCATGCAGGGTGACGACCTGATCGGTATCGGTTTTTTGACGGAGCCCCCCCTCATGGACGCAGGACAGACCGAAGCACTTCTGAACCCGGTGCAGGCCATCGCCCTTGTCGGCATGTTGGGGGTGGGTGCGCAATGGCTGGCGTGGCGGTTCCAACTGCCGGCCATCGTGCTGATGCTTGCCGTCGGTCTGCTGGTCGGCCCGGCGACCGGGCTGTTCATCCCCGATCGCGATATCGGCCCGCTGGTTCAGCCGCTTATCAGCGTGGCGGTGGCGATCATCCTGTTCGAGGGCGGCCTCACGCTCAACTTCCGCAGTCTGGCGGACGCGCGGCCGGCGGTGCGGCGTCTGGTCTGGATCGGCGGGCCGCTCGGCTGGCTGTTCAGCTCGCTCGCGCTGGCGTGGGGCGCGGGGCTCGGCTGGGAAAGCTCGATCGTTTTCGGCGGCGTGATGATCGTCACCGGTCCGACCGTGATCGCGCCGATGCTGCGTCAGGCGCGGCTGCCGTCGCGGCCCGCGCAGGTCCTGCAATGGGAGGCGATTGTCAACGACCCGATCGGGGTTCTGGTGGCTGTTCTGGCGCTCGAGGCCGTGCTTGCCAGCTATACCGCGATCACATGGACCGATGCGTTCTGGACCGTGACCGGCGGCATCGCCTTTGCCACCGCCATCGGGCTGGCCGCGGGGGTGGCGATCACGGCGGCGTTCCGGCGTAATCTGGTGCCGGAATACATGAAGGTGCCGGTCCTGTTCGTGACCGTTCTGGCCGCATTCGCGCTTGCCGATACATGGCTGCATGAAAGCGGGCTTCTGGCGGTGACGATCATGGGGCTGGTCATCGCGAATGCCGAGCTTCCCAGCTATTCCGAACTGTACCGGTTCAAGGAACATGCGACCATCCTGCTGGTGTCGGGCGTGTTCATCCTGATCGCGGCCTCGATGGATTTCGCGGTGTTGGGTCAGCTCAACTGGCGGGCGGGGTTGTTCGTCCTGCTGGTGGTTCTGGTGGCGCGGCCCCTGACGGTGCTTTTGTCGCTGCGCGGCACCAACCTGCCCTTCAACGAACAACTGCTGATCGCCTTGACCGGGCCGCGCGGTGTGGTGCTGGTCGCGGTTTCGGGCATTTTCGGCAATCAACTGGTGCAGGTCGGGATCGAGGACGGTGCGCTGATCGCGCCCTTGGCCTTTGCGCTGGTGCTGGTCACGGTGGTGCTGCACGGGTTCACGCTGGCGCCCCTTGCGCGATCTCTCGGCGTGTCGGGCTCGGGGGCGCCGGGGCTGCTGATCGTCGGCGGCAACCGCTTCACCACCGGGCTGGCCAAGGCGCTGAAGAATCAAGAGGTCGACGTCCTGATTGCCGATCCGAACCTTGCCCATCTGCGTCTGCCGCGATCCGAGGGGATACCGGTCTTTTACGGCGATATTCTGGGCGAGGCGGCCGAGAACAGCGTCGAGTTCATCGCATTCCAAGATATTCTCGCGGCGACCGACAACGACGCCTATAACACGCTGGTCGCCACCGACCTTGCCCCGGAATTCGGCCGCGATGCGATCTGGCAGGTGGTCCGCCACAAGGATGACCGGCCACGCCACAGCCTGCCGGCGGGTTTGGGCGGCCAGACGCTGAACGGTGGCCAGACGCTGACCCAGCTTGAAGATATGTTGCGGGAAGGCTGGATTTTCCGCACCACCCGCCTGACCGATGAATACACGCTTGAGGATTGGCGCGCGGCGCGGCCGGGGGTGTTGCCGCTGATCCTCGTCTCGGACAAGAGGGTAATCAGCTTCGTCGCGGATGACGCGAGCCTGAAGGGCGGGGCCGGGACCCGCATCATCTCGCTGATCCCGCCCGAGATCGCCGAGGCGATCCGCAAGGCCGCGACCGACGCGACCCCGGCATCGGCGCTGTCCGCGACGGGCGATCCGGGCGCCGAACGGGTCACCCCGCTGCCCGACCGGACGGATCCGGCCGCAAGCGCTTAGTCTGGTTGACGCGCCCCCCCTCGCAGGGGCATAGCCTAATGCAGCCGATTTTCGCCCGGAGGACCCGGGCCCACAGGAACCGATGATGAACCTATTTGCCGATATCCGCGCCAGCGTCCTTCGCGCCCTTCAGGACATGACCGCCGCCGCCGAACTGCCCTCGGGCCTAGATTTCAGCGCCGTCACGGTCGAGCCGCCGCGCGATGCCGGGCATGGGGACATGGCGACGAACGCCGCCATGGTGCTGGCCAAGCCGGCGGCGATGAAGCCGCGCGACATCGCCACCCTGCTGGTCTCGCATCTGGGCCGCGATCCGCGCATCGAGACGGCCGAGATCGCCGGCCCCGGTTTCATCAACCTGCGCCTGAACCCCGACCAGTGGCGCGGCGTGATCAGCGATGCGATCCGCGAGGGCGCCGATTACGGCCGCTCGGACATGGGCAAGGGCACCCGGGTCAACGTGGAATTCGTCAGCGCCAACCCGACCGGCCCGATGCATGTCGGCCATACCCGCGGCGCGGTGTTCGGCGATGCGCTGGCCGCGCTGCTGGATTTCGCCGGTTTCGACGTCACGCGCGAATATTACATCAACGACGGCGGCGCGCAGGTCGATGTGCTGGCGCGCTCCGCCTATGAGCGTTACCGCGAGGCGAACGGACAGGAGCCGACCATCGCCGAAGGGCTTTATCCCGGCGATTACCTGATCCCGGTGGGGCAGGCGCTCAAGGAAAAATACGGCGACAGCCTGTTGGATAAACCCGAAGATGAATGGCTGGCCGAGGTGCGCGACTTTGCCACCGCCGAGATGATGAAGATGATCCGCGAGGATCTGGCCCTTCTGGGTGTCAGCATGGATGTGTTCTCATCCGAAAAGGCGCTGTTCGGCACCGGCAGGATCGAATCCGCGCTGGACCGGCTGGACAAGGCGGGTCTGGTCTATCAGGGCACGCTGGAGCCGCCGAAAGGCAAGCTGCCCGAGGATTGGGAAGAACGGGAACAGACCCTGTTCCGTTCGACCGATTACGGCGACGATCAGGACCGGCCGGTGCGGAAATCGGACGGAAGCTGGACCTATTTCGCGCCCGACATCGCCTATCATTTCGACAAGACCGAGCGCGGCTTCGATCAGCTCATCGACATTTTCGGCGCCGATCACGGCGGTTACGTCAAGCGCATGAAGGCCGCCGTCAGCGCCCTGACCGAAGGCAAGGTGCCGCTGGACATCAAGCTGATCCAGCTTGTGCGCCTGTTCAAGAACGGCGCGCCGTTCAAGATGTCCAAACGCGCCGGCACCTTCGTCACGCTGCGCGACGTGGTCGAGCAGGCGGGGGCCGACGTGACCCGCTTTGTCATGCTGACGCGCAAGAACGACGCGCCGCTTGATTTCGACTTCGACAAGGTTCTGGAACAGTCCAAGGACAACCCGGTCTGGTACGTGCAATACGCCAGCGCGCGGGTGAACTCGGTCCTGCGCCGGGCGACCGAAGCCGGCATCGACGTATCGGACGCCGCGCTTTCGGCGGCGGATCTTAGCCGGCTGAACCAGCCCGCGCAGCTTGAACTGGCGCGCAAGGTCGCCGAATGGCCCCGGATCGTCGAGATCGCCGCCCGCGCCAATGAGCCCCACCGGGTCGCGTTTTTCCTGTACGAGATCGCGTCCGACCTGCATTCGCTGTGGAATCGCGGCAATGACGATCCGTCGATGCGTTTCGTCCAGCCGGACGATCCGGCGGGCTCGCAAGCAAAAATCGCGCTCGCACGGGCGGTTGCCGTTGTTATTTCCGCAGGTCTTGGTATTCTGGGCGTGACTCCGGCCAAAGAAATGCGCTGATCAAGGCGCCTGCCGGGTCTGAACGAGAGCAGTAACATATAGCCGGCAAACCGGCAGGCAGGCAGGAATGGCAGTTCTGGAGCTCCGCAGCGGCGGAAGTGACGATTCGCATCGCGGTTTCGCGTCGCGTTCAGAATACCCCTATGAACATCGCCGCGTTGACGCCGATTACGACGACGAGGCCGAAGATTTCGCCGCCTATTCCGCGGATGCCGAGGCCGATATCGCCGCCGGCCGCCGCGGCTGGGCCGCCACCATGGCGCGCACCGCGAACTGGGTCGGGGCGCTGGTCTCGGTCCTGCTGCTGATCGGGCTGGCGGTCTGGGGCTATCGGCTGGTGGTCCGCGACGTGTCCGGGATCCCGATCATCCGTGCGCTGGAAGGCGAGGCGCGCACCTCGCCCGAGGAACCCGGCGGTCAGCTTTCGGTTCATACCGGGCTTTCGGTGAACACGGTCGCCGCCGGCGGCGAACCGACGCTGCCGAACGAGATCGGCGTCGCCCCCGCACCCACCGGCCTGACCGAGGAAGACGTCGCCATGGGCGAATTCGGCGCGACCGCACGTCCCGCCGCGACCGATCTTGACGACATGTCGGTGCCCGAGGATCTCGACCCGATCGCGGTCCCGGATGGCGAACCCTCGATCAGCGATGCGGTGACCGAAGCCGATGGCGTGACCCCGGTTCAGGAAAGCGCCGTCTCGGCCGCGCTTGGCCAGGCCAATCAGATCAAGCCGCAGGTCGCGGTCCCGCAAGGGTCGCGCGCCGTGGCACAAAGCGACAGACCCCTTGCCCGTCCGGCCGGAAGGCGGACGGCGCCCCAGGCGGCTGCGGCGGGTCCGGC
>NZ_JBHUEN010000005.1:7194-82119 GCF_042680785.1 Paracoccus pacificus
CCGCGGCCGCCGACGAGGCGGCGCGGGCGACCCCCGCTGCCGCCCCGGCCACCCCGGTGCGCGCGGTCGATCCCGGCGCCATCCCCGCCGGCACCGCGCTGGTTCAGATCGGCGCTTTCGACACGCAGGCCGATGCGGAATCCGAATGGGCCCGTCTTACCGGCAGGTTCGGGTCGCTGTTCGATGGCAAGGGCCGGGTGATCCAGACCGCCGAAAGCAACGGCCGCACCTTCGTGCGCCTGCGCGTCGCCGGCTTTGAAAGCAAGGACGAGGCGCGCCGGTTCTGCGCCGCATTGGTCGCCAAGAACGCCGCCTGCATTGCCGCGACGGCGAAATGACCGAACCGACGACGGGCAGGGTCGCCGCCGGCAGGACCGGGGCGGCGATCTTCGGGCTGGAAGGCGTCGATCTGACCCCGGCCGAACGGGATTTCTTTCGCGACGCCGATCCCTTGGGCTTCATCCTGTTCGCCCGCAACGTTCAGGACCCCGCTCAACTGACCCGGCTGACCGGCAAGCTGCGCGATGCGGTCGGCCGTGACGCGATGATCCTGGTCGATCAGGAAGGCGGCCGGGTGCAACGCCTGCGCGCGCCCCATTGGACCGAATGGATGCCGCCCCTTGATCAGGCGCCCTTGGGCGCGCGCGCGATGCGGCTGCGCTATCGCCTGATCGGGGCCGAACTGCGCGAGGTCGGCATCGACGCCGATTGCGCCCCGACGCTGGACATCGCCCAGCCCGAAACTCATCCCTTCCTGCGCAACCGCTGTCTGGGCGAGGATGTGGAAACCGTGATCGAGCTTGGCCGCGCCGCCGCCGACGGGCTTCTGGAGGCGGGCGTTCTGCCGGTCATCAAGCACATGCCGGGCCATGGCCGCGCGGTTGCCGACAGCCATCACGATCTGCCCGCCGTCCCGGACGGGCTGGCCGAGCTTGAGGCGCGGGATTTCGCGCCGTTCCGCGCGCTGGCCGATCTGCCCATGGCGATGACCGGCCATATCCTGTTCACCGCGCTGGACACCCGGCCGGCGACGATTTCGCCGACGCTGATCGGGATCATCCGCGAGGCCATCGGCTTTGACGGCCTGCTGATGACCGACGACATTTCGATGAAGGCGCTCAGCGGGACCGAGGCCGAGCGATCGGCCGCCGCCATCGCCGCCGGTTGCGACGTGGTGCTGAGCTGCCACGGCGTCATGACCGACATGACCGCCGTCGCCGCCGCCTCGGGCACGCTGACCGAGGCCGCTGCCCGGCGGGCGAACCGCGCGCTGGCCCTGCGCGGCGCAGCGGTGCCGGATGGGGCCGAGATCGCCCGGATTCGGGCCGAGTTCGCGGGGCTGGTCGGCGCCGCCTGACCGTTCCGGCGACAGGTCCGGCGACTGGGCTGTTGACTCGTGCCGTGGCAGGGTGACACTGGTCCCGCCACGCTTCTTTCTCAGGATCCCGGACGTGACCGACAGGCCGCAAAAACCGACCTCCGCCCCGCCCAGGCTGCGCCTTGTGGGCGAGGCTGAGAACGCCGGGCAGCAGCTTGATCTGCCGATCGCAGAGGCGCCCGGCGCCGATGTCGCCGAGCGCGTCGCCTCGGAGGCGCTGATCGTCGATGTCGAGGGGTTCGAGGGGCCGCTTGATCTTTTGCTGACGCTGTCGCGGACCCAGAAAGTCGATCTGATGAAGGTCTCGGTCCTGCAACTGGCCGAACAATATCTGGCCTTCGTCGAAACCGCGCGGCGCCTGCGGATCGAGCTTGCGGCCGATTATCTGGTCATGGCGGCGTGGCTCGCGTTCCTGAAATCGCGCCTGCTGCTGCCGCCCGACCCCGAGGCCGAGGGTCCTTCGGCCGAGGATCTGGCCGCGCATCTGGCCTTTCAGCTTGAACGGCTGAACGCCATGCGCGAAGCGGGCGCCCGGCTGATGGCGCGCGACCGGCTGGGGCGCGACCGGTTTCAGCGCGGCATGCCCGAACAGCTCGTCACGCATCGAAAGATCCGCTGGCAGGCCGGTCTGATCGACCTGATGCGGGCCTATGCGCGGCTGCGCACGAAGGATGAGTTCCGCCCCTATGCCTTTGACCGCCATGACGTTTTCACCATGGAGCAGGCGCTTGACCGGCTGCGCCGCCTGATCGGTTTTGCCCCCGACTGGACCGATCTGGCCGAGTTCCTGCCCGAGGGCTGGGACGGCCGGCCGGAACGCCGCCGCTCGGCCACCGCCGCCACATTCGCCGCGACGCTGGAGCTTGCGCGTCAGGGGCAGGTGGAGCTGCGCCAGTCCGAAACCTTCGCCCCGATCTCGATCCGCCGCAGGACCCCGTGAGCACCGACAGCACATTGCCCGAACAGGATCCGCCGGAAACCGGCGCGGCCGATGCCACGACCGAAACCGGCGCGACCGGAAGCGGCGCGGATGATGCCGCCGATCCGATGCGCTTTCCGCCGCCGCCGATCGAGGAACAGGAACGTATGGTCGAGGCGGTCCTGTTCGCCTCGGCCCGGCCGCTGTCGCTGCGCGATCTGGCCGAACGGCTGCCCCGGGGCTGTGACCCGGCCGAGGCCGTGGCCAGCCTGCGCCGCCGCTATGAGGGGCGGGGCGTTCAGCTTATGCGGGTTGGCGAGGCCTGGGCGATCCGCACCGCGCCGGATCTGGGTTTTCTGATGCAGAACGAGACGCTGGAAGAACGCCGCCTGTCCCGCGCCGCCATCGAGACCCTGGCCATCATCGCCTATCATCAGCCCGTCACCCGCGCTGAGATCGAGGAAATTCGCGGCGTCGCGGTCAGCCGGGGCACGCTCGACCAGCTTCTGGAAATGGAATGGGTCCGTCCCGGCCGCCGCAGGATGACGCCGGGGCGCCCGGTGACGTTCGTCGTGACCGAGGGGTTTCTGGACCATTTCGGTCTGGAAAGCGCCCGCGATCTGCCCGGGCTTTCCGATCTGCGCGCGGCGGGGCTGCTGGAATCGCGGCCGCCCGGTCAGGACGGCATGCCGGACCTTGTTGCGCGCGGCGGCAATGAGCATATGGATGACGATGACGAACCGGCAGGCAGAATCGACGATTTCGATGACGACCTGTTCGAAGATGACCCGCAGGGCCAGCCCGGTTCGGATTGAGGTGACGGGATGAATTTCAATCAGCTTATAAACATGTTCTTCCGGCAGTTGGCGAACCGTCTGATGCGGCGCGGCATCGACAGCGGTATCAACATGATGGCCGGCGGCAAATCGAAACAGCAGCGCACGCCGGGGCAGGCGCAGCGCCGCATGACGCCCGAAGAGGCCAAGCAGGCCCGCGATATACGCGCCGCCACCAAACGCGCCCGTCAGGCCGCCCGGATCACCCGGCGCATCGGCCGCTGACGATCGGGGGCCACTGACGATCGGGGGCCGCTGATGATCAGGGCCGATGAAGATCAGGGCCGGGGCGCGCAGCCGCGTCAGTCGTTGAAATGCTTGGACAGTTTCAACCCCTGTCCCTGATAATTCGATTTCAGATCGGCGCCATACAGCCGGTCGGGGCGCGCCGCCATCCGCTCATACACCAGACGCCCGACGCTTTGGCCATGCTCCAGCGCAAAGGGCGCCTCGTGGCAGCGCACCTCCAGCACCCCGCGTGAGCCGGTGCCATTGGCCGCGCCATGACCGAACCCGGGGTCGAAAAATCCCGCGTAATGCACCCGGAACTCACCCACCATCGCCAGATAGGGCGACATCTCGGCGGCGTAATCGGGGGGGATGATGACCGCCTCGCGGCTGACGAGGATGTAGAAGGCGCCGGGGTCAAGGATCAGCCGGCGGTCCGGCGCGGAAAGCCGGTCCCAGAACTCGGCCGCCGGATAGCTGCCGATCCGGTCAAGGTCGATCACGCCGGTATGTTTCTTGGCGCGATAGCCGACCAGGCCGCCTGCCGATTGATCGCCCCCCGACCGATCGGCCGCCGACCGATCGCCCGCCGACCCGCCGCGGGCCGACAGATCGACCGAGAAACCAAGCCCGCCGTCGATCAACGCCGGCCCATCGACCAGCGGATCCTTGCCGTGCAACGCCGAAAGCGCCGCATCGTCCAGAACCGCCTGCCCCTGTCGCAGCCGCAACTGGTTAAGCCGCATGCCCGGCCGCACGAGGACCGAGAAGGAACGCGGGCAGATCTCGGCATAAAGCGGGCCTTCATAGCCGTCGGGAAGGCGGTCGAACTCGGTCCCGTCATCGGCGATCAGCCGGGTCAGCAGGTCCAGCCGCCCGGTCGAGCTTTTGGCGTTCGCGGCCGCCACCACCCCCTTGGGCAGGCGCAACCGCTCCATCAGTGGGACCAGATAGACGCAGCCCTTTTCCAGCACCGCCCCGTCGCGCAGATCCATGCTGTGCATGGCGAAATCGTCCAGACGATCCGCGACCCGCTTGCCCTGTCCCGACAGGAACGAGGCGCGCAGCCGCACCGCCTTTGTCCCCAGCCGCAGATCGAGGCTTGCGGGTTGAACCTGCCCGGCGCCGATCGGGGTGTCGGCGGCAATCGCGCCGTCGGCGATCAGGCGGTTGATCTGATGGTCGGGCAGGACACCATTCATTGCGGGACCTTCGTCAGCCGGGGGGAGGGACGGGATGGCGGAAAATGCGAACGCCCATCCCGGCCAGCGGAATGGGCGTTTCGTAAATGGTCGGGCTGGTGAGATTCGAACTCACGACCTTCCGCCCCCCAGACGGACGCGCTAACCAGACTGCGCCACAGCCCGACGCGGGCCATATAGGGCGAAGTCACCGGCCGGGGCAAGGGGGCGCGACGAAGAATTTGCCGCCGGGCGCAAGGGTTACTCGGCGCGCCGGAATGCTGCGTCCGGGGCAGGCGATCAGCCCGCAATCGTGACAAGCCGGTCGTGCAAAGCGCGCGCCTGATCGGGGACGGGCCGGGTCGGCGGCCAGTGGCGCAGCGCGTCGGAAAGATCGCCAAGCCGGATGATCCATGCGGTTTCCACAGGCGCCGTGGCCGGGCGCGGCTCGGGGGGCACGCCCGTGTCCGGTTCGGCCGCCTGTGCCGCAAGTTCGGGGAAAAGCGGCAGCGATGGCGGCGCGGCCGGGGCGGGGCGGGTCCGGCTGCGCGCACGGCGTGCGGCGACGCTTGCCTTGGGCGACGCGCTGTCCCCGGGTTCGGCGGCGGTGTCGGTGACGGCCGCAGCGGCAGGCGGCGAGCGGGCAGGCGGCGGGGGGGCAGGCGGCGGGGCGGCGGCGGTCGTCGTCCCGGCGCGATCGGGTGCGGGCGCGGCTGCGGGGGGCGCTTCGGCCGCATCGGCGTCAAGCCCAAGATGGGCGGCGCCCTTGATGCGCAACCCGGCGCCGCGATCCAGTTTCAACTGCCGCTTGACGCCGCGAATGGCCATGCCCTCGATCCGCATGGCCACGAACAATCCAGCGATCAGGGTCACGTCCTCGGGGCGGTAATAGCGCCGTCCGTCGCCACGCTTTACCGGCGACAGGTTGGGGAATTGCCGTTCCCAATAGCGCAGCACATGCGGCGCCACACCGATGATTTCGGATACTTCGCCGATCGACCGGAATGCGCCCGGGGCCTTGCCCTGCGATTGCTGATCGGTCCCGGCCATCCGCCCCTCAGCCTTCGTTGCCGGCCGCGACGCGGTCGCGCATCAGATGCGAGGGCCGGAAGGACAGGACCCGCCGCGGCGTGATCGGCACTTCCTCGCCGGTTTTCGGATTGCGGCCGATGCGTTCGCTTTTGTTGCGGACCGAAAACGTGCCGAAGGACGAAATCTTGACGGTTTCACCGGCAACCAGAGCGTCCGAAATGTGACTGAGCACCGATTCGACCAATTGCGCGGATTCGTGTCGGGACAGACCCACCTCACGGAAGACGGCCTCGGCCAGATCCATGCGGGTCAGGGTTCGATCGCTCATGCGGGTACCTCTCGACTGCGCGCAAGATTGCGGCAATTCCAACGGTGAGTCAACGATCCGGCGCCCGGAATTGTTCCCGGTTCTTGTGGATATCTGTTCAAAAATCGTGGGTTAAGCGATGGGCCCTTTAGCTGCCCGGGCGATTTGAAATGCCGCCCTTGGATGCCTAAATCTTACGGTGAACAGATGGGAATGGACGCGGCATGGCAGGCGGTTGGGCGCAGGACGGCGCGGTGAACGAGCAGATCGAGGCATCGGTCAATGATGAACTGGCCCGGCTGCGGCAAAGCAGGCCGCGCGGCGAAAGCCTGGCCGAATGCGAGGAATGCGGCGAGCCGATCCCCCAGGGCCGGCGCGAGGCGGTGCCCGGCGTGCGGCTGTGCGTTGCCTGCCAGCAGGGCAACGAGGCCACCTTCCGCGCAAGGGGCGGGATAAACCGGCGCGGCAGCAAGGACAGCCAGCTTAAATAACCGCCGGCGCGATCCGTGGCCCGGGTGGGAATGCGAAAAGGTGCCTTACCAGCGCAGGACGACGCTGCCCCATGACAGACCGCCGCCGATCGCCTCGGTCACGATCACATCGCCTTCGGTCAGCCTGCCTTCGGCTGCCGCGGTCGATAGCGCCAGCGGGATCGAGGCGGCTGAGGTATTGCCGTGATCGGCGACGGTCAGCACGACCTTCTCCATCGGCAGGCCCATCTTCTGGGCGGTGGCGCTGATGATGCGCAGATTGGCCTGATGCGGCACCAGCCAGTCGACCTGATCGGCGGTCAGGCCGGCGCGCTCCAGCGCGCGATGCGCGGTTTCGGCCAGTTTTTCGACGGCGTGACGAAACACCAGATTGCCCTGCATGCGCAGATATCCGGCGGTCCCCGTGGTTGACACGCCGCCGTCCACATACAGCAGATCGCGATAGGTGCCGTCGCTGTTCAGATCCGAGGACAGGATGCCGCGATCCGCAGAACTGCCCTGACCCTCGGCCGCCTCAAGCACCAGCGCGCCCGCGCCGTCGCCGAACAGCACGCAGGTTCCCCGGTCGGTCCAATCCATGATCCGGCTGAACGTCTCGGCCCCGATGACCAGCACACGCTTGGCCTGACCGGCACGGATCATCGCGTCGGCATTGGCCAGCGCGTAGACAAAACCGGCGCAGACCGCCTGCACGTCAAAGGCAAAGCCGTGTTTCATGCCCAGCCCGGCCTGCACCATGGTGGCGACGGCGGGAAAGGTCAGGTCGGGGGTCGAGGTGGCGACGATGATCGTGTCGATCTGATCGGCCGCGATGCCGGCGTTCTCCAGCGCGGCGCGGGCCGCGCGAATCGCCAGATCCGAAGTGGTCTGGCCCTCGGCGGCGAAATGGCGCCGTTCGATCCCGGTCCGGGTGCGGATCCATTCGTCGGTGGTGTCCACCTTGGATTCGAACCAACTGTTCGGAATGACGCGCTCGGGCAGATAATGTCCGGTGCCGCGGACCACCGCCCGGGTTGTGGGTCGGTCGGTCATCGTGACGGCTCTGCGGGGTTTGCGCCGTCGGAATCGGCGTCTTTGGACTCGGTGCCTGACGTATCGGCGCCGGGCGTATCGCTGCCGGCCGTGTCGGCGCCCGTCGTGTTGGTGTCGGCCGTGTCGCTACCCGCCGTGTCGGGGCCCTCCGTGCCGGTATCGGCGGGCGCGCCCTCGGTCCCGGTGTCGTCATCGCCGGGCGGGATGCTTTGGGCGACGCGCTGCGCCAGCCGCGCGTTGAAGCCCGAGCGCGCCAGTTGATAGGCAAGCTCGATCGCGGCGGCGATGCCGGTCGCATCGGCGGCGCCATGCGATTTCACGACCGTCCCGTTCAGCCCCAGAAACACACCGCCATTCACCCGGCGCGGGTCGATGCGTTGTTGCAGCCGTTTCAGCGAGGTCAGCGCCAGCAGGCTGGCGACGCGCGACAGGATCGAATTGGCAAAGGCGTCCTTCAGGAAATCGCCGATCAGCTTCGCCGTGCCTTCCCCGGTCTTGAGCGCGACGTTCCCGGTAAAGCCGTCGGTCACAATCACGTCCACGCGGTTCGAGGGCAGGTCGCCGCCTTCGACGAAACCGACATAGGTGAATCCGCCGGGGCCGGCGGCCGCGGGGATCAGCTCGTTGGCCTGTTTGAGCTCGGTTCGGCCCTTATGCTCCTCGGTCCCGACGTTCAGCAGCCCGACGCGCGGCGTCTTTACGCCCAGCCCGTTGCGGGCATAGCTCGCGCCCATCAGCGCATATTGGACCAGATCGACGGCATCGGCGCGCACATCCGCGCCCACGTCCAGCATCAGGTTGAAGCCCTGCGCATTGCGCGACGGCCACAGGCAGGCGATGGCCGGCCGGTTCACGCCGGGCAGCTTGCGCAGCCGGATCATCGACAGCGCCATCAGCGCGCCGGTATTGCCGCAGGATACCGCCACCGTCGCCTCGCCCTCGCGGACGGATTCGATCGCCGACCACATCGAGGTGCCGGCGCCGTGGCGCACCACCTGGCTGGGCTTGTCCTCCATCGTGACGACGCCATCGGCATTGCGGATGTCGCAACGCCCGGCAAGGCCACGCCGGCGCGAGATCAGCTTGGAAAGCTGGGCTTCGGGTCCGTGGACGATGAAACGCGCATCGGGCAGACGGCCGGCGGCCTCGGCAAGGCCCGCGACAACGGCCACGGGCCCGCGATCACCGCCCATGGCATCGACCGAAATGACCACCGGACCCGATTGGGTGCCGTGGCCTTGATCGTCGCTATGGGTGGCGGCGGGCATCTGACGGGACGGGCGTCGGGCGATTACGCCGCGTCGTCGTCCAGATCGACTTCGTTGGTCTGGGCCACGACTTCACGGTCGGCATAGTGACCGCAGGACGGGCAGACGTGATGCGGGCGCTTGAGTTCGCCGCAGTTGGGGCATTCGTTCGGATTGCCGGCAACCAGCGCATCATGCGCGCGGCGCATGTTACGGCGGGACCGGGTAACGCGATTCTGGGGGACGGCCATGTCACAACCTCAAATCAAATGGCGGGCGTGATCTGCCCGGGAGTTCATATTCATAGAACGGTCGCAATACGGTACATCGGTGATGCCCGCAAGCCTTGCAGTGCCGACCGTTCGGAAGAAGGCGGGAAAATATCCATAAACGCGGACCGTGCAAGCGGAAACTGCCGGGGACCGTGATGACTTTGCGGCAATCATGACGCTTGCGCCACGGATCACCGCCAAAACCCCGGGATTTGACCGTTTGTGACGGCTGCGGGACATGGACAGCGCGGCGTCCGGCCCGTTAGCTGAACCCGCCCGTACAGCAACCGAATCAGCGCGCCATGACCGACAGCCCCCCGGACGCCGAGCTTCTGTCCATCAGCTACGAGATGTTTCTGGCCTTCATCGGCTTTGGGGTGCTGGCCGCGACCATCGCGCCCCGGGTCTCGGCATGGCTGCCGGTCCGGGTGCCGTTGTCGCTGCCCATCGCCTGCCTGTTCGGCGGCATGCTGATCGGATCGGCCTTTCCGGGCCTGCCGCAGATCGACCCGATCGCGAACGGCGGTCTGGTCCAGCGCGTCACCGAAATGGCGGTGATCCTGTCGCTGACCGGCTGCGCGCTGAAGCTTGACCGCGTGGTCGGCTGGCACGAATGGCGCTCGACCTGGCGGCTGCTCGGGATCGCGATGCCGCTTTGCATCGCGGTGCTGGCGATCACGGCGCAGGCGGTTCTGGGCCTGTCGGCGGCGGCGGCGCTGTTGCTGGCGGCGGCGCTGGCGCCGACCGATCCGGTTCTGGCGGGCAGCGTGCAGGTCGGTCCGCCGGGCGAAGAGACCGAGTCCGAGGCCCGGTTCGCCCTGACCTCCGAGGCCGGGCTGAACGACGGTCTGGCCTTTCCCTTCGTGTTTCTGGCGATGATGACGGTCGAGACCCCATTCGGTGGGGTTGCGGGTTGGTACTGGCTATGGGTCGATGTGATCTGGAAGATCGGTGCCGGCCTCGGCACGGGCTGGCTGATCGGCTGGGTGCTGGCCCGGCTGGTGTTCCGCACCGCCAAACATCGCGGCGCCGATGCGTTTCTGGCGGTCGGGATGACGCTGTTCACCTATGGCGTGGCGGAAACCATCTATGCCTATGGCTTCATCGCGGTCTTCGTCGCCGGTCTGGTCTTTCGCCGCTATGAACGCAATCACAGCGTCCACCGCGAGTTGCATCATTTCGTCGAACAGGTCGAGTTGCTGTTTCTGGTGGCGGTGATCTTCGTGCTCGGCATTGCGCTGGCCCAGGGGCTGCTGGCGCCGGCCGGTTGGGTCGGGCTGGGGGTGGCGCTCATGTTCCTGTTCGTGATCCGCCCGGTCGCGGGCTGGATTGCGCTGACCGGCGCCGGTCTGGCGACCCGCGACCGCGCCGCCATCGCGGTTCTGGGCATACGCGGGGTCGGCACCTTCTTCTATCTGTCCTATGCGATGTCTCACGCGCCTTTCCCGATGGCCGAGGGGCGCGAGGTCTGGGCGGTGGCAGCGCTGGCGGTCACGCTTTCGGTGGTTCTGCACGGGCTGACCGCACCGGGGATCATGCGCCGGGCAAACGATACCTGACCGGGCCGGTTACACGCCCCCCGCACACCGAATCCGCCAACCGCCGCCGCCCGCGACGACCGCACCGCATGCGCCCCGGACCGTTCCCGCAAGAGGCGGGCGGGGCCGGGCGGGATATCAGTGCGGTTTGCGGGCCAGCAGGTCGGCCAGCCCGGCGAAAGGCTTCTGGCGTTCCTCGTCCCCGGCGCCGGGATCGTCGCCCAAGGCCGCTTCGGCCGCATCGGCACCCGCCGCGCGCGGCCACGGCGGCAGCGCCAATGCCAGCGCCTCGACCATGACCTCGCCCACGTCGATGAACTGGCCCAACGGCTCGATCTCGTCATCGGGCATCTCGACCTCATCGCCCTCGGGCTGGACGGCGTGGGGGGAATAGACCCGGCGCAGATCTTCGCTCAGATCGGTCGTCACCGGGTCGAGCGTGACCACGCAGGGCTGGACCACCCGCGCCTTAAGCCGTCCGGTCAGCGCCCATGCCTGCCCGCCCTCGGCGGTGATCCTGCCGGTGAAACGCAGCTCTGGCAGATCCAACAGGTCCAGATCCGCCGCGATCGCCCGCCGCGCGGCCGCGTCGGGTTTCAGGTCGATCTCGGTCGGCGCGCGGGGGTTCAGATGCGCGACGCGCAGGCGATGGGAATAGCGGGGGGCGGCTGTCATGGGTTACGGCCTTTCGCAAAGCTGTTGGGGCGGTTCATTCCGGCAATGTAGGCATAATTTCCGCCAAACCTATTCTTTGGCACGCAAAAACTTGAGTGATGCGCCCGAGTTTGCTAAGCGGTGTTGGCTGCGTCAACTCGGCCGACCCATGGACGCGCGGCAACCCCGATATTCTTGGGGCAGGGCGGCATGCAGGGGACTGATCATCAATGAAGACCGCGACCCGGCTGTTGCTGTGTTTGGTTATGGGCCTGGCGCTGATCGCCTGTGCGCCGACCTATCAAAACCATGGCTATATTCCGCCCGACATGGATCTGGCGCAGGTGACGGTCGGTCGGACCAACCAATACGAACTGGACAGCCTGATCGGGCGGCCTTCCTCGCAGGGGGTGCTGACCGGCTCGGCATGGTATTATGTCGGCAGCCGCTGGCGCTTCTATGGGCCCTATCACCCCGAGGAGATCAACCGTCAGGTCGTCGCGATCAGCTTTGATCCGAATGGCGTCGTGTCGAATGTCGAACGCTTCGGGCTGGAACGCGGCCGGGTGGTGGTTCTGTCGCGCCGGGTCACCGACGGCGGCGTCCAGCAGCTTAGCCTGATTCGCCAGCTTCTGGGTAATATCGGCCGCGTCAGGGCCGGCGATCTGATCGAGTGATCGCGAATCACGCCCGTTTTCGCGGGGCGCGCGCGCGTCGTTAGCGGGATCGGCGGCCGGTGCGGTTGTCCCGGGATGGGCGCGGCTTTTCATAGGTTGAGGCGGCCGCGCCGGCCCGAACCGGCCGGGATATGCGGGACGCGCTTGACTGGTCTGATCGCTGCGGTGGGCGCCGCTGTCGTCGCGGATCCGGTCATGTGAACGGCGCGGGCTTCGTCTATCCTGCTGACGGCGTGCAAAAAACCGCATGCCGCATTGGCTTTCGCCAAGACCTGCCCGGACCCGGCGCCGCGATGGAAAGGTTCCGTTACCCGCGCGGGCAGGTCGCGCCGAGCAGGTCGGCCCGGTCGTTCGGGATTGCCGGATAGCGGTCGCGGGGCAGGGGACGCGCGGTTTTATCCGGCCGCGCCGTCATCAACTCGTCGATAATATGTAGTGTCACTGTCACAAGATCGGATCAATATAGCGGCTGGAAAGCCAGTGCCGTCGGGCCGGCAAAGCTGATAGAGTGAACAGGATCGGGGCGCGCCATGGTTTCACTTTCCAAAGGCCACTACACCGCCCGCTTTGCCGACGGGCCGCATGATATACGCCGCGCGCAGGCGCTGCGCTGGTTGTGCTTTTACGGCAATCGCGGTCTGGACAGCGACGCCGACCCGGCCGCAGAACCCGATGCCGAAACCGGGCAGAAGTTGGATCAGGACCGGTTCGACGCGATCTGCACCCATGTGCTGGTCGAGGATCAGCGCGACGGCGAACTGGTCTGCTGTTTCCGGTTTCTGTCGCTCAGCGGCGGCCACGATATCGGGCGGACCTATTCGGCGCAGTATTACAACCTGAAACGGCTTGAGGGGTTCAAGGGCCCGATGGTCGAGATGGGGCGGTTCTGCATCCACCCCGACCGGCAGGATCCGAACATCCTGCGGCTGGCATGGGCGGCGCTGACCCGGCTGGTCGATGAAACCCAGGTCCGGCTGCTCATCGGATGCTCGAGCTTCATGGGGGCCGAGCCCGCGACCCATGCCGCCGCACTCGCCATGCTGCGCGACCGTCACCTTGCGCCGAAGCGTTGGCTGCCGCGGGTGAAGGCGCCGAAAGTGTTCCGTTTCGCGCGCATGTTGCGCCGCGACCTCTCGGACCCCCGGCGCGGCATGCGCGAGATGCCGCCCCTTCTGCGCAGCTATCTGCTGATGGGCGGCTGGGTCAGCGATCATGCCGTGGTCGACGACCGGCTGAACACCATGCATGTCTTTACCGCCGTCGAGATCGGGGCCATTCCGCAGGGTCGGGTGCGGGTGTTGCGCGCGGTTGCCGGGTAACACCCCCGCGGTTCCGCCGCGCGATGGCTTGACGCGCGGGGGCCGGGCCGGGCAATCAGGGCGGATGATCGACCTGCGCCCCGTGGTTAACGTTATCGGAAAACTGACCATCGCGATGGGCGCGACGATGGTCATTCCGATGGCGGTCGATTTCACGTCGGGCGATCCGCATTGGACGGTGTTTCTGGAATGCGCCATGCTGACCGTGGTGATCGGCGCGCTGGTGACCGTCGCCACCCGCTGCCCGAACCCGTCGCTGGACATTCGCCAGACATTTCTGCTGACCAGCGGGGTCTGGCTGGTCCTGCCGGTGATCGGGGCGCTGCCGCTGATGTGGGGGGCGCCGGGGGCGAATTTCACCGATGCCTATTTCGAGGCGATGTCGGGCCTGACCACCACCGGCACCACCGCCTTGCCCAATCTTGATGCCTTGCCCGCCGGCGCCAACCTGTGGCGGACGCTGCTGCAATGGCAGGGGGGCCTGGGGATCGTCGTGGTCGCCATGGTCTTTCTGCCGGTCATGCGGGTCGGCGGGATGCAGTTCTTCCGCTCCGAGGGGTTCGACACGCAGGGCAAGGTGCTGCCGCGCGCGCTGGACATCGCCGCCGAAATGACCTGGTTCTATGTCGGGATGACGGCTGCCTGCACCTTCGCGCTGATGTTCGTCGGCATGTCGCCCTATGAGGCGCTGGCGCATGCGCTTTCCGCCTGCTCGACCGGCGGGTTTTCCACCCGCGATGCCAGCTACGGCGCGTTTCTGGGCGCGCCCGAATGGATCACCACCTTCTTCAGCATCATGGCCGCGCTGCCGTTCATCCGGTTCATCCAGCTTGTCCGGGGCGACTATACGCCGCTGTGGCGCGACCGGCAGGTCTGGGCGTTTCTGCGCTGGATGAGCTATGCGGCCGGCATGATCATCATCTACCGGCTGTTCTCGAACGAAAATGTCGGGCTGTATGACATGATCCGCGAGACCGTGTTCAATGTCGTGACGATCTTCACCGGCACCGGATTCGCCAGCGCCGACGTGACCACCTGGGGGCAGTTCCCGATGGCGGTCCTGTTCGTGGCGGGGCTGATCGGCGGCTGCACGGGGTCGACGGCCTGCTCGGTCAAGATCTTCCGCTATCTGGTGCTGTTCGAGGCCGTGCGCACCCAGATCCGCCGCATGCACAGCCCGCACCGGGTCTATCCGCTGCAATTCGACGGCCGCGCGATCAGCGATGACGTGACCCGCTCGGTCATGGCGTTCTTCACGCTGTTCATGCTGACCTTCGGGCTGCTGATCGTGGCGCTGTCGCTGACCGGGCTGCACCCGCGCACGGCGCTGACCGGGGCTTGGACGGCGATCGCCAATATCGGGCCGGTCTGGGGCCCCGAGATCACCGCGAACGGCAGCATCGCCGAGTTCCCGGTGACCGCCAAATGGCTGATGACGCTTGGCATGTATCTGGGCCGGCTGGAGCTGATCTCGGTCTTCGTGCTGCTGATCCCGCGTTTCTGGCGCAGTTGAGACGGCGGCGAAGCGCCACTCAATGCGAGCGGGGAGCGCCCGGGGGTCCGGCTTATTGCGGCGGGACCGGGGTGGTGATTGCCAAGTGGCTGATGACGCTTGGCATGTATCCGGGCCGGTTGGAGCTGATCTCGGTCTTCGTGCTGCTGATCCCGCGTTTCTGGCGCAGTTGAGACGGCGGCGAAGCGCCCCCGCGTCCATGCGAGCGGGGGTGCCCGGGGGTCCGGCTTATTGTGGCGGGGCCGGGGTGGTGGCCGCCGGGGCCGGGGCCGCTGGGACCGGGGCCGCTGGAGCCGGGGTTGCGGCCGGTGCGGTGTTTGCGGCGTCGGGGGAGGGCGCGCCGATGGCGGCGGCTTCGGCCGTTGGCGCGCGGGGCGGGGCGACCCGTTCCAGACTGGCCGCGATTTCCTGCCACAGCTTGCGGTGCCGGTCGGCCTGATCGGCCGGCGAGATCAACACGAAGCCTTGGATCACCTGACCGGTCAGCCGCGCCTCGGCATGGCTGGTCTGGCGGTCGTTCGCGCCGTCCAGCGTGAAATTGCTGCGGTTGATATCGCGCGGGCCGTCTCCGGCGACGAAGCCATAGGCGTGGATCAACCCGGCAAGCCGCCGCAGATCGTCCGCGCCGCCGGTCTGGGACAGCAGGATCAGCGCGGTGCCCGAGCCATCGCGCGGCTCATATATCACCATCGGGCCGTCGGCGCCCCTGCGCGACACCAGCCCGGCCGGCAGATCGAAGCTGAGCCCGGCATCGGCGTCGGTGGTGGGGGTAAGCTGCATCTCCTTCCGCCACGCCTGCCAGCGGTCGACGAGATCCCGCATCGCGGCGTTCTGGTCGGCCTTGTCGCGGCCCTCGGCCTTCAATTCCGCCTCGATCGCCTTGCGCGTGCCGGGGCCGGCATCACCGTCCAAAGGTCCGGTATAGCTGCCGGACCAGCGCAGCGCGCGTTGCAGAAGCAGCGTTTCCGGCATTTCGGCGGGGGCTTCCGGGGCAAGCGAGGCTGCCGCATTCTCTGAGGTCAGCGGCTCCAGCGTCGGCAAGGCGGGAACGGCCGAGGTCGGCGCAGCGCCGGCGGTCGTGCCGGACGCAGGCTGTCCGGTCGCCGGCGCGTTGACGGTCGGCGTCGCCGCTGCACTGGTGGGTGGCGTTGTATCAGGCGCACCCGCCGAGGGTTCCGTCGCCGCCGGCGATGCTCCGGGTTCGGTCACGGGCGGTGTGGGTCCCGGTTCCGTTCCCGCCGTTGCCGACCCTTCCGGCATGTCCGGTGCGTTGGTGGGGAGCGTCGCACCGGACGAACCCGCCGAGGGTTCTGCCGTTGATGGCGCTGCGGGTTCGGTCACGGGCGGTGTGGGTCCCGCTTCCGTTCCCGCCGTTGCCGACCCTTCCGGTATGTCCGGTGCGTTGGTCGCGGGCGTCGCACCGGACGAACCCGCCGAGGGTTCCGCCGCCGATGGTGCAGCGGGTTCGGTCGCAGGCGTTGAGGGCGTCGGTTCCGTTCCCGCCGTGGCCGGTGTCCCGGTCACCAGCGGCTCAAGCGTCGGCAGCGGTGGCGGAACCACGGCGGCCGTGTCGCCCTGCGGCGCGGGAGTCGCCGGCTGTGCGTCGGCGGTCGCGGTCGGCCCGGCACCGGCCGCCGTATCGGGTATTGACGAAGGCGCCGGCGATCCGGCACCGGGTGTCGCGGGTGTCGGTGCGGGGCTCAACGGCGCTTCGGGCGTCGCCGGCGCGGGTGTCGCATCGGTGCCGGAAGCCGCCGGGGTGTTCGGCGCCGGCGTGTCTCCCGCCGCGTCCCCGCCCGGCGGGGCTGTCGTCTCGCCCGCGACGGGTTGCGGGTTGCGGACGCGGCTGTCGGTCCCGGCGCCGGCCAGAAAACTGTCGGCGGGGATGCTGCCCGCCGCGCGCAGTTGATCCAGCCGCGCCTGCGCCGTCGCCGGGTCAAGCGGGCCAAGCGCGATCCCGACCCAGCCCTGCGGCAGCGGATAAGTCACCACATCGGGGAACCTCGCCTTCCAGTCGGCGGCCGAGGCGTCGGCCTGAGCCTGACCGCGCTTGGCCTCGATCCGGATATAGGTGCCCCCGGGCGCGGCCTCTTGCGCCGACAGGTGCCCCGCCGGGACCCAAGCGCCCATGACCCCCACCAGCATCCATGTCCTGATCTTGCCCGCCATAACCCGCTCCCCGCTTTTGCCGCGGCCGTCATCGCCGCGATCGTTGCCTGCCCGCCGTTCAATCGCCGTCCTATCGCCGTCCCGCCACCCCGCGCCCGATGTTGCGCGCCAATTGACCACCGTCCGGCATCTGCCTAGAAGGCGGCACGGGTCGACTGGCCGGCCTGCCAGACTTTCATAATCCAAAGGACGCCCGAATGAACAGCCCGACGACGCGCCCGCGCTGCTTTCAAGAGGTTATCCTGCGCCTGCAGGATTACTGGGCGGCGCAGGGCTGCGCGATCCTGCAACCCTATGACATGGAGGTCGGCGCCGGCACCTTTCACCCGGCCACGACCCTGCGTGCACTGGGCGCGCGGCCATGGACGGCGGCCTATGTCCAGCCCTCGCGCCGGCCGACGGACGGGCGTTATGGCGAGAACCCCAACCGCCTTCAGCACTATTATCAATATCAGGTCATCATCAAACCCAGCCCGCCCAACCTGCAAGAGCTGTATCTGGGCAGCCTGAAGGCGATCGGCCTTGACCCGATGGTCCACGATGTCCGCTTTGTCGAGGATGACTGGGAATCCCCCACCCTTGGCGCATGGGGTCTGGGCTGGGAGGTCTGGTGCGACGGGATGGAGGTCAGCCAGTTCACCTATTTCCAGCAGGTCGGCGGCCATGACTGCCGCCCCGTCTCGGGCGAGCTGACCTATGGGCTGGAACGGCTGGCCATGTATGTGCTGGGGGTCGAGCACGTGATGGACATGCCGTTCAACGATCCCGACGCGCCGATCCCGCTGAGCTACGGCGACATCTTCCGCCAGACCGAACGCGAATATTCGCGCTGGAACTTTGAACAGGCGGATACCGCGACGCTGTTCCAGCACTTCAAGGACGCCGAGGACGAATGCGCCCGCATCCTTGCCGCGCCCGAAACCGATGCCGCCGGGCGCCGCATCCCGATGGCGCATCCGGCCTATGATCAGGCGATCAAGGCCAGCCACATCTTCAACCTTCTGGATGCGCGCGGGGTGATTTCGGTGACCGAGCGTCAGGCCTATATCGGCCGGGTGCGGGCGCTGGCCAAGGCCTGCGCCGACCTGTTCCTGACCACCGACGCGGCCGGGGGGCGGGCGGCGTGAACGCCTCCGGCCCCCTAACCCGGACCGGCCAGCCCGGGCAGGATCACCTTCAGCCCTCCGGCGATCATCTGCACGGCCATGGCGGCGACGATCATGCCCATCAGCCGGGTCATGATGACGCGCAGGGTTTGCGACATGTGCCGGCCGATGGTCGCGGCGAAATACAGCACCACGGCCAGCCCGGCCAGAACCAGACCGAAGGCGGCAACGACCGCGGCCTTTCCCGCCATGTCGCGCGCCTGCCCCATATAGATGATGATCGCCGTGATCGTCCCCGGCCCCACCACCATCGGGAAGGCCAGCGGATAGAAGCTGACATCGGCGCGGGGCGGCTCGGGCGTCATGCTGGCCTGCGCCTTGGCCGGGCCTTCATGGGCGGGGCTGCCGCTGCCGCTCAGCATGCCCGTGGCGATGGTCATCAGCACAAGGCCGCCCGCGACGCGGAAATCATCCACGCTGATGCCGAAGAATTTCAGGATCGCGGCGCCGCTGATCGCCACCACAAGGCACAGGATGGCGCTGAACAGCGCCACCCGCACCCCGGCATGGCGCTGTTCGGCCGGCGGCATGCCATGGGTCACGGCCAGAAACAGCGGCAGGACCACGAAGGGGTTCATGATCGCGAATGCCGCGCCCAGAGTGGTGATGAAAAAAGCGAAATCCACGCGTGGTTCCAAATCTGCCCGAATCCAGCCGCCAAGGTGACAGCATGAACGGAAAATGGCCAGTCTTAGCGATTCTCGTCTCGGCGGTCGCCGTCGGGGCCGGGGTCTGGTACACGCAGGAATACGGCTATTACGCGCGGCTCGATCCCTCGGCGGCGCAACCGACCGTGGTCGTCGACGGCAAGCCCGTGCCGCTGGGCGCGACCGATCTTGAAGCCATCGACGCCAACAGCTCGCCCATTCGCTGGCGGGCCTGCTTTCGGCTGGCCGAGCCGCTGCCGGCCGGCGCCGAACCTTTCCCCAACGCCGAGCCGCTGGTCGGGCCGCGCTGGTTCTCGTGCTTCGATGCCGGCCAGATCGACCGTGATCTCGCCTCGGGCGCCGCCACCGCCTATCTTGGCCAGTCCGATATCCGGCCCGGCGCGGACCGGGTGATCGCCGTCTATCCCGACGGCCGCGCCTATGGCTGGCACCAACTGAACGAAGCCGCCGAAGAAAAAAGGACCATCGAGTGATGCCCGACCTGCTGATCGAACTTTTTTCCGAGGAAATCCCCGCCCGCATGCAGGCCCGCGCGCGCGAGGATCTGAAGAAACTGGTCACCGACGGTCTGGTCGAGGCCGGGCTGACCTATGCCGGCGCCGGCGCCTTTTCGACGCCGCGCCGCCTGACCCTGACCGTCGAGGGGCTGACCGACCACAGCCCGACCACGCGCGAGGAACGCAAAGGCCCGCGCACCGACGCGCCCGAGGCCGCGCTTGAGGGTTTTTTGCGCGCGACCGGGCTGACCCGGGACCAGCTTGAGAAGCGCGACGACAAGAAGGGGCAGGTCTGGTTCGCCACGCTGGAAAAGCCCGGGCGCCCCGCCGCCCGGATCGTGGCCGAGGTGTTGGAAAACGTGATCCGCACCTTCCCCTGGCCGAAATCCATGCGCTGGGGGTCGGGCAACCTGCGCTGGGTGCGGCCCTTGCATTCGATCATCTGCCTGCTTTCGGACGAATCCGGCAGCAATGTGGTGCCCTTGGCCATCGACGGCATCACCGCCGGCGACACCACGCGCGGCCACCGCTTCATGGCTCCCGATGCCTTTGCGGTGATGGGTTTTGAGGATTACGTCGCCAAACTGCGCCGCGCCCGGGTGATGCTGAGCACCGATGAGCGTGAAGCCGAAATCCGCCAGCACGCCGACAACCTCGCCTTCGCGCGCGGCTGGGAGATCGTGAGCGATGACGGGCTATTGACCGAGGTCGCGGGCCTTGTCGAATGGCCGGTGCCGCTGATGGGGGTGATCGAGGACCGGTTTCTGGTCCTGCCGCCCGAGGTGCTGCAGACCTCGATGAAGGAACACCAGAAGTTCTTTTCCGCCCGGAACCCGAAAACCGGCCGGATCGAGGGGTTTGTGACCGTCGCCAATATCGAGACCCCGGACGACGGCGCGACGATCCTTGCCGGCAACCAGCGCGTGCTGGCGGCGCGGCTGTCGGACGCGGCCTTCTTCTATGAAAACGACCTGCGCGAGGCCAAGGCCGGGATGGGCGCATGGGCCGAGGGGCTGACGCATGTGACCTTCCACAACAAGCTCGGATCGCAGGCCGACCGCATCGCCCGCATCGCGGCGCTGGCCCGCGAGATCGCGCCCCTGGTCAGCGCCGACCCGGATCAGGCCGAGGAGGCCGCGAAGCTGGCGAAGCTCGACCTGCGTTCCGCGATGGTCGGCGAGTTCCCCGAATTGCAGGGCACGATGGGGCGGTATTACGCGCTGGCGGCGGGAAAACCCGAAGCCGTGGCCGACGCCGCCCGCGATCATTACGCGCCGCTTGGACCCTCGGACGCAGTGCCGACCGCGCCGGTTTCGGTCGCCGTGGCGCTGGCCGACAAGATCGACACGCTGACCGGATTCTGGGCGATCGACGATAAACCCACCGGGTCGAAGGATCCCTTCGCGCTGCGCCGGGCGGCGTTGGGGGTTATTCGGTTGGTGTTGGGCAACCGGATTCGCCTGTCGGTCGATTCCCTGAATGATGTGCAGACCCTGCGGCACCAGATTGGCGCCGATCCTGCACAGCCCGATCTGCTGCGCCAGATTCTCGACACGGCGGCTTCGGCCGGGATGTCCGGCGCGTCGACCCGCGCGCTGGTCGACACCGCGCGTGCAGACGCCCCGGCATGGTTGCCGCTGATTGCCGAACATGATCCAGCTGTCAGCGACGATCTGCGGGGCTTCCTGCATGACCGCCTCAAGGTCTATCTGCGCGATCAAGGGGTTCGGCATGACATTATAGACGCGGTGCTGGAGCAACCGGGGAACTGCGACCTCGTCCTTGTCGTCAACCGCGCCACCGCATTGAACGACATGCTGAAAACCGAGGACGGCATCAACCTCACGCAGGGTCTTAAGCGCGCCGGGAACATCCTCGCGCAGGCCGAGGAAAAGGACGGCGTCGAATACTCCTTCGGCGCGGACCCGAAATTCGCTGAAACCGACGAGGAACGCGCGCTGTTCGCAGCCCTCGACACCGCCGAACCGGCGATCCGCAAGGCCATCGCGGCCGAGGATTTCCCCGCCGCCATGACCGCCATCGCAGCACTTCGTGCCCCCATCGATGCGTTTTTCGAGGCGGTGCAGGTCAACACCGACAAGCAGATCCTGCGCCGCAACCGGCTGAATCTGCTGTCCCGCATCCGCGAGGCCGGGCGGCAGATCGCCGATTTCACCCGGATCGAGGGTTGACATGGCGGAAAAGGGCCGGACAAGCGAATCTTTCGCACTTGCAGCATAAACCGCGGCGTGGCTATGGTGCGCAATATGTCGCACGCTGTCGCCCCGAACGCCTTCGTTGAAATAACCCCTTCGGCCGAGGTCGAGGTGGACCGTCATGGCTGGCGCGCCAAATGCCTTCAGCGGCTGGTGCGCATGGGGCTGGCGGTGCCGCGATCCTTTGCGGTGCCTTCGTCGGCGGTCCGCGCGCTCGCGGCCGGGCAGACCATCGGCGACGGTGCCTTTTCCCGCGTCCTCAGCGAAGGGCAGGGGCTGGTCGGCGTCCGCCCCTCGGCCCCCGATCCCGAATGGGGCGGCCCGAAATCGGTTCTGAACGTCGGCATCAACGACGCCAAGCACAAGGCGCTGATCGACACCCGTGGTCAGGCGGCGGCCGATGCAATCTATCTCGGTTTCGTGCAGACCTATGCCGTTCACGTGGCGCGGCTGGACCCCGACATGTTTTCCGATTCGGGGCCCGGCGCGCTGGAACGTGCCTTGCGGGCCTACCGCGCCGAAACCGATGAGGATTTTCCCCAGGATCCGGTCCGCCAGTTGACCGAGGTCATGCGCTCGATGGCCCGCGCGTGGGAGGGCACGACCGCCCGGCTTTTGCGGCAGGCCAAGGGCGCGCCCGCCGATGCGGCGCTGGGGCTGGTCATTCAGGACATGGCGCTTGCGCTGGGGCCGGGGATAACCGGATCGGGCACGATCCAGTTCGTGGACAGCGAAACCGGCGCGCCGGCCATCACCGGCCGGTTCCGCGGCCAGATGCAGGGCAGCACCATGGGCGAGGGGGCCGAGACGCTGTATCTGATGCGCGACCCGCGCGGCCCCGCGCTTGAGGAAGTCGCGCCCGAAGCGTTTGCCGACTTGATCCGCTTCGGCGCCCTTGCCCGGCAGCGGCTGCGCGAGGAAATGCAGCTTGAATTCGTCATTTCCGACGGCGAGCTGTCGATCATCGACGCGACCCGGGTGGCGCGATCCTCGCGCGCAGGCGTGCGGATCGCGGTGTCGATGGCGCAGGACGGCATCATCCCGCAGGACGAGGCGGTTATGCGGGTCGAGCCCCGGGCGCTGTCGGATTTGCTGCATTATCAGGTCGACAGCCGCAAGCCGCGCGACATCATCGCGCGCGGGGTCAACGCAAGCCCGGGCGCGGCGACGGGGCGGATCGTCTTTACCGCCGCCGAGGCCCAAAGCGCGCAGGCCCGGGGCGAGGCCTGTGTGCTGGTGCGCCGCGAAACCGTGCCCGAGGATATTCGCGGCATGCATGCCTCGGTCGCGGTGCTGACCGAGCGCGGCGGCATGACCAGCCACGCGGCGGTGATCGCGCGCGGGCTTGGCCTGCCCTGCATCGTCGGCGCGGGCGGTATTCGCATCGACCTGCGCGAGGGGCGGCTGTCGGTTGGCGGCCGCGTGTTCCGGACCGGCGACGTGATCACCATCGACGGCACCCGCGGCGAGGTTCTGGCCGGCGAGGCCGCGATGCTGCAACCGGCGCTGGACGACAGTTTCAACACCCTGCTGAAATGGGCGGACGAGAACCGCGACATCGGTGTGCGCGCCAATGCCGACACCCCCGCGGACGCCCGCACGGCGCGGAATTTCGCCGCGCAGGGCATCGGGCTGTGCCGGACCGAGCATATGTTCTTTGACGAAGCGCGCCTCTCGGTCATGCGCGAGATGATCTTCGCCGACCGGTCCGAGGACCGGCGTTCGGCGCTGGACCGGCTTTTGCCCATGCAGCGCATGGATTTCGCGGAATTGTTCAGCATCATGGCCGGGCTGCCGGTCTGCATCCGGCTGTTCGACCCGCCGCTGCATGAATTCCTGCCCAGCGACCGCGAAGGTGCGCGGGCGCTTGCCGAAACGCTGGATCTGCCGCTGTCGGACGTGGTGCGCCGCATCGACGCGCTGTCCGAGTTCAACCCGATGCTGGGCATGCGCGGCGTCCGGCTGGGCATCACCATGCCCGAAATTTACGACATGCAGGCGCGGGCGATCTTCGAGGCGACGGTCGCCGTCGCCACCATGGGCGCGACCGTGGTGCCCGAGATCATGATCCCGCTGGTCAGCGCCCGGCGCGAGGTCGAACTGGTCAAGACCCGCATCGACGCCGTGGCGGCCGCGGTCCGCAACGAGACGCGCGCCGATTTCGCCTATCGCCTGGGCGTCATGGTGGAAACCCCGCGCGCTGCCTTGCGGGCCGGGGACATCGCCGAGCATTCCGCGTTTTTGTCTTTCGGCACCAACGACTTGACCCAGATGACCTATGGGTTGTCACGCGATGACGCGGGACGTTTCATGAACACCTATGTCGGGCAGGGGGTCTATTCCGAGGACCCGTTCCATATTCTGGATCAGGAAGGCGTGGGCGAGCTGTTGCAGATCGGCTGCCAGCGGGCGCGCGCGCATCAGCCGGGCATCACGATTTCAGTCTGCGGCGAGCATGGCGGCAACCCCGAATCGATCGCCTTCTGCCGCGCGGCCGGGGTCGATTACGTGTCCTGTTCGCCCTTCCGGGTGCCGGTCGCACGGCTGACGGCGGCGCAGTTGGCAATCAGCGAACGCCACGAATCATAGGCGCAATGCGCACACGCTAAACGTGCATAGGGCTGAATCCCGCCAGATTCACCCCGCCCGCTCGGCAAAAATCCGCCAAAATCAATCGGGTTCCATCGTTTTCGGCCCGGAATCGGATTCATCCGGTAGACCGGCCGGTACGGATTTGCCTAACCGTCGCTCAGACCGTCGGTGAAGCCAGAAAAAAACTCGCCGGCACAGGACCTAACAAGGTTCAGGAAACGTAAAACAGGAACGACGATGCCCAAGCTTAATCGCAGGCTGGGGTGGCTGCTTGTGTGTGTTACGCTAGCCCTGCCCGCCGGTACGGCATATGCCGAAGCGAATATCAATCACCTCAGCCCCGAAGAACTGGCTGCCAAGACCACCGCTACCACTTCGCCCGTTGGTGCCGCACGCGGCGCCATCACCTTCCAGGAACGTCTGATCCAGTCGCAGGAGCGTACCGCCGCCCGGATGGCCCCGACGAACCCGCGCACGCCGATCCGCGTCGGCGGCCCCCAGCAAGTCGGCGGGGCACAGCAAGCGGCCGCGGCCGTCGCCTATACGGAAGCCGATTTCAAGTGCCTGTCCGAGGCGCTTTATTTCGAAGCCCGGGGCGAGGGCGCGAAAGGTCAGGCAGCGGTGGCCGAAGTTATCCTGAACCGCGTCGACAGCCCGGCATTTCCCAAAAGCGTTTGCGGCGTGGTCAACCAGCCCGGCCAGTTCAGCTATAAGGGTGCGGGTCTGAAGCGGGTGCGCGAAAACGGCGCCTTCGCCCGCGTGTCGAAAGTCGCCCGTGCCGCGCTTTCGGGCGCGCCGCGCAGCCTGACCGGCGGTGCCACCTATTTCCATACCCCGGCGGTCCGTCCGGCATGGTCGAGCCGGTTCACCCGGACCGCCCGTATCGGCAGCCATATCTTCTATCGTCGCGGCAACGCCAGCCGGGTCGCGTCCAATTAATACCAAACCGGGCCGGAACCGGCCTGAGTTTCGCGGGACAGCGAATGACATGGCCTCTGGCGGGAATACGCCGGGGGCCTTGTTATGTCGGGGGCGGGGGTCGGAATGGTCGTTTTGCAGATGCGGCGACCGGCCTGCGCGGATAATCTGCCGCCATGAGTGAACCGCTTTCCGAACCCGCCCTTCCGCCCGACCGAATCCATCTGCGCGACCATGTCGTCACCGCCGAGATCGGCGCGTTTCAGACCGAGCGCGGCGTCGGCCAGCGGCTGCGTTTCGACATTCTGGTCGAGCTGGCGCAGGGCGTGCAGGATGTGGGCGACGATGTGGACCGCATCCTGTCCTACGACCGGCTGGTCGAGGCGGTCGCGACCGCCCTTGCGGATGAGCGGCTGAACCTGGTCGAGACGCTGGCCGAACGTATCGCCGCCCAGATCCTTGCCCATCCGCAGGCCGCCTGCGTCACCGTCACGGTGGAAAAGCTCGACCGGGCGCCGGGCGCGCTGGGGGTGACCATCACCCGCCGAACGCCTCGGGTGCAGGCGGTCGCGGCCGGCCAGCCCCAACCGGTGGTGCTGGTGATCGGGCGCGGGAATGGCGGGCGGGGGAATGGCGGGCCCGGGAATGGTGGGGCGGGGGCCGGCGGTCCGGTGATCGTCGTGCCCGCCGCCGCCACCGCCGGGCCGTTTGTTACCGATCCGGGCGCGGCCCGGCGAATCGCGCTGATCGCGCTGGATCAGGCGGCTTGGGCGCTGGCGGCGGATATTCCCGGCGCGCTGGTGGCCGACAGCCGCACGGAACTCGACTGGGCGGTGACCGAGGGGCGGACGGCGGTCTGGGCGCCCGCGCGCATGACCGCCGACACCGATGTCCCGGCCGACCCGGCCGAGCTGGCGTTTTGGCTGGCCGCGCGGATGAACGCCGCGCGGGTCGAGTTCGCGCTGGCCTCGGGCGATGATCCGCCGCCGCCGCCCGCCGGCTTCGCCATTCCCGTGACGCGCCGCAAGGTCTAGCCGATGCGCTATCACCGCCCGATTCCCTGCGCGCCCGGACCGGACAGCCTGCCCATCGCCGGGGGCTGGGCGCATTTCGACCGGGTCGAGGTCCTGCGCCGCGATCACCCGCCCGAGACCCTTCCGCTTGCCCGCATCGCGCCCGAGGTGCTGGCGCGGCTGTCCTCGGCGCGGGCGGCGCTGTGCGGCCTGACCATGGGCGGCCTGACGATGGACCGGCCGCGGATCATGGGGATATTGAACGTCACCCCCGACAGTTTTTCGGATGGCGGGCTGTTCACCGACCCTTTGGGTGCGGTGAATCACGCCCGGCGCATGGTGACCGAGGGCGCCGAGATCCTCGACATCGGCGGCGAATCGACCCGGCCCGGTGCGGCCGTGGTCGGTATCGAGGATGAAATCGCCCGGACCGCCCCGATCATCGCCGCGATCCGCGATCTGGCGCCAGTGTCGATCGACACCCGCAAGGCACGGGTGGCCGGTGCCGCCGTGGCGGCCGGCGCAGCGATGATCAACGACGTCTCGGGGCTGGCGTTCGATCCGCTGATGGCGACCGAGGTGGCTCGGGCCGGCGTTCCGGTCTGCGTCATGCATGCGCAGGGCACCCCTGATGTGATGCAGCAGGATCCGCGCTACGGCGATGTTCTGCTGGATGTTTTCGATGCCCTTGCCGCGATGATCGGGGTCGCGCGGGCGGCCGGCGTCCCGCAAGAACGGATCGTGGTCGACCCGGGCATCGGCTTTGGCAAGACGCAGGCGCATAATCTGGCGCTGCTGCGGCGGATCGGGCTGTTTCACGATCTGGGTTGCCCGATCCTTCTGGGCGTCTCGCGCAAGCGGTTCATCGGGACCATAGGCGGCGCGGCGGATGCGGCCGCGCGCGGGCCGGGGACGCTGGCGGTGACACTTGCAGCGGTGGCGCAGGGGGTGCAGATTCACCGCGTTCACGATGTCGGGATGATCGCGCAGGGTTTGCGGCTTTGGCAGGCGCTGGGTGATAAGGCAGGGTGACGGGCGAAAGAACAATAATCAACAAGGGGCAGCGGAATGGTCAGGAAGTTTTTTGGAACCGACGGTATCAGGGGCCGGGCGAACAGTTTCCCGATGACCGCCGAAATGGCGCTGAAGCTGGGCGCGGCGGCGGGCCGCTATTTCCGGCGGGACGGCAAGAACGGCCACCGGGTCGTGATGGGCAAGGACACCCGGCAGTCGGGCTATATGCTGGAAAACGCGCTGACCGCCGGACTGACCAGCACCGGCATGAACGTGCTTTTGCTGGGCCCGGTCCCGACGCCTGCGGTCGGCTATCTGACCCGGTCCATGCGGGCGGACCTGGGGATCATGATCTCGGCCAGCCACAACCCGGCCGATGACAATGGCATCAAGTTCTTCGGCCCCGACGGCTTCAAGCTGTCCGACGACGCCGAAGCGGAAATCGAGGCCATTCTTGAAAACGATTTCCAGCTTGCCCAGCCGCAGAACATCGGCCGCGCGCGCCGTATCGACGACGGCCGCCACCGCTATATGGAATATGCCAAGACCACCTTCCCGCAGGGGCTGCGGCTGGACGGGCTGAAGGTGGTGATCGACTGCGCGAACGGCGCCGCCTATCGCGCCGCCCCCGATGTGCTGTGGGAGCTGGGCGCCGAGGTCATCGCGCTTGGGGTGAACCCGAACGGCCAGAATATCAACCTCGGGGTCGGCTCGACCCACCCGGAGGCCGCCCAGCGGGCGGTGGTGGAAAACGGCGCCGATATCGGGATCACGCTGGACGGCGATGCCGACCGGGTGATGATCATCGACGAAAAGGGCCGGCTGGCGGATGGCGACCAGCTTATGGCGCTGTTGGCCGGACGCTGGGCCGATGCGGGCCGGCTGCGCGGCGGCGCGCTGGTGGCCACGGTGATGTCGAACCTCGGGCTCGAGCGGTTCCTGACCGGCCGCGGTCTGCGGCTGGAGCGGACCGCCGTGGGAGACCGCTATGTGGTCGAACGGATGCGGGGCGCGGGCTTCAATCTGGGCGGTGAGCAGTCGGGCCATATCGTCATGACCGATTACGCGACCACCGGCGACGGGCTGATCGCCGGGCTGCAATTTCTGGCCGCGATGGCCGAAAGCCGTGAGCCCGCGAGCAGTCTGGTCGAACAGTTCGAGCCGGTGCCGCAGATGCTGAAGAACGTCCGCTATGCCGCCGGCGCCGACCCGCTGTCACGCCCGGCCGTCCGCGCGGTCATCGCCGATGCGGAAACCCGTCTGGCCGGCACCGGCCGGGTGTTGATCCGCAAATCGGGCACCGAGCCGCTGATCCGGGTCATGGCCGAGGCCGAGGACGAGGTGCTGTTGAAAGACGTCGTCAGCGGCATCGTCGCGGCGGTGGAATCGGCGGCCTGACCGGCAAGGCGCGGACGTTCTCCGGTGATTACCCTCCGGGGCTCTGCCCCGGACCCCGGGATATTTGCGCAAGAAAGACGATCTCAGGCGGTCGGATCGAAGTCGTAAAGCCAGTTGAAACGGGCCTCCAGCGCGCCGGGGATGGTGTTCATCAGGCGCAGGCCCGCGTGGCCGATCATCCGGGTGAGGCCCGACAGGTGATAGGCGCGTGCATTGCCGTTCGCGGCGCGGACGATGCGGCGGGTGCGGGGCAATCGCCGGGCCTGATAACGGGCAAGGGCGGTGTTCTGGTCGGGGTCCCGGTCCAGACAATCCGCCAGCACCCACGCGTCTTCGATGGCCATGACCGCGCCCTGGGCAAGGAACGGCAGGGTCGGATGGACCGCATCGCCCAGAAGCGCCAGTCCGGGGCCGTACCACGCGGCGGCGACAGGGTGGCGGAACAGCCCCCAGAGCCCGCATTCCCCGACCTGCGACAGCCAGCCGGGCACCGGCGCGGCAAAGCCGGCGAAGGCGCGGCGCAGGTGATCGGGGTCGTCGCGGTGCGACCAGCCCTCGGCGGTCCAGTCATCGCGTTCCTCGACCGCCACGATGTTGCGCAGACCGCCGGCAAGCGGATAGCTGACCAGATGCCGCCCCCTGCCCATGAAGACCTGCGCCAGTGGCGGCGCCCCGTCCGGGTCGGGGATGAGCGCGCGCCACGCCGTCTGTCCGGTGAAACGGGGGGCGGAGGCTTGGCCGATCGCGTCGCGGGTGACCGCGCGCAGCCCGTCCGCGCCGATGATCAGATCAGCCCCGCGCGTGGTGCCATCGGCAAGGTCCAGCCGGGGCGGGGTCGCGGCGGTGAGTTTGGTGACCGTGACGCCGGTCTCGACCCGCGCGCCGGCGGCCGTCGCGGCCGCGCCCAGTATCTCGATCAGCCGGGCACGGTGGATCATGCGAAACGGCTGGTCGGGGCGGCGGCGCGGAAAATCCAGCCGCGCGACCCTGCGGCCGGACTCACCGTTCCACAGCTCCACCCCCCGGCTTGGCAGCGATATCGCGTCAAGCGCCTCGGACAGTCCCAGCGCGGCCAGAACCCTGCCGCCGTTCGGGCTGATCTGCAGGCCGGCGCCGACCTCGGTCAGGTCGGGGGCGCGTTCCAGCACGGTGACGCGCGCGCCGCGCCGGGCCAGCGCCAGCGCCGCGGTCAGCCCGCCGATACCCGCGCCGACGATGATGATGTGCTTGTCCATGGGCAACCTATGACAGGGCGCGCGCCGGCCGGCTAGCTGCGGACCAAAACGATCACGCCGACGATGATCAGCGCCATTCCGGCAAGTTCGCGGCGCGCGATATGCTGGCGGAAGATGCGGCGGCTGACGATCTGGGCGAAGATGACCTCGACCAGCGCGAGCGTGCGCACATTCGCCGCCGAGGTCAGCGCGAAGCCGAGAAACCAGAATTGCGAGGCGAGCGCACCCATGAAGCCCGCCGGCAGCGACGCGCGCCATTCCCTGAAGCCGCCGATCAGCGCCTGCCGGCGAAAGACCAGCAGCCAGCCGCCCAGCATCAGCGTCTGCATGGCCAGCGCCCAGACCAGCGTCGTGGTGGCGCGGATCAACTGATCGCCGCCGTCGAGCCCAAGGATCGCGCCGCGGAACCCGACCGCCGATGCGCCGAAAAGCGCCCCCGCCGCAATGCCCGCCAGCGCCGGGCGGCTGTCCGAAAGCATGCTGGCCAGCCCGTCGCGGGCCGAGATCAGCACCACGCCCAGCGTCGCGATCAGGATCGCCGCTGTCTGCATCATGCTCAGGTGATCGCCCAGAGCGATGACGCCGAAGATCGCCACCATCACCGGCTCGGTCTTGATCCACGCGGTGGCGACAGCGAAGGAACGCCGGCTCATCGCCCACAGCATCAGCGCCGTGGCCGCGATCTGGGCGGTCGCCCCGATGATCGTGAAACCAAGCGCGCCGGCGCCCATCCGCGGCACCGGCTGGCCGGTGACCAGAACCACCGCCAGCAGGAAGATCACCGCGAAGGGCAGGCCAAAGACGAAGCGGACCTGGGTTGCGCCAAGCGTGCCGATGCTGCGGGTCAGCCCGGCCTGCATGGCGTTGCGCGCCGTCTGGGCTGCGGCCGCGATCAGCGTCGGCACGACCCAGATCATGGTTCGCGGAGGGTCCGGATCATCAGTGCGACATGTTCGGGATCAGCATCGGGGGTGATGCCATGGCCCAGATTGAAGATATGCGGGCCACGGCTGAAGGCCCGCGCGATGCGGCGGGTTTCATCGACAAGCGCCTGCCCGCCGGTGACCATATGCCCGGGCGCGAGGTTTCCCTGCACGCAGCCCCCGGTCTGCACATGCGCGGCCGCCCAATCGGCATCGACCGAATTGTCCAGCGCCACGCAATCGGCGCCGGTCGCGGCGTGAAATCCGGCGTAACGCGGACCAGCCTCGCGCGGGAAGGCGATGACCGGCACGCCGGGGTGGCGGGCTTTCAGCGCCGCGATGATCCGGGCGACCGGCGCCAGCGCGAATGCGTCGAAATCCGCGCCTTTCAGGCTGCCCGCCCAGCTGTCGAACAGCTTCACCACCTCGGCGCCGGCGTCGATCTGGGCCGACAGATATTCGATCGTCGCGGCCTCGATGCGGCCAATCAGCGCGGCGAACCCGGCGCGATCCTCGGCGATCATGCGATGGGCGGGGGCCTGATCGGGGGTGCCGCGCCCGGCGACCATATAGGTGGCAACCGTCCACGGCGCGCCGGCAAAGCCGATCAGCGTGGTCGCGGGCGGCAGCTCGCGGGTCAGGATGCGCAGGGTCTGATAGACCGGGCCCAACGTGTCATGGATGGCCTCGGCCGGGCGCAGCGCCGCCACGCCGCCGATTTCGGCAACCGGCGACAACCGCGGCCCTTCGCCGGCAACGAACCACAGATCAAGCCCAAGAGCCTGCGGAATCAACAGGATATCGGCGAACAGGATGGCCGCGTCAAAGCCATAGCGGCGGATCGGTTGCAGCGTGACCTCGGCCGCGAGATCGGGGGTGTAGCAGAGGCTGAGAAAATCGCCGGCCTTGGCCCGGGTCGCGCGATATTCGGGCAGGTAGCGCCCGGCCTGCCGCATCATCCAGACCGGCGGCACCGGCAGGGTTTCCCCCTTAAGCGCGCGCAGGATGTTTTTTTCAGTCATGTCGTCACCTTTCGCCCCCAATCACCGCGCCGCAGGTCGGTTGTCAAGCAGGGCGGTTGTCAAGCAGGGCGGCCGGGTCTAACAGGCGGACATGGCACAGGAACTGATACGCATAGGTACCCGGGGTTCGGCTTTGGCGCTGGCGCAGGCGCATGAGACCCGCGACCGGCTGATGGCTGCGCATGGCTTGCCGGCCGAGGCTTTCGAGATCGTGGTGATCAGCACCACCGGCGACCGGGTCACCGACCGCGCGCTGAAGGACATCGGCGGCAAGGGGCTGTTCACCCGCGAGATCGAGGACGCGCTGCTGGACGGAGGCATCGACATCGCGGTGCATTCCATGAAGGACATGCCGGTCCTGCAACCCGATCCGCTGGTCATAGACTGTTTCCTGCCGCGCGAGGATGTGCGCGACGCCTTTGTCAGCCCGGCTTACGCGGCACTGTCCGAACTGCCCGCCGGCGCGGTGGTCGGCACCTCCAGCCTGCGGCGGCGGGCGCAACTGATCTGGCGGCGGCCGGATCTTCGGGTGGTGGAATTTCGCGGCAATGTGCAGACCCGGCTGCGCAAGCTTGATGACGGCGTTGCGGCGGCCACGTTTCTGGCCATGGCGGGGTTGCGGCGTCTGGGCCGGCTTGACGTGGCGCGCAGCGCGATCCCGCCCGAGGAAATGCTGCCCGCCGTGGCACAGGGCTGCATCGGGGTCGAGCGGCGCCGGGACGATGCCCGCATCGCCGGGCTGCTGGCGGCGATCAACGACGCGCCGACCGCAACCCGCATCCGGGCCGAGCGCGCCTATCTGGCGGCACTCGACGGGTCCTGCCAGACGCCGATTGCCGGGCTGGCCGAGCTGACCGATTTCGGCCTGCGGATCCGGGGCGAGATCCTGCGCCCCGACGGATCGGCGGTCCTGACCGGAGAGCGCAACGGCCCCGCCGATCAGGCCGAAACGCTTGGCCGCGACCTTGCCGATGAGCTTTTGACCCTCGCCCCCGCCGATTTCTTCACGTGGCGGGGCTGAGGTAAGCCCCCACGGGATCGGTCACGGGCGCAGGATCAGGCCGCCCTCACGCTCCAGAAAAGCCACGACCTCGGCGATGCCGGCCCCCTGCCGCATCTGCGCCATGACAAAAGGGCGATCGCCCCGCGCGGCGGCGGCATCGGTCCGCAACCGGTCCAGATCGACCCCGACATGGGGGGCGAGGTCGGTCTTGTTCACCACCAGCAGATCGGATCGCGCCAGCCCAGGGCCACGCTTGCGCGGAATGTCCTGACCGGCGGCCGTGTCGATGACATAGATGGTCAGATCGGCAAGCTCGGGCGAGAAGGTGGCGGCCAGATTGTCGCCGCCCGATTCGATCAGGATCAGGTCGAGGTCGGGATGCGCGGTCCGAAGATCGGCGACGGCGGCAAGGTTGATGCTGGCGTCCTCGCGGATGGCGGTATGCGGGCAGCCGCCGGTTTCGACCCCGCGAATGCGGTCCTGCGGCAGGACCTGCGCGCGCATCAGCGCCTCGGCATCCTCGCGGGTGTAGATGTCGTTGGTGATCACCGCCATCGACAGCCGCCCGGCCAGGGCGCGGCAAAGCTGTTCGGTCAGGGTGGTCTTGCCGGCGCCGACGGGGCCGCCGATGCCGACGCGAAGGGGGCCGTTGCTCATGTCAGGAATATCCTTGGCTGAAGGGTTTCGTGCTGCATCGCCGCCAGTTCGGCGGCGAATGTGCTGCTGTGCGGATCGTCAAGGCCGCTGTCGGCGGCGCGCGCGGCAAGCTCCGCGATCAGCGGATGCAGCCCCGCCAGCGCCGCCTGCGCCTGTGCCTGCCCAAGCGGCAGAAACCGCGTCGCGGCGCCGATCAGGTTGGCGGCGAAGCCATGCAGGTAATGGCCGATGACCTGTGCCGGGGGCAGGTTCAGCGGCCGCGCGGCCTCGGCCAGCGCGACGGGCAGGGGGCGGGGCGGAAGGTCGCGGCCGGTGATCGCGGAAACCGTCGCGGCGAAGGCCCGGCCCTGATCGCGGGTCTCGATCCAGCGTTCGGACGACCCGCTGAGCGCCAGGGCATGCTCCGAAAGCGCCCCCAGATCATCGCCACGCAGCCCGCAGGCCAGAAGCACCGCGTCGTTCCAGCCCGAACCATGCGCCAGAATATCGCCGACCCATGCCGCCGCCTGCGCGGCATCGGTCACCGCGCCCCCGGCCATCGCCTGTTCCAGCCCGTGCGAATAGGCGAAGCCGCCGGTCGGAAAGGCGGGCGACAACCATTGGATCAGGCTCAGCGCCTCAGCGGTGGACATGAAATCCGGCCTTGCCGCCCGGACCGCTGGCGGGGCCGTGATCATGGCCCATGGTGCGCCCGTGACCATAGGCACCGCCTTCCGGCGCGAAGGGCGCCATGGTCGGCGTGACCTGTGCGCCAAGACCGCGCAGCATCGCCTCGAGCACATGATCGGCGCGGATCAGCAGATGGTCGTCGGCGATCTGGCACGGGGTATGGCGGTTGCCGATATGCCATGCCAGCCGCGCAAGCGCCGGGCCGGTCACCCGCAGGCATGGCTCCATCGCCGCGACAACCGCGATGCGGCGGCCATCGTCCAGCAAAAGCGCATCGCCGGGATCAAGACTGACGGTTTCGGGAAGATCGGCCAGAAACGCGGCGCCGCTGGCCATGGTCAGCCGTTTGCGCCGCAGAAACCGGGCCTCGTAATCAAGCGTCACCCGATCATCTGTCCCGCCGTCCAGCGGGCCGCGGATCACCTCGGTGGCGCGGGGCAGGGCGGGCGCGATCATACCGCACCCCCCGGGCTGCGCATCAGGCGTTCATGTGGTCGCGGTAGACATGGCGGGTGATGTCCTGCCGGGTCAGGCCACGCGCGGCCAGTTGCTTGTCGGACAAACGGTTGAAGGCCCGGATTTCCTGCATGCGCCGGACGGCGTCGGCATAGGATTTCGCGATGGCGATGATCACCGACCCCGCACGGGCCGGAACGGCGATGATCCGCGAAAAAAGCCCGTTCGGCCGGATCGCGTGATCGTAAGAACTGAAATCTGACATTGGCATCCCCTTTCGATGCAGGTTTGCTTTCTTGAAAGGGGAGATAGGCAGGCGAATACGGCATTACCACCGGCTTTCGCCGCAACGCAGCGTTGCGCGGGGGTAAACCCTTGGCTTTGCGGGAATGCCCATGAAATTCAGGGTCTTGCGAAGCATCAGCCCATGCTGCGACAAAAGGCCGCCCGTCGTCGGACGACAGGGCGGCCAAGCTATGCGCGGCCAAGGCATGTAATGCGGCCAAGGCGTGCAACGGAAGGCGCCGCCCCTCGGCCGCGCATCCGCCGGATCCCGGGTCGGTCAGATAAGCCGGTCGCGGAAAACGTGCCGCACGATCGTCTCGCGGGTCAGGCCACGGGCGGCGAGCTGCGCGTCGCTGAGCTTCATCAGCGCCTCGATCTGCCGGGTGCGGGCGTGGATTTCGCCATAGGCGATCATCCATTGGCCGATCTTCGCAAAGAGTTTTTTGGTGCCGTCGCCGAGTGCTGCAACCAAGCCGCCACGGCGGCCACGGGTCGGGGTGGTGGTCGGATTGTACGTCATCGGAAACCTCATTCGTCCGTAAAGGTTTCCTCCCATGAGCATCAAGATAGCGGGTCATCGCGGTTCGGTCCACCGGGTTTTGCTGCAATGCAGCATTGCGTCTTGCGGGAAGCTGCCTGTTCATTGATCAGAAAAGAAAATACCGCTGCGCAAGCGGCAGCACGCTGGCCGGTTCGCAGGTCAGAAGCGTGCCGTTCGCGCGCACCTCGTAGGTTTCGGGGTCGACCTCGATTTCCGGCATGGTGTCGTTCAGAACCATGTCGGCCTTGCCGATGTCGCGGGTGCCGCGCACGGCCTGAACCGGCTTGCCAAGGCCAAGACGGTCACCCACCCCCGCCTCGGCCGCCGCCTGCGACAGAAACGCCACGCCCGAGGCGTGACGCGCCCGGCCCATCGTTCCCCACATCCGCCGCGCGTAGAACGGTTGCGCCGGGATCGAGCCGTTCGGGTCCCCCATCTGCGCCAGCGCGATCATGCCGCCGATCAGGACCATTTCGGGTTTGGCGCCGAAAAATGCCGGGTTCCACAGCACCAGATCGGCGCGTTTGCCGACCGCCACGCTGCCAAGTTCATGGCTGACACCGTGGGCGATGGCCGGGTTGATGGTGTATTTCGCCACATAGCGCCGCGCGCGCAGATTGTCGTTCTGCCCGCTTTCACCCTCCAGCCGGCCGCGCTGGACCCGCATCTTGTGCGCCGTCTGCCATGTCCGGGTGATGACCTCGCCCACCCGGCCCATGGCCTGACTGTCCGAGGAGATGATGCTGAACGCGCCCATGTCGTGCAGGATATCCTCGGCCGCGATGGTCTCGCGCCGGATACGGCTTTCGGCGAAGGCCACGTCCTCGGGCACGCGGGGGTCGAGGTGATGGCAGACCATCAGCATGTCCAGATGTTCCTCGACCGTGTTGGCGGTGAACGGCCGCGTCGGGTTGGTCGAGGACGGGATCACGTTCGGATGCCCGCAGACCCGGATGATGTCGGGCGCATGACCGCCGCCCGCACCTTCGGTGTGAAAGGCGTGGATCGTGCGGCCGCCGATTGCCGCAAGGGTGTTTTCGACAAAGCCGCTTTCATTCAGCGTGTCGGTGTGGATCGTGACCTGCACATCCATCGCATCCGCCACCCGCAGCGCGCAGTCGATGGCGGCGGGGGTGGTGCCCCAATCCTCGTGGAGCTTCAGCGTGGCGGCACCGGCCCGGACCATTTCCTCAAGCGGCGCGGGCAGGCTGGCATTGCCCTTGGCCGAAAGGATCAGGTTCAGCGGCAGTTCATCCGCCGCCATCAGCATCCGCCCGATGTGCCACGGGCCGGGGGTGCAGGTCGTGGCGAGCGTCCCATGCGCGGGCCCGGTGCCACCCCCGAGCCATGTGGTGATGCCGGATGCCAGCGCGTCCTCGGCCTGTTGCGGACAGATCAGGTGAATATGTGCGTCCATCCCGCCAGCGGTCAGAATCCGGCCTTCGCCCGCGATGATCTCGGTCCCCGGGCCGATGGCCATGGTCACGGCGGGCTGCGTGTCGGGGTTGCCGGCCTTGCCGATACCGGCGATCCGGCCGTCGCGCAGGCCCACGTCGGCCTTGTAGATGCCGCTGTGGTCAAGGATCAGCGCATTGGTGATGACCGTATCCATCGCGCCCTCGGCCCGGCTTTGCTGCGACTGTCCCATGCCGTCGCGGATCACCTTGCCACCGCCGAATTTCACCTCTTCGCCATAGGTAGTCAGGTCGCGCTCAACCTCGATGATCAGGTCGGTGTCGCCCAGCCGCAGCCGGTCGCCGGTGGTCGGGCCGTACATGGCGGCATAGTCGGCGCGGGCAATGGTCACGGGCATCGAAAGGCTCCTTCAGGCCTTGAACTGATCGTCCACCGACACCTGAAGCGCGGTGGCCAGCGCATTGGTCTGGCTGGCCATGCCGATCACGGCCAGCAGTTCGGCATGCTGGTCGGGTGTCATGCCCTTGGCGCGCGCGGCTGCGGTATGGGAATGCACGCAATAGCCGCAGCCATTGGCGGTCGAGACCGCGATATAGATCAGCTCTTTCACCAAAGGATCCAGCGCGCCGGGGGCCATGACCGCGTTCAGCCGCTCCCACGTGGCCCGCAACAGCGCCGGATCATGCGCGAGCGCGCGCCAGAAGTTATTGACGTAATCGGTCTGGCGGCGGGTGCGGATGTCGTCAAAGACCGCGCGGCTGTCGGAGGGCGCGGTCCGGTCATCCATAAGCGGCAGCGTGGCCATCAGATCACCGCCAGAATGCGGGCCGGGCCGCCGGTGCCGCGCGCATGCTTTGGCGCGCCCGCGAAAAGCGTCGCGCCCTTGGCCGGCAACTGGTCCAGATTGGCCAGACATTCGATCCCGAAGCGGCCGCCCGGAAGCCACGAATTATGCACCGCGAAATCCGCCGAGTTTCCGGGGTCGAGCGACAGGCTGTCGACCCCGATCGCGCCCGCGCCCAGCTCGGCCAGCCGGTCGGTCGCCGCCTTGGAAAAGCCCGGAAAGGCGAAATTGTCGTCGGGCGTGTTGCGAAACGCGGGCGTTCCGACCTTCGCCGCCCAGCCCGCGTTCATCGCCACGCAGGCACCCTTCGGAATCTCGCCGTTGGCCGAGATCCACGCGTCCAGATCCTCGGGTTCGACCATCGCATTGGCATCCTCGGCTGCCTTCGACTTGATGTCGACGATGCAGAGCGGGCAGATCAGCCCCGCCGGATCCAGCTCGGCCACCGATTTGCCGTCCTTGGAGAAATGCAGCGGCGCATCGATATGGGTGCCGGAATGCTCGAATATCGTCAGCTTCCAAAGCTGATAGCCGGACTGGTCGAAATTCACGTTCTCTTCGTAAAGAATGCCGGGCTGGCCGTCGAAGGTGGGGAATTTCTCGTCGAGCACATGGGTCAGATCGACGACCTTGCCCGTGGCCTGGGCAAGCGCCGGACGCGCCGAAACCGCGCCCATGGCCAGCGCGGCCGCCCCCGAGGCGGCGGCGCCGGTGAACAGGCTGCGCCGGCTCAGCATGGTCCGTTTGACGTTTTCGATCACACAGGCATTGCACATGGTCTTGTCCTTTCCTCTGCCACCGGGACGGTCCCGGAATCAGGGCAATGCTCCCATGACCCGGCCCTGAAAGCCAAAGATTTTCCGTTGACCGGCAAAGGGGATCAGCCGAACCTCGCGGGTCTGGCCGGGTTCGAACCGCACGGCGGTGCCGGACGGGATGTCCAGCCGATTGCCGCGCGCCCTGTCCCGGTCAAAGGCCAGCCCGGCGTTGGTTTCGGCAAAATGGTAATGGCTGCCGACCTGTATGGGTCGGTCGCCGGTATTCGCGACCATCAGCGTGATCGCGGCACGGTCGGCATTCAGCGTGATCTTGCCCGCCGCCGGCATGATCTCGCCCGGGATCATGCGGCGGCCGTCGGGTTTGGGCGGGATTGAAGGGGCATCGGAAACCTTTCAGCGGATCGGATGATGGACGGTGACCAGCTTGGTGCCGTCCGGGAATGTGGCTTCGACCTGGATCTGGTCGATCATTTCGGGGATGCCGGGCATGCATTGGCGGGCGGTGACGACACCGGCGCCGGCCTCCATCAGATCGGCGACCGAACGGCCGTCGCGCGCGCCTTCGACCACGAAATCCGAGATCAGCGCCACCGCCTCGGGGTGGTTCAGCTTGACGCCGCGGGCAAGGCGCGCCCGGGCAACCATCGCGGCGACCGAAACCAGCAGCTTTTCTTTCTCACGCGGGGACAGGTTCATGGGTTTCCTCAGATTTGCCAGACGCGGGGCAGCGGGCCCGGGCGCAATATCGGTATCAGCCGCAGGATCTGGCGTCTGAGCGGCCAGCCATCCGCCGCCATCAGCCGCAGCATCAGCCGGCCGGGCAGGGCAGAGGCGGCCGAGATCACGCCCGCTTCGTCCAATGCGTCCCGCATGGCGGCGAGACGGTCCGGGGCATGTGGCGCGATCAGGACGACGGTCGCGAAGGCGCGCATGCCCTGCGGGATCAGCGCCGGCGCCCCGGCGGCGATCATCGGCCCATCCAGCATGAACGGGTCGGTCAGCACCGGCCGGCCGGCGCGGGTGATGCGGCGGCGGTCCCGAAAGAAAAGCGTGCCGATCGTCTCGCCCATCGCGGCCCGGCCAAGGGTGGTGCTTTCGACCCAGAGACATGTCGCGTTCGGGGCCAGGTCGATCTCGGTCTTGCGGTCAAGATGGGCGGCGTCGAACAGGATGGTTTCCTGCGGCAGCCAGTCCAGATGCGCGCCGGCGCCGACGCGGAAGGCGATGGTGGCATGCGCGGCGCCGTGGCGGCTGCGATAGGCGCGCTCGGCCGTCTGGGTGGTCGCGGTCGCGCGCGCCTGCGGGCCGAGTTCAAGGCTGAAGGCCAGACGGTCACCGCCGGTAAGGCCGCCGGCGGTATTCAGAAAAACCACCTCGAAGGCGCGGTCGCCATCCGCCGCGACGCTTTGGCCCTGCGGCAACATTGCCTTGGCCGCGCCGACCTGCCGCAGATGCGCCAGCCGCAAGCTGGCGCCGTCACGCCGGACCCGCACGGCGGCCTCGCCCCGGACGCGGGGCAATTGCAGGGTCGAGGCGGGCGGGTAATCAAGCATGGCCGGCGGACAGTGTCCCAGAGGTATCGCCGGACCGGATTACCGCCGAGACGCGCCTCCAGACAGCGGTGCAAGCGATATGCGATCGGTCGCGGCCGCCACTGGCGGGGCCGATGGCCAAAACACAGGCATTCGCCCGATTTTTGGGCATCGCCGGTTCCGTGGCGGCGGCGTTGTTCCGGGAAGGGTCGTACCGTTATATCCGGGGTGCGCCGAGCCGTGGCCGCCAAAACCCGTTTCAGTAGCTGCGGATAAGCCCGACCAGACGGCCCTGAACATTCACCTGATCGGCGGGAAGCACCCGGGTTTCATAGGCGGGGTTCGCGGCCTCGAGCGCGATCATCGAACCACGGCGCAGAAAGCGTTTCAGCGTCGCCTCATGCCCGTCGACCAGCGCCACGACGATATCGCCGTTATCGGCGCTGTTCTGTTCGCGGATCACCACCACATCGCCATCATTGATACCGGCGTCGATCATCGAGTCGCCCTGCACCTCAAGCGCGTAATGCGAGCCCGGGCCCGAAAGCATCGAGCCCGGCACGGCGACGTGGTGCGAGATGGTCGAGATCGCCTCGATCGGGACACCGGCGGCGATCCGGCCCATCAGCGGCACCTCGACCGCGGGCGAGTCGGTGACCGTCATGGCGGCGCGGGACAGCCGGGCCCGCGCAGCGCCACGGTCGGCCGGCAGGTCGCCCTGAATGACCTTTGGCGCAAAGCCGGGGTTCGCCGCCGGCGCGGTGCCGCGGGTCAGCGTTTCCGGCAGCCGGACGATTTCAAGCGCGCGGGCGCGATGCGGCAGGCGGCGGATGAATCCGCGTTCCTCAAGCGCCGTGACAAGCCGGTGGATGCCGGATTTGGAACGCAGGTCCAGCGCCAGCTTCATTTCGTCGAACGAAGGTGGCACCCCGTCCCGCGCCATTCGGACCTGTATGAACTCCAGCAGCTGAATCTGCTTTTTCGTCAGCATGATAGAGTTCCCCCAAGATGTCCTTGCCGTTTCATGTTCCAGCATTGTTCTAACCCTTCAAGCACCGTCCCGTCAATGATTTGCGCAGAAACGGGTGAATAAAGGGTAAACAAAAGCGGAATTCAGCGGCCGAGCGGAATAAACTCCACGATCTCGCCGGGTTTTCGCGCCGGGTCGCCGGCCGGTCGGATCAACAGCGCATCCGAGGCCGCCAGCACCGATTGCAGCGAGCTGTCCTGATCGTCGGCGGGCCGGATCAGCGGCAGGTCGGGGCCGGGGGCCAGCCGTGCGCGCAGATAATGCTGGCGATCGCCCTCGGGGGGCAATTCGGTGGCCAGCCTTGCCCGCAGCGGCTCATCGTCGCGACGCAGACCTTGCATCGCTCGGATCAGAGGTTGCATGAAGATCATGGCGCAAACCATTGCCGACACGGGATTTCCGGGCAGGCCGATCATGGCGGCCTTGGCCAGCCTGCCGGCCATCAGCGGCTTTCCGGGGCGCATCCGGATCTTGTAAAATTCCTGCCGCATCCCCAGCGCGGCGGCGACCGGTGCGACCAGATCATGGTCGCCGACCGAGGCGCCGCCGATCGTCACGATCAGATCGGAGCCTTCCGCGGCGGCAAGGCTTTCGCGCAGGCTTTCGGACGTGTCCCGCGCGATCGGCAGCCGCTGGGGCAGGCCACCCGCCTCGGCCACCAGCGCGGCGATGGCGAGATCGTTTGAGCTGATGATCTGGCCGGGACCCGGGGGCGTGCCCGGCGGCACAAGCTCATCCCCGCCGGCAAGGATCGCGACGCGGGGACGGCGGGCGACGGGCACCCGGTCGATGTTCATCGCCGCCAGCAGGCCGATATGACGCGCGGTCAGGAACGTGCCGGCCGTAACCGCATGACCAGCCGCAAAATCAATGCCCTGCGGGCGGATGTTCGATTTCTGAGAGGCGTCGTCATGGACCGTGATCAGATCGCCGTCGCGGCTGACCTGTTCCTGCATGACCACGCGATCGAAGCCGTCCGGCACCGGCGCGCCGGTGAAGATGCGGACCGCCTCACCCGCGCCGGCGGTGCCGGTCCAGCCGCGCCCGGCGGCGGCCTCGCCCACCACGCGCAGCGGCCCCCGGCCCAGATCGGCGGCGCGGATCGCATAACCGTCCATCGAGGCGCTGTCGAACGGCGGCTGGGTCAGGCGCGCCGCGACATCCCGCGCCAGCACCCGGCCGGCGGCCTGATCAAGCGGGACCTCTTCGGCCTGTGGCGGCGGGGCGAGCGACAGGACGCGCGCAAGCGCCTCGGCGACCGAAATCATGGCGTGGCACCGGAGGCGTTATCGGGGGGATCGCCGGAGGCGGTATCGGGCGCGCTATAGTCGCCCGATTTGCCGCCGGATTTGCTGACCAGCGCGATGCCGGTGATCTCCATGGATTTTTCGGCCGCTTTCAGCATGTCATAGACGGTCAGCGCCGCGACGGATACGGCGGTCAGCGCCTCCATCTCGACCCCGGTCTGGCCGGTGGTGCGGGCGGTCGCGGTGATCCGGATGCCGGGCAGCGCCGGGTCCGGGGCCAGTTCCAGCGCGATTTTCGTCAGCGGCAGCGGATGGCACAGGGGGATCAGTTCCGCCGTGCGCTTGGCGGCCATGATTCCGGCCAGACGCGCCACGCCTAGCACATCGCCCTTGGCCGCGCCGCCGGTCGCAAGCGCGAGCGTCTCGGGCCGCATCACCACCGCGCCACGGGCGACGGCCGTGCGGGCGGTCACCGGCTTTTCCGACACATCGACCATATGGGCCTGACCGGCCGCGTCGAAATGGGTCAGCGTCATGCCGCGCGGCCCAGAATGGCGCGGGTCGCCTTGGCGACGTCGGCCTGCCGCATCAGGCTTTCGCCGATCAGAAAGCGCCGCACGCCGATCGCCCCCATCCGGTCCAGATCCCCGGCGGTGAACAGCCCGCTTTCGCAGACCACCTGACGATCGCCCGGCACCAGCGCCGAAAGCTGAACCGTTGTCTCAAGACTTACCTCGAACGTCCTGAGGTTGCGGTTGTTTATCCCGATCAACGGTGATTTCAGCCGCAACGCGCGATCCAGTTCGGTGCGGTCGTGCACCTCGATCAGCGCGTCCATGCCCCAGTGCAGCGCGGCATCCTCCAACTCGGCGGCAAGCGTGTCGTCGACCGAGGCCATGATGATCAGGATGCAATCGGCGCCCCAGGCGCGGGCCTCGGCGACCTGATAGGTGTCATAAAGAAAATCCTTGCGCAGCGCCGGCAGATCGCAGGCCGCACGGGCCGCCGTCAGAAATTCGGGGGCGCCCTGAAACGACGGCGCGTCGGTCAGGACCGACAGGCATGCCGCACCGCCGGCCTGATAGGCGCGGGCGAGTGCGGGGGGATCGAAATCGGGACGGATCAGACCCTTGGAGGGGCTGGCCTTCTTGATCTCGGCGATCAGCCCAAAGCCGGTTTCGCTGGCGCGGTCAAGCGCGCTGGCAAAACCGCGGACCGGGCTTGCGGCGCGGGCCGCAGCCTCGACCCCGGCCAGCGGGCGGGCGGCGCGGGCGGCGGCGATCTCGTCAAGTTTATAGGCCTTGATGCGTTCCAGAATATCCGCCATCGCCTTATTCCTGTCGCCTTATTCCTTGGGGGCCGGCGTGGTGCCGGCATTGGCTTTGGCCAGCGCGTCCAGCTTGGCCAGCGCGGCACCGGAATCGACGCTGGCGGCGGCACGTTCGGCCCCCTCGCGCAGGTCGGCGGCGACGCCCGCGATCAACAGCGCGGCGGCGGCGTTCAGCAACACCGCATCGCGATAGCCGCCGGTCTGGCCGGCCAGAACGGCGCGCAGGGCCGCCGCGTTCTGGGCGGGCTCACCGCCGATGATGGTCTCGAACGGGTGATCGGAAAGACCGGCGTCCGAGGGCGCGATCTCGGTTTCGGTGACGGCGCCGTCCTTCAGGATCGCAACCCGGCTTGCGCCGCAGATCGACAGCTCATCAGTGCCGTCGCAACCATGGACCAGCCATGCGGCATCGGACCCGAGCGCAAGCAGAACCTCGGCCATGGGGCGGTTCCAGCGCGGATCAAAGGTGCCGGTCAACTGGCGGGTAACGCCGGCCGGGTTGGTCAGCGGGCCCAGCAGGTTGAAAATCGTGCGGGTGCCAAGCTCGGTCCGGGCGGGGCCGACGTGCCGCATCGCCGGGTGGTGCAGGGGCGCCATCATGAAGGCGATGCCGGTCCGGTCAAGCGAGGCCTGCGCGGCGGCCGGCCCGCCCATGATCTCGACCCCGGCAAGGGTCAGCGCATCGGCCGAGCCGGATTTCGACGACAGGTTGCGATTGCCGTGCTTGGCGACCGGAACCCCGGCGCCGGCGACCACAAAAGCCGTCGCGGTCGAGATGTTCAGCGTGCCCTTGCCGTCGCCGCCGGTGCCGACGATGTCGATGGCGCCCGCCGGGGCGGTGATGCGGTTCATCCGGGCGCGCATCGCACGGGCGGCGGCGGCGATCTCGGCCACCGTTTCGCCCCGGACCCGCATGGCCATCAGCAGACCGCCCATCTGGGCGGGCGTGGCATTGCCGTCGAACAGCGCGGAAAACGCGGCCTCGGCCTCGGCATCGGTCAGTGAACGCTCGGCGGCGATGCCGATCAGCGGGCGGATTTCACTCATGCCGCGCGGCTCCGCACGCCGGGTTGCGGCGGCGCGTTCGAGGTGCGGCGCAGGAAATTCTCGATCATCGCGTGACCATGTTCCGAGGCGATGGATTCGGGGTGGAACTGCACCCCCTCGATGGGCAGGCTGGTGTGGGTCAGGCCCATGATCGTTCCGTCGGGGCTGCGGGCGGTGATCCGCAGCGACGACGGCAGCGTGGCTTCCTCGACGGTCAGCGAGTGATAGCGGGTGGCGCGCAGGGGCGAGGGCAGGTCGGCGAAAACGCCCGACCCGTCGTGGCTGATCTCGGCCACCTTGCCATGCACGATCTCGGGGGCGCGGACGATCGTGCCGCCGAAAGCCTCGCCGATCGCCTGATGGCCAAGGCAGACGCCGAACAGCGGCACGCCGCGTTCGGCCGCGGCCCGGATCAGCGGAATGCAGATGCCGGCCTGCGCCGGATAGCAGGGCCCGGGCGAAACGACGATCCCGGCCGCACCCATAGCCAGCGCCTCATCCACGCTGAGCGCGTCGTTGCGGCGCACGATGACATCGGCACCGGCCTCGCCCAGATAATGGACCAGATTCCATGTGAAGCTGTCATAGTTGTCGATAAGCAGGATCATGTCGGTACCGGAAGTCAGGGGGTGAACCGGGGAAAAGCTGTCGTTATAGATGGAGGAAAGCGCCAGTCGGGGCAAGCCCGCGGCCACAGAAAAGCGAGCGCAGAGCATGGTCGGTCACAGCGGGAACATCAGGGCGGGCGGCGGTTTCGGGACCGGGCTGCTGCATGGGGTTCTGCTGTGCGGGGTGGCGTTGGCGGCATTGTCACTGGCATTGCCGCAGCCGCAGCGGGTGACGGGGACGCCGGTATCGACCGGGGTGGCGGATGCGGCCGGAGGCCCGCGGGCGCCGGATGCGGCAAGGGCGCCGGCGAATCCGAACGTCGATACCGAAACACCCGGCTCATCCGCGCCTGCCGCCCCTGCGGAACCTGCCGCCGACAGCGCCGCACCGTCCGTCGCGCCGGATTCGGCAAGGGCGCCGGCGAATCCAAGCGGCGTCACCGAAACACCCGGCTCTGGCACGGCCGTAACCTCGCCGGAACCTGCCGCCGACAGCGCCGCACCGGCCGTCGCGGACGCACCCGATGCCCCGCCTGATGCTGCGAAACCGCCGGGGCGGTCGGCCGATGCGCCCGCAACCCCGCTGTCCGGTGAAACAGCCGTCGCGCCAACCGCCGATGTGGCGCCGCCGCAGGGCGCCCCGGTCCGCGTGGAGATCCCGCGCGGGTCCGAGTTCGCCCGCGACGGCGTCGACACCGGCCCGCTGCTGCCCGCACCGATGGATGCGTCAAAGCCGCGTCCCGGGTCGATGGAATCGCCGGTCGTGATCCCGCCGGTGACCGAGCAGGCGCCGGCCGCCGCCACCTCCAGCACCGCGCGTCCGCAAACGCGGATCGAGGCGCCGGATCCTGCGGCCGGGATCGCCGATCCCGGCGAGGGGGCCGATCTGCCGCTGGCCGAGGCCGCGATTCCCGTGCCGCCCCCCGGTCAGGTGCGCACCCCGGGGCTGGACCGGCTGCCCGAAATCGGCTCGCCCTCGATCATCCCGCAGATTCCGCCGCAACCCGCGCCGCAGACGGCATCGCCCCCGACCGGGTCGCAACCGGCTGCGGCCGATCCCGCCGGGGGAAGCGCGCCGGGGCAGGTCCCGGCACTGGATCGTCTGCCCGAGATCGGCACACCCTCGGTCACGCCGGGGGGGGCCGAAACCGCGCCGCCCGTGCAGGCGTCCGAAAGCGCGCCGGTGCCGACCGGGGCGGCCGACCGCGCCACCGCGTCCGACACGCCAGCCGCGCCAGCAGCCGAAGCGCCCGCCCGCGAGGAGCCGGTGCGCGAGAACCCCAGCCGCCCCGGCCGCTTGCCGGTGCCGGGCCTGCCGTTGCCGGCGACGGACCTGCGTCAACCGCCGGATCTGAGCGACATACGGCCGTAGCCGCAGGCGCACCCCCGGTCGAAACGGCGCCTGACGGGCGGGGCTGACGGACGGGATTGACGGACGGCGCTGGCGGATTGGCGGGGCGGCGGTCAGCCATTGCTGCCGCCCCGGCCGCTTACCGGTGCCGGGCCTGCCGTTGCCGGCGACGGACCTGCGTCAACCGCCGGATCTGAGCGACATACGGCCGTAGCCGCAGGCGCACCCCCGGTCGAAACGGCGCCTGACGGGCGGGGCTGGCGAAAGGGGCTGCGAGATTGGCGCGGCGACGGTCACCATCGCTGCTGCGTCAGCCGCCGGATCTGAGCGACATACGGCCTTAAGCCGTAGGTGCACCACCGGTCGAAACGGCGCCTGACGGGCGGGACGGACGGGGCTGGCGGATTGGCGGGGCGGCGGTCAGCCGTTGCTGCCGCGCACGAACCGGACCGCATCCACGGCGGCGCGGTGCAGCGCAAGCGCCTTGTTGACGGTTTCCTGAAACTCGGCTTGCGGGTCGCTGTCGAACACCACGCCACCGCCGGCCTGAATGTAAAGCTGGCCGTCCTTGATCACGCCGGTGCGCAGCGCGATGCACATGTCCATCTCGCCATTGGCGGCGAAATAGCCGACCGCGCCGCCATAGACGCCGCGCTTTTCCGGCTCCAGCTCGTCGATGATCTCCATCGCGCGGACCTTGGGCGCGCCCGAGACGGTGCCGGCGGGCAGGCCGGCCAGCAGCGCGGACAGCGCATCCTCGTCCTCGCGCAACTCACCCACCACGTTCGAGACGATATGCATGACGTGGCTGTAGCGCTCAATCACGAATTTCTCGGTCGGGTGGACGGTGCCGACGCGCGCGACCCGTCCGACGTCGTTGCGGCCCAGATCCAGCAGCATCAGATGCTCGGCCAGTTCCTTGGGGTCGGCCAGCAGTTCGGCCTCGTAGGCGCGATCTTCATCCGGGGTGGCGCCGCGCGGCCGGGTGCCGGCGATGGGGCGGATCGTCACCTCGTTGTCGCGCAGCCGGACCAGAATTTCGGGGCTGGCGCCGACGATCTGGAAATCGCCGTGGTTCAGAAAGAACATGAAAGGCGACGGGTTGGTGCGGCGCAGGCTGCGGTAAAGCGCAAACGGCGGCAGCGGAAAGTCGATCGACCAGCGCTGGCTGGGAACGACCTGAAAGATGTCGCCGGCGCGGATATAATCCTTGGCCTTCGACACCGCGTCCAGATAGCCCTGATGGGTGAAATTCGATTTTGGCTCGCCCACCACGGCGGCTTCGGAGGTGGTCAAGGCGCGCGGCTCGGCCGGTTGGCGGTCAAGGCTGCGCAATGCCTCCATCACCCGCTCGGCGGCCTGGGCATAGGCGGCGCGGGCGGGTACGCCCGGATCGTGAAAGGCGGGCGCGCAAAGCGTCACCTCGCCCTTTACGCCGTCCAGAACCGCCACCACCGAGGGACGCATCAGCAGCGCATCGGGCAGGCCGATGGGGTCGGGGTTCACATCCGGCAGACGCTCGACCAGCCGGATCATGTCATAGCCGAGAAAGCCGAACAGCCCCGCCGCGACGGGCGGGATGCCTTCGGGCATGTCGATGCGGCTTTCGGCGATCAGCGCCCGCAAGCTTTCCAGCGCCGGACGGTCATCATCGGCAAAGCGGGTATCGAACCGCGCCTGACGGTTGATGCGGGCCTTGTCGCCGCGGCATTCCCAGATCAGATCCGGGCGCATGCCGACCACCGAATAGCGGCCCCGCACCTCGCCCCCGGTCACGCTTTCCAGCACGAACGAGTTCGGCGCCGCCTCGGCCAGTTTCAGCATCAGGCTGACCGGCGTGTCCAGATCCGCGGCCAGCCGTATCGTCACAAGCTGGTTGCGGCCGGCGGCCCAGCCGGCCGAGAAGGTTTCAAAATCGGGCGACAGATCCATTATTGAATACGCAATTGCAGCGCCTGCACGGCGGCGGGGTCAAGCACGGCGCCGGCCTTGGCCATGGCCGCGCGGGTATAAAGCTGGAACACGTCCAGCGCGATCAGCCGGGACTGGTTTTCGGTCAGGTTCTTGGCCATGTCCTGAAGCTCGGGGCTGCTGAGATCGGCCGGAGTAATGGCATCCAGCCGGATCAGAAACACCCGGTTCTCGGTGTCGAGGGTTTCGATCTTGCCCGGCTCGGTCAATTCGAACGCCTTGGTGATCAGCCCGAAGGGCTGGCCCTCGACCACGCCGTCCCGTTCGATGCCTTTTTCGGACGTCCATTCGGGTTGCAGCGCGGCTGCGGCCGTGGTCGTCGGTGCCGGTTCGGGGACCGGCGCGGGGGTGGTTCCGGGCGTCGGCGGCGTGTTTGCGGCCGGCGGCTGCTGCTGGGCATTTGCCGTCGCCGTCGGCGTGCGGACCGCGCCGGGGGGCGTCGGCATGCTTTGCGCCACGTCCTGCACCCCGTATTCATCGGCAAGCGCCAGCAGGCGGCGGCGCACCTCGTTCGCGCGCCAGTCGGCCGCGACCTTCTCGGCCACCTCGGCGTAGGGGATCAGCGCCGGCGGGTCGATGCCGTCCAGACGGATCGCAAAGATGCCGCCATCGCTGAGTTCGGCGATCTGGGGAAAGTCCTGTTCGGTGACCTTGGCGGCGGCCTCGCGGAACTCGGGATAGCCGGCGATGCTGCCCTGTTCGGGCTGTTCATCCGCCGCCCAGGCGATGGTCCCGACCTCCATGTCGGTGGTTTTCGCGATGTCTTCCAGCGATTCGCCGCTGGCCAGCCGATCCTCGATATCCGAGGACATGTCGGCGATGACCCGGCGGGCGCGATCGGCCGAAGCCTCGGCCGCAAGATCGGGGCGCGCCTCTTCGAAGCTGATGTTCTTCGGTTCCAGAATCGCGTTCATCGAAAACAGCGCCGGACCCAGATTGCTGTCGAGCGGGCCGACGACGCCCGGCTGCTGCAAGGCAAAGACGGCCTTTCCGGCGGGGCCCAGATCGGCCTCGCTGACCTCGCCCAGATCCAGATCGGGCAGGGTCAGGCCGCGCTCGTTGGCCAGTGTTTCCATCGTTGCCTCGCCGCTGTCGATGCGCGCCTTGGCGGCCTCGGCCTCGGCCAGTGTCGGATAGACCAGCCGCTCGACCATGCGGCGCTCGGGCTGCTGGTATTCGTCGATATTGGCCTCATAGGCCTGACGCAACGCCGCGTCGTCCAGCGCGACCTCGGGCAGCATCTCGGGGTTCAGCCACAGATAGGTGATGCGCCGCCGCTCGGGCGAGGTGAAGCGGTCGGCATTCGCCTTGTGCCATGATTCCAGCGCCGCCTGATCGGGCAGGTCGACCGGTGCGGCCAGATCGGCCTCGGTCAGTTCGGACCACGAAAAATCGCGGCTTTCGCGCAGATAGGCCACGCCCTGTTTCGCCATCGAAGCGGGCGCGCGGACGCCGGTGATCACCGCCTGCTGCACAAGCTGGCGGGCGCCGTCGTCGCGCAGGGTTTCGATGAATTCGCCGTTGTTCAGGCCCTCGCGGCCCAGAAAATCGTCGTAGAGCGCCCGGTCGAACTTGCCGTCGGGGCCCTGAAAACGCGGGATCGCGGCCATCTGGCGGGCGATGGTCGCATCGCCGATCGAGACGCCCAGATTATCGGCGGCGTTCTGAAGCGTGGCGCCGGTCAGCAATTGCTGTTCGACCTGCGTGGTGATGCCAAGCGCGCGGGCCTGTTCCATGGTGACGTTCTGGCCGGTCTGCGCGCTTATGGTGCTTAACTGGTTGCGCATCGCGCGCACATATTCGTCGGGGGTGATCTTGGCCGATCCGACACGGCCCAGTTCCGAGGATCCGCCGCCGCTGAAATTCTCGATCCCGAAGCCGCCAAGCCCCAGCAGCAGAAAGCCCATCAGGACCCAGACCACGGTCGATGTGCCTTTTTTGCGCAAACTGCCAGCCATGGACGGCCCTTTCCGGTATTTTTTCCTGTTCTGCCCGCATGTCTTTAGGGCCTGCCCCGCCCATGGGCAAGCCGCCCTTTCAGGGGCGCCAGTCGCGCAGCCGCCGGATCAGCGCGGCGATACCGGCACGGTCGACATTCGCGAATGCGATCCGGACGTGCCGGGGGCCGGCGGGATCACCCTCGGGCATGAACATGGTGCCGGGCAGCAGAAGCACGCCGGCCTCGGCCACCAGACGTTGCGCCAATGCGGGCGAGGCGACCGGATAAGGGTGCTCGGCCCAGGCGAAATAGGCGCCGCAACCCTTCAGCTTCCAGCCGTCGAGACCGTTCAACCCCTCGGCGATCGCGGCTTTCCGGTCAAGAATCTCGCGCCGTTCGCCCGCCAGCCATTCGCGCAGGTTGCGCATGCCCCAAAGCGCTGCGATCTGGCCAAGCTGGTTGGTCGAGATGGCGATGGTGTCCAAAAACTTCTCAACCTCGACCAGCCGTTCGGGGCTGGCGATCATGGCGCCGACACGGTGTCCGGTCAGCCGGTAGGCCTTGGAAAAGGAATAAAGCTGGATCAGCGTGTCGCCCCAATCGGGGTCGGTCAGAAGATCGTGAGGCGCGCCGCTGCGGCTGTCGAAGTCGCGATAGGTCTCGTCCATGACCAGCGCGATGCCGCGCGATTTGCACAGATCGTAAAACGCCCGCACCACCCCGGCGGGATATTCCGCCCCCGAGGGATTGTTGGGCGTGACCAGCACGATGGCGCGGGTCCGGTCGGTGATCAGCGCCGCTGCCTGTGCGGGCTCGGGCACCATATCGTCGCCGCAGGGCAGGGGGACGGTGTCGACCCCCGCCATATCCAGCCACATCTTGTGATTGAAATACCACGGCACCGGCAAAAGCACCTGATCCCCGTCCGCCGCCAGCGTCGAAAGTGCTGCGCAGAATGCCTGATTGCAGCCCTGGGTGATGGCCACATGGTCGGGCGTGACCCGGCCGCCATAGCTTTGCGACCATTCCGCCGCGACCTCGGCCCGCAGATCGGCGTTTCCGAGCACCGGGCCATAGAGATGCGCGGAAGGGTCGCGGATCGCGGCGTCGGCGATCGCCTCGCGCAGGGGGGCGGGCGGCGGGCTGACCGGAGCGGCCTGGCTTACGTTGATCAGCGGCCGGTCGACCGGAAAGACCACACCCTCCAGCCAGCGCCGCGCCTCCATCACCGGGGGGCGGAAGGTGCCGGCGACGGCCGGGTTCAGAGGCGAGGGCGGCTGTGCAGAGGTGTCGGTCATCGGCAATGTCCTTACGCGGGTTCCTGTGGCGGCAGGTTGCGCCATTCACGCCAGATAAGCCAAACCACGACGACGTCAAAGGCGGTGAACGCCAGAAGCATCGGCGAATGCGTCTGCATCCAGTGCTGGGTCTGCCAGACGATAAAGCCGGCCATCACCACGATGCCGGCCGGATAGGCCCAGCTATAGCCCCGAAACAGCGCCAGCACGACGGCAAGTTTCAGCACCCCGTGCCCGATCAGATACCAGGCCCAGAAATGCTGGGTCTCGATCGAGAAATTCTGTGCGTGGCGCAGCAGGAAGGCCGAAATCCGGTCGCTGGGATCCTCGGACAGTTCGGCATGCGTGACCCACCGCGCCCAGTTCAGGATTGTGCCCGGCGCCGGCAGCATAAGCCCGATGCCGGATATGGTCTCGGCCAGCGCGAACAGGCCCTTCAGCAGCAGCGACACCTCGAAGGCGCGATGGATCAGCTTGCGATTGTCGCGTGGCGTGGATGCGTCCGCCGTTCCGGGGCGGTCGCCGCCGCCGTTGCCATCACGGGGACGGGCCAATCAATCCGACCCGCGATAGGGTTCGACATATTGCAGCGCCATGTCCCACGGAAAGAAGATCCAGGTATCCTGACTGACCTCGGTGACATAGGTCTGCACCATCGGCTTGCCCTTGGGTTTGGCGTAGACGGTGGCGAAATGCGCCTTTGGGTAGAGCTTGCGGACCAGCTCCAGCGTGCGGCCGCTGTCGACCAGATCGTCGACGACCAGAATGCCCTCGCCATCGCCCATCATCTGCTTGTCGGGCGATTTCAGCACCTGCAACTCACCCTGTTCGCCCTTGCGATAGGATTTGACGCTGATCGTGTCGACGGTGCGGATGTCGAGCTCGCGCGAGACGATCATGGCGGGCACCATGCCGCCGCGGGTGATCGCGACGACGGCGCGCCATTCGCCGCCATCCGGGCCCTGACCGTCCAGCCGCCACGCCAGCGCGCGGGCATCGCGGTGCAACTGGTCCCAACTGACGTGAAAGCCCTTTTCGTGGGGAAGTCTTTCGGCCACGGCGGCCCCTCCTTGGTTCTTGTTCAGCGTTTCTTGTTCTGCCGGTCAGTGCCGGATGATCAGTGACAACCCCAGCGCGGCCATAAGACCAGACGCGACCCGGTCGATCCACAGTTTCGCGGCGGCATAGCGGGCGCGCATGAACGGCAGCGACATGACCAGCACCACGCTTGCATAAAGCGAAAGCTCGGTGGCAAGCGCCACGCCATAGATCGCGGCCTGCGCGCCATGGCCCAGTTGACCGGGGAAAATAGACAGGATCACAGCCGAATAGAACAGCGCCGGCTTGGGGTTCGACAGGTTCAGCGCGATCCCGCCCCAAAAGCTGCGCCGACCCGAAGCCGCGTCGGGCATCGGTTCGGGCGCATCGCGCCACAGGCGCCAGGCGAACCACAGCAGATACAGCCCCCCCAATACCTTCAGCGCGATGAAAATCGCCGGAACCAGCGAAAACAGCACCGTCAGCCCCAGAAGCGCGAACAGACACCACAGCGACGCGCCGACCGCCAGACCAAGACCGTAGGGCAGCGCAGCCTCGCGCCCGCGCGCAAACGCGGTCTGGGTCGCGGCGATGATGGCCGGCCCGGGCGCGAGGATGGCCATCGCCAGCGTCAGGATGAACAGCCCGGCCTGATCCAGCGTCATCATTCGTCCTTTTTGGAACCGCGCCCGGTCACCACGTCGATATCGGGCGCGTCGACGGCCTTCATGCCGACGACATGATAACCCGCGTCGACGTGATGCGTCTCGCCGGTGACGCCGCTGCCCAGATCGGACAGCAGGTAAAGCGCCGATTTGCCGACATCGGTCTGGGTCACGTTCCGGCGCAGGGGCGAATTAAGCTCGTTCCATTTCATGATATAGCGGAAATCGCCGATGCCGCTGGCGGCAAGGGTCTTGATCGGGCCGGCGCTGATCGCGTTGACGCGGATTCCATCCTTGCCCAGATCCTCGGCCATGTAGCGCACGCTCGCCTCGAGCGCGGCCTTGGCGACACCCATGACGTTGTAATGCGGCATCACGCGCTCGGCCCCGTAATAGGTCAGGGTCAGCAGGCTGCCGCCATTCGGCATCATCGCCGCCGCCCGCCGCGCGATGGCGGTGAAGGAATAGACCGAGATGTCCATCGTCATCACGAAATTCCTGTGCGAGGTGTCGACATAGCGGCCGCGCAGCTCGTCCTTGTCCGAGAATCCGATCGCGTGGACCACGAAATCAAGGCTGTCCCACGATTGTGACAAGGTGTCGAACAGCGCGTCCATCGACGCCTCGTCGCCGACGTCGCATTCCGCCAGAAGGGTTGAACCAAGCTGTGCCGCCAAGGGCTCGACCCGCTTCCGTAGTGCTTCGCCCTGATAGGAAAAAGCCAGCTCGGCGCCCTGATCGGCCAGCGCCCGGGCGATCCCCCACGCGATTGACTTGTCATTCGCCAGACCCATGATCAGGCCCCGCTTGCCCGCCATCAATCCCTGAATTTTGGTCACAGCTTCGCTTGACATCACGACCCCTCACACGGCTTTGTTATACCCAGAGGCTTAGGCCAAAGCCGCGGGTGCATCAAGACAGGCAGGAGCCGGCAGTTGACCGATCGGACAGGAATATTTGTGGGTGACGATCCGTTCGTCATCGCCCGGCGCTGGCTTGCCGAGGCGGCCGGGACCGAGCCGAACGACGCCAATGCGATGGCGCTGGCCACGGTGGACGCGGCCGGGCTGCCGGATGTGCGCATGGTGCTGTTGAAGGACATCGAGGACGACGCCTTCGTCTTTTATACCAATTACGGCTCGGCCAAGGCCGCCGAAATCGACGCCACCGGCGTTGCGGCCTTTGTGCTGCACTGGAAATCGCTGCGCCGGCAGATCAGGGTGCGCGGCGATGTCACCCGCGAGGATGGCCCGCAGGCCGACGCCTATTTCGCCAGCCGCAGCCTGCAAAGCCGGATCGGGGCATGGGCCTCGCGGCAAAGTCAGCCGCTGGAGTCGCGCACCGGCCTTTTGCTGGAAGTGACCCGCCAGGCCGCCCGGCACGGGCTTAATCCCGCCCGGCCGCCGTTCTGGGGCGGCTACCGGATCCGGCCCCGGGAAATCGAGTTCTGGGCCGACGGCGATTTTCGGCTGCACGACCGCTTCCGCTGGGTCAGGTCCGAGAAAAAAGTTAATGAAAGCTGGACGATAACCCGCCTGAATCCATAAGCTTACGTGGCGTCAATTAGACAAAAACTTGCCTTTTAGTACAATTTTTAGCCGGTTAGCCTAGCACGAAGTTGACGTTTAGGGAAACGCAGTCAATAAACAGGTCAGTTTTGTTTATCCATGTGGAGCCGGTCGTGTTGGCCTCCGACACTACAATGGCAACCGGTCTTATCGACGACGATTCTGACCTTAGGCAGAAAATGAAAAGAAATAAGAAGCTGTGATGTCCGAATCTGACAACGGATCACGTAAAATTTCCGGCCTGATCAAGTGGTTCGATTCCAAGAAGGGGTTCGGTTTCATCGTGGATCACGCCGGGGGAAGCGACGTACTCCTTCATGCCAACGTGTTGCGGAGCTTTGGTCAAAGCTCGGTCGCCGAAGGGGCCAGAATCGAAGCCATGGCCGCGCCTTCGGCCCGGGGCTGGCAGGCGATCGAGGTGCTGTCGATTCTGCCGCCCGAAAGCGACACGCCCGCACCGCTGATAGATCTGATGAGCAGCGGCGCCGAAGAGATCGAGAAACTGCCGGTGCTACCGGCGCGGGTCAAATGGTTCGATCCGTTCAAGGGCTTCGGCTTTGCCAACGTCTTTGGTGAGTCCGAGGATATTTTCCTGCATATCGAGGTGCTGCGGCACAGCGGATTTGCGAATCTGGTGGCCGGTGAAGCGATCGGGATGAAGGTCGTCCACGGCAAGCGCGGTGCCATGGCGGCGGCGGTGTTCAGCTGGGAATGGATATTGACGCATGCCAACGCGACCGGAAGCGGCTCGGGCGGCGGTGGCGCCGATGTCTCCGGCGGCGGCGGTCAGGCGACCGGCGGCGCGGGCGACACGGGGCCGGCCGAACAAAAACCCGCCGGCCGCAGCGATGTCGCGCGGATCGCCGGTCTTGGCGGTCGGCCGCCGTTGTGCATACAATCGCCCGTGCAGGTTTCTGAAATCAGCTTCGGGTGATCCGGCATGCGGGCGTTGCTACTGGCCATTACGCTGACCGGCGCCGCTTCGGCGGCAGAGGCCGCGACCTGCGACCCTGGCCGGGCGGTTTTCACCCGCGCGGATGGCAGCACCACCTCATTTCAGGTCGAGATCGCCGATGATCCGTCCGAGCGAGCGCAGGGGCTTATGAACCGCCGTTCGCTGGCCGATGACGCCGGCATGCTGTTCATCTACGAATCCCCGCAGCAAGCCAGTTTCTGGATGCGCAACACGTTGATTCCGCTGGACATGCTGTTCATTGATCCACGCGGCAAGGTTGCCCGTGTGCATCCGATGGCGCGGCCGCTTGATGAAACCCCGATCCCCGGCGCCGCACCCGGCGATCCCGCGCCCGAGCGGTTGATGGTGCTGGAGATCGCCGGCGGTCAGGCCGCGAAACAGGACCTGAAGGAAGGCGCGGTTCTGTCGCATCCGCGCCTGCCGCAGGCGACGGCGCTGGCCCCCTGCGACTGAGCGGATCCGGGGGCCGAACCGGCGCGGGGCAGGGGACCCATCGCCCCGATTTTACCCGGACATGCGCGGCGGCGTTCCCCCCTTTCATCTTTGCCGGAGTCCGGCTAAACCCGGCGCGGTTCGGGGCGTAGCGCAGCCTGGTAGCGCGACGGTTTTGGGTACCGTAGGCCGGAGGTTCGAATCCTCTCGCCCCGACCAGATCGCTCAATCGCGGGTTGAAATCACCCGGTCTATGATCGGCGATAGTTCGCGGATTTTTCAAACACTGCTGTAAAATAACGGAAAAATATTGTGGTTTTTCGTTAACCACGATGTCACCCTTTTGGTGTGGAAAGGCTGGTCAGGCAATCACTTCCAGCCCCCGCGCAGCGAAAATCTTTCTTTAACGCGTTCCTCGATGGCTCAAGCCGTCTGAAAGGGTATGACATGTCGGAAGAAAACGAACGCCTGTTGGCGGCGACTGCACAGTTGACCCCAAAAATCACCCCAACCCAAACCACGGCGGCAACTGATGCCGTTGACAAAACCGACAGCGCCGGTCAGGCGGCCGCGCTTGGCCCGATGGCCGTTGCCGGCGTCGTCGAAGGGACGGCCGGGGACGACACGATCGACGGAGCCTATCTCGGCGACCCCGAAGGCGACCGCGTCACCACAGGTCCCGACAGCATTGATGCCGGCGCGGGCAACGATGTCGTCCGGGCGGACGCCGGCGATGACACCGTTTTCGGCGGCACCGGCGACGATTCGCTTTACGGCGAACTCGGCGCGGACAGCATCAACGGCGGTGCGGGCAACGACCTGATCTATGGTGGTGACGGTGACGATACCATCTTCGGCGGTGACGGCGACGACTCGCTTTATGGCGAGGCCGGTAACGACTCTATCGAAGGCGGCAGAGGCAACGATTATATCGACGGCGGCGCCGGCAATGACACGCTGAAGGGCCGGACCGAGAACGATACGATTTTCGGCGGAATCGGCGCGGATTCGATCTGGGGCGGCTATGGCGCCGACAGCCTGAGCGGCGGCGAGGGCAATGACACCATTCAGGCCGGCGATGACGACGATACCCTGCTGGGCGGCAACGGCGCCGATTCGCTTTTGGGCGAGAACGGCAATGACGTCGTCTATGGTGGCGCCGGTAATGACACGATCTACGGCATCACCAATGACGACCTGCTGTTCGGCGAGGATGGCAATGACGTCATCCGCGGCGGCGAACACAATGACACGATCTACGGCGGGGTCGGCAATGACCGGCTTTACGGCGAAAGCGGCACGGCCAATTCGACGCTTACCGGCGACGATCTGATCTTCGGCGGCGACGGCGACGATTCGGTCTATGGCGAAAACGGCAACGACCGTTTGCTGGGCAACCTCGGTAACGATCTGGTATCCGGCGGTGCCGGCGACGATCTGATGTTCGGCGGCGACGGCGCGGATACGATCGACGGCGGTGACGGCAATGACGAGATCTATGGCGAGGAAGGCACGAGTGATGGGTCAGACACCGGCAACGACCTGATCTTCGGTGGCGATGGCGACGATACGATCCGCGGCGAAAAGGGCAACGACACGATCTCTGGCGACGCCGGCGGCGACTCGGTGTTGGGCGATGCCGGTGACGATCAGGTCGCGGGCGGTGCTGGCAACGATCTGGTGATCGGTGGCGTCGGTGCGGATACGCTCGACGGCGGCGACGGCGATGACAGCATGTTCGGCGGCGTTTTCGATCTGGATGCCCGGTCGGTCGAGGACGACCAGACCGGGGATGTCGTCAACGGCATGGAAGGCAACGACATCATCCTGTTCGGCGAGAATGACTCGGTCAGCGGTGGCGTCGGCAACGATACATTGGTGGCGTGGAACCTCAGCGGGGGCAGTGATGCCGCCGGCAACGGCACCGATGACAAAGATTGGGACGTGCTGGACCTGCGCGGGCTGGATCCGGGTTACACCATCGACCAGATGGTGGACCCCGATGATCCGGGCGCGTTCAAGGGAACGGTGACGCTGGCCGACGGGACAAGCTTCACGTTCTCGGGCATCGAGAAAGTGTTGTGCCCTCCCTGCTTTGCCGCAGGCACCCTGCTGCAAACCCCGAACGGGCAGGTCGCGGTCGAGGATCTGGCACCCGGTGATCTGGTGACGACACGGGACAACGGCGTGCAGCCGATCCGCTGGGTCGGAAGCCGGCGGATGGACCCGATCCGGCTGGCCGTGCAGCCCCGGTTCCGCCCGATCCGCATCCGCGCCGGTGCGCTGGGTGCCGGCCTGCCCGAGGTGGACCTGGTGGTTTCGCCCCAGCACCGGGTGCTTGTCCGTTCTCACATCGCGCAGAAGATGTTCGGCACGGATGAGGTTCTGGTCGCGGCCAAGCAGTTGGTGCAACTGGACGGCATCGACATCGCCGGGGATCTGGAAGAGGTCACCTATTTCCACATCCTGTTCGACCGGCACGAGATCGTCACCTCGAACGGTGCCGAGACCGAGTCGCTTTATACCGGGCCAGAGGCGCTGAAATCGCTGGGTCAGGCGGTGCAGGAGGAGATATTCGCGATCTTCCCCGAGCTGCGCGACAGGGATGCGGCGGAGCTGCCCGCACCGGCCCGCATGCTGGCGTCGGGACGCAAGGGCCGCCGGCTGGCCGTGCGGCATGCGCAGAACGGGCGCGATCTGGTCTGCTAGGCACCAGACAGGCAGAATGAAACGGCCGCGCCGGGTTTCTGGCGCGGCCTTTTCCATGCGGAACGGTCAGATCTTGGGTGAAATCGTCGGGCCGGGCGGTGCTGGAGGGGATAGTTGCAATCTTCCCCGACCCGCGTGACGGGGATGCGGCGAGCCGTTCACAGCGGCCCGCATTTGGGCATCGGAACGGCCGCCGGCTATCCGGTTCGGCAGGCACCAGATGCGCAAAATGAAACGGGAGNNNGCCCGTTTCCATGCGGAACAGCAAGATCTTACTTGATCTTGCCTTCCTTGTATTCAACGTGCTTGCGCACGACCGGGTCATACTTGTTGACCGTCATCTTTTCGGTCATGGTACGGGCGTTTTTCTTGGTAACGTAGAAATGCCCGGTCCCGGCCGTCGAGTTCAGACGGATCTTGATCGTCGTCGGCTTCGCCATGGTAGTCGCTCCTGCTGCGGGGTATGTCGCGCAGCGTGCGAGGCCCCGTAAAATTCGTATGGAACCCGCCTTTTATCCACCGCGACCGCGAAGTCAACCGCGAATCGGCGGAATTTTCGGCCGTTGCGGCGATTGATCGGGCCAGGGCGGGAACGGGCGGGATCGGCCATGCCAACCCGGCGACGGCGCGCGGATCGGGGCGGTCCCCCCCCGGCTCAAATGCCGAAAAGCGCCTGAAACGCGGCCTCGCCGCCCGCGCTGAACCGCACCACGCGGCTGCCCGCTTCGCGCCGTGCCCAGCCCTTTTCGATCATCCGGGCCAGCAGCGCCCGCCCGATCCGCCCGGCCAGATGCGAGCGCCGCTCGCTCCAGTCAAGGCATTCGAGGCACGCCTGGCTGCGGGACTGCCTTGGGGGGGCGGGGTCGATGCCAAGCTGACGCATCAGTTCGGCGCCCGTTTCGGTCAGCCGGATCGCATCGCCGTCCCGCCGAAGATGACCGCTGGCCAGCAGCGATTCGAACATGCGCGTGCCCATTTCGCCGGCCAGATGGTCATAGCAGACCCGCGCCCGCCGCAGTTCGGGGTCGCGGGGGCCGGGGCGGGTGCGCAGATGCCCGGCTTCGGCGGCGATGCCCATCAGCGTCTCAAGCAACTCGGCCACGGTGGTCGAGGCAAGCGCGTGATAGCGGTGGCGCCCCTGCTTTCGCTGCCGGATCAGCCCCCCGTCGGCCAGCCGGGCCAGATGCGAGCTGGCGGTCTGCGCGGTGATCCCGGCGACCTGGGCCAGTTCGCTTGCCGTCAGCGCCCGCCCCGACATCAGCGCGGTCAGCATATTGGCACGCGCCGGGTCGCCGATCAGCGCAGCGATGCGGGTGATGTCCGGGCTTCCATCCATAGTTCGACGTTAATCGAAACATAATACCCGCGCAACATGGCATGATGGACCCGCAAACCAAGGAGATTGCCATGCTGACCTGCGTCATCCGCTATCAGATCGACCCGACGAAAAAGCCCCAGTTCGAGGAATATGCGCGCAACTGGGGGCAGGTGATTCCCCGCAACGGCGCCGATCTGATCGGTTATTATGCGCCCTACGAAGGCTCGGCCACGCTGGCCTATGGGATTTATAACATCGCGGATCTTGGCGCATATGAAGCCTATCGCGACCGTATCCGGAACGACCCGCTCGGGCAGGCGAATTTTGAATTCTCGCAGCGCGAGCGGTTCATCCTGCGCGAGGACCGGACGTTCCTGAAATGCGCCTCGGCCCCGCACGGGGCACCGGCATGATCGCGGTCATATTCGAACTCGAACCCGCCAGGCCGGACCGCTATTTCGCGCTGGCGGCGGACCTGCGGCCCGAGCTTGAGAAGATCCCCGGTTTCATTTCGGTCGAGCGGTTTGAAAGCCTGACCACGCCGGGGCGCTATCTGTCGCTGTCGTTCTTCAGCGACGAAGAGGCTGTGAAGGCCTGGCGGAACACCGCCGGTCATCGCGCCGCGCAGGCCGAGGGGCGCGACGGCGTGCTGGCCGATTATCGGCTGCGGGTGGCGGAGGTCTTGCGGGATTATGGCATGGGCCCGCGCGAACAGGCGCCGGGCGACAGCCGCGAACGGCATGGCTAGCCCTGCGCGCCGGGGGGTGGGGGATATGGGGCAATAGACGCGCGGATGGCCTAGGGGCGCGACGGCGTGCTGGCCGATTATCGGCTGCGGGCGGCGCAGGTCTTGCGGGATTATGGCATGGGCCCGCGCGAACAGGCGCCGGGCGACAGCCGCGAACGGCATGGCTAGCCCCGCGCGCCGGGGGGTGCGAGGGATAAGGGGCAATACGCGCGGATGGCCTGTAAGCCGGATTCTGTCCAAGGGTTGCCCCTTTGGATGACCATTCCTCTGCGCACCGCATCGCTGCGGGCGTCAAGCTGCCAACCCGGATCTCTGGCGCAAGGCGGCGCCGCCGTTGCCGGCGCGAGGTCCCTATTCGGCATTGCTCCCGGTGGGGCTTGCCATGCGGGTGCTGTTGCCAGCCCCCCGGTGGGCTCTTACCCCACCGTTTCACCCTTGCCCGTACCTGAGGCACGGGCGGTCTGTTCTCTGTGGCGCTTTCCCTGGGGTTGCCCCCGCCGGGCGTTACCCGGCACCGTTGCCTTGTGGAGTCCGGACTTTCCTCGGGCCAAAACCCGCGGTCATCCGGCCATCCGCGCAACCCGCAGATAGGACAGCCGCCCCACCGCCGTCAAGGACCCGCCATCAAGGACCCTGCCGACAGAAGCGCGCCGTGGTTCGGGACCCGTTCCCGACAGGGACCCGTTGCCGACCGGGGCGGGCGCTGCCATGCTGCGGCAAAAGGCGAACAAGGGGGGCATTGTCATGTCAGTTTCGATCAGCCCGGTCACACCAGCCGACCGAGCCGAATGGGAGCGGCTGTTTCTGGCCTATGGCGCGTTCTACAAGACCGACCTGCCGCCGCAGGTCATCGAAAACGTCTGGGGCTGGATCAATGATCCGCAGAACCCGTTCTGGGCCGATATCGCGCGGACGGGTGACGGGCGGGCCGTCGGGCTTGTGCAATATCAGCTCATGCACCGCTCACTCGGCGGCTCGATGACCTGTTATCTCAGCGATCTTTTCACCGATCCCGAGATCCGGGGCAGCGGGGCAGGCCGCGCGATGATCGACCACGTGATCGCCTTTGCCCGGGCGCGCGATCTGCCGGCGGTGCGCTGGCTGACGGCCGAGGATAACGCGACCGCGCGGCGGCTTTACGACACCTATGCCCCGCGCACGCCGTTCGTGCTGTATTCGGTGCCGACCCGGACCTAGGCCGCGTCCAGCGCCGCGATGATCGGGCCGAAATCGCCGGCTTTCAGGCTGGCGCCGCCGACCAATGCGCCGTCGACGTCCGGGATGGCGAAGATCTCGGCCGCATTGCCGGGTTTGACCGAGCCGCCGTAAAGCAGCCGGAAGCCGTCGGCATCGGCGAACCGCCCGGCCAGTTCGGTGCGGATCCGGGCATGCACCTCGGCGATCTGGTCATTGGTCGGGGTGCGTCCGGTGCCGATCGCCCAGACCGGTTCATAGGCGATGACGGTGTTCAGCGCGGTGGCGCCATCGGGCACCGAGCCCGCAAGCTGGCCGGCGATCACATCCAGGGTCTGGCCGGCGTCGCGCTGCGCCTCGGTCTCGCCGACGCAGATGATCGCGCTTAACCCGGCGGCAAGGGCTGCCTCTGCCTTGGCGCGGACAAGGGCATCGGTTTCTCCGTGATCGGTCCGGCGCTCGGAATGGCCGAGGATGACGTATTCCGCGCCAGCGTCGCGCAACTCATCGGCCGAGATGTCGCCGGTATGGGCGCCCGAGGTCTTATCGTGGCAATCCTGCCCGCCGACCGCGATGGGGCCGCCGCCGACGCGCCCGGCCATCGGATGGATCAGCACCGCGGGCGGGCACAGCACAACCTCGGAAACCGGGTCGGGATGATCGGCCAGCAGACGGTCAACCTCGGCCAGCGCCGCCAGCGTTCCGTTCATCTTCCAGTTTCCGGCGGCCATTTTCCGACGTGCCATCGCATCCTCCTGTTCGTATGTCGGAACGGGGATAGGGGCAGGCGATCAGCGGATCAAGCCGGAATGGTGCGGAAAGGCAGGATCGGCATCAGCGTTGTGTTCTCGGACGCCCGATTATCAGATGGCCGCTTATCAGATGGCCGCCTGTCAGACGCTCGACGCGCGCGAGCCCTCAAGCGGCTCGAAGCGGATCGATTCGCCGCAGCCGCAGCTTTCGGTCACGTTCGGGTTGCGGAATTTGAAGCCGCTTTCCAGAAGCCCGGATTCATAGTCGATCTCGGTCCCGAACAGGAACATCTGCGCGGTCGGCGCGATCAGCACCCGGGCCTCGCCCACCTCGATCACCTCATCGGCGGCATCGGCGGCGGGCGCCATCTCCATCGTGTATTCCATGCCCGCGCAGCCGCCTTTTTTCAGCCCGATGCGCAGGCCAAAGGCGTCCTTGCCGGTCATCAGACGGCGAATCTGCGCCTGCGCGGCGGGCGTGACGGTCACAGGCGGGGTGCCGGGGATCGAGAACATGGCGAAAAAGCCCTTATTGCTGTTGCCCCAAAGATAGGCGCCGGCCCGCCGCTTCTCAAGGCCCGAGGCTTCTCAAGGCCCGCCGCTTCTAAAGGCCCGGGCCAAAGCCGGGGCGCGCGCGCCGGCCTACATAAAGCCCAGTTCAAGCCGGGCTTCGTCGGACATCATGTCCATGCCCCATTGCGGCTGAAACGTCATCTGAACGTCGACCTGCTTCACCCCGGGCAGCGGCTCGACCGCGTCGGCGACCCAGCCCGGCATCTCACCGGCCACGGGGCAGCCGGGCGCGGTCAGGGTCATCACCACCCGGACCTCGTTCTCGGGGCTGATGTCGATCGTGTAGATCAGGCCCAGATCATAGATGTTCACCGGAATCTCCGGGTCATAAACCGTCCGGCAGGCTTCGACGACCTGATCGTACAGCGGATGGTCAACGGTCGATGGCGCGATCAGGGGCGTGCCTTCGGCCTGCGGTTCTTGGGTGGCGGCGGTCATGGTTCGCATCCCGTTCCGGGGGTCAAGGGTTATCTGACATATAGGGACAGTCGGCCCCGCGGTCCAGAGTAGCGGGGGCCGATATGGGGGACGATATCGGCGCGGCAGCAACCGCATTGAAGGCGCCGCCCGGCGCGGCTAGAAGGGGCCGCCTTCCTTCCGCGACGATAATCCGGTGCCGATCCATGACTGAACGTTTCTCATTCGCCGTTGCCGCCACCGACGGGCGCGCCCGGACCGGGGTCATCGACACCCCGCGCGGCCAGATCCGCACGCCGGCCTTCATGCCGGTCGGCACCGCGGCGACGGTCAAGGCGATGCTGCCCGAAAGCGTCCGCGCGACCGGCGCCGACATCCTTCTGGGCAACACCTATCACCTGATGCTGCGCCCCGGCGCGGAACGGATCGCGCGGCTGGGGGGGCTGCACCGGTTCATGAACTGGGAACGGCCGATCCTGACCGACTCGGGCGGATTTCAGGTCATGTCGCTGGCCGATCTGCGCAAGCTGACCGAGGACGGCGTGACCTTCGCCAGCCACGTCGACGGCAGCCGCCATTTCCTGTCGCCCGAAACCAGCATGGAGATTCAGCGCCTGCTGGGGTCCGACATCGTCATGGCCTTCGACGAATGCCCGGCGCTGCCCGCGACCGAGGAACGCCAGGCCGAGGCGATGCGGCTGTCGATGCGCTGGGCCCGGCGGTCGCGCGACGCCTTCGGCGACCGCCCCGGCCATGCGCTGTTCGGGATTATGCAGGGCGGCGTGATCCGCCACCTGCGCGAGGAATCGGCCGAGGCTTTGCGCGGCATCGGCTTTGACGGCTATGCGATCGGCGGTCTGGCGGTGGGCGAGGGGCAAGAGGCGATGTTCGGCGTGCTTGACTATGCGCCCGATCTGCTGCCCGGGGACAAGCCGCGTTACCTGATGGGGGTGGGCAAGCCCGACGACATCGTGGGCGCCGTTCAGCGCGGGGTCGACATGATGGATTGCGTGCTGCCGTCACGCTCGGGGCGGACCGGGCAGGCGTGGACGCGGCGCGGTCAGGTCAACATCAAGAACGCGCGGCACGCCGACGACCCGCGCCCGCTGGACGAGGCTTGCACCTGCCCGGCCTGCACCGGCTATTCCCGCGCCTATCTGCACCATGTTTTCCGCGCCGGAGAGATGATCTCGGGCATGCTGCTGACCTGGCATAACCTGCATTATTTTCAGGAGCTGATGCAGGGTTTGCGGGGGGCGATCGCGGCGGGCGCGCTTGACGCCTTTGTCACCAATTTCCACGCCACGCGGGCCGAGGGCGATATTCCGGCACTTTAGGGCATTCGCCGCCGGAGAGCCGGCCGACACCCGCCCGGCCAACACCTGCCCGGCAAACACCCGCCGCGCCGACACCCGCCCGAAAACCGGCCGGCCGCCGCGTCGTCACAAATACGCGCGCCGCTTGAACGCCCGCATCCGGCGCACCAGAATCATCATATGTCCGATGTCGAACCCGCACCCCCTGCGCGACACGAGGATGCCGCGATTTTCGCCTGTGACGCGGCGCATCTGCCCTTTGCATGGGTGGCGGCGCGTCAGATCGACCGGTCAGAGCCGGAGCGCCGCTTTGATATCGTGATCGCCAGCCCCGACATCGCGCGGATACCGCGGCATCTGGACGACGGCAGGATCAGGTTCGTGCGGCTGGATGTGTCGGCGATCCCGGCGATTACCCATCCGAACCCGCGCATCTCGCTTGGCACCTTCTATCGCCACCTGCTGCCGCCCTTGTTTCGCAACGATTATCGCGCCCTTTTGTACATGGACACCGATACCTGGCTGCGCCGTCCCGGTATCGGCGGGCTGTTTGCGCGGATTGCCGGGGATTGGCCGCTTGCCGCCGTGCTGGCGTTCCTGCACGTGCCGGGCTTGCGCACGCGGCAGTCCGGGCGCAGCCGCCGCGATACCCGCCGGGTGTTGGCCGATCTGGGTTCGTCGGACGGGCGATATTTTCAGTCCGGCGTGCTGCTGATCCAGACCGGCCCGCATCTGGCCGAGGATATCACCGCGCGGGTGCTCGGCTTCGCCAGCGAACGCGAGGATCTGCTTCACCGGCACAAGCTGGGCGATCAGGCGGCGCTGAACGGTGCGGTCGCGGACCGTATCCGCACCCTTGATCCGCGCTGGAACTGGCACTCGACCCGCTGGCGCCGCGCCGATCTGCTGGACCGGTTCGATCCGTGGATCCTGCATTTCGCCGGCGGGGAAAAGCCATGGCTGATCACCGACGACCCCGAGGTGACGCGCGTCAATGCCGCGTGGTTCGCCGATCTTGCGCTTTATGATCCCGGGTTCCGGCCCCGTGCCATGCGCGGCTCGCTGGCATGGCGTCGCGCCAATCCGCCGGGCGGCCCGGGGCTTCTGGGCGCGTTGCGGCTGGGGTTGCGCCGGCGCTGGCTGGCGCTGCGGCATGCGCGGCCGCCGCGCATGGGGCCCCGGGGCATGGCCGAGATGCAACGCCTGATCGACAGTGCAGAGGTCGGCTGAAAGCCACCGCTGGCATTTTCCGCAAAGGGGGCATAAGGCCGGGCGGAACGGCAGATGACCTGCCCCCGTAACAAAGGCCACGATGACCGCCATCACTACCATCACCCGCACCGAGGATCTTGCCGCGTTCTGCGCCGAGGCCAAGACCCAGCCCTATGTCACCGTCGACACCGAGTTTCTGCGCGAGCGCACATATTACGCCCGGCTCTGTCTGATCCAACTGGCCCTGCCGCCGAAATCCGGACCCCGGCAGGACGGCGGCGCGGCCGTGCTGGTCGATCCCATGGCCGAGGGGCTGTCGCTGGAACCGCTTTACGACCTGTTCCGCCACGAAACCACGGTCAAGGTTTTCCACGCCGCGCGGCAGGATCTGGAAATCTTCTTCCTCGACAGCGGGTTTTTTCCGACACCGCTCTTCGACACCCAGATCGCCGCCATGGTCTGCGGCTTTGGCGAACAGGTGGGGTATGAGACGCTGGTGCGCCGCATCGCCAAGCAGAATCTCGACAAGACCTCGCGCTTCACCGATTGGTCGCACCGTCCGCTGTCGGCCGCGCAGATGGAATATGCGCTGGCCGATGTGACCCATCTGCGGGCGATCTATGAATATCTCTCGGCCGAGCTGGCGAAATCGGGGCGCCAGTCATGGCTGGCCGAGGAAATCGCGACGATGGAGGATCCGGCCACCTATGTCACCCGCCCCGAAGATGCGTGGCAGCGGGTGCGGACGCGCACGACCTCGCCCCGGTTTCTGGCCGTGGTGCGCGAACTGGCCCGCTTCCGCGAGACCTATGCGCAGGAACGCGACATCCCGCGCTCGCGCGTGTTCAAGGATGATGCGCTGATCGAACTGGCCTCGACCCGACCGGCGAATGAGGCCGATCTGGGCAAGTCCCGCCTGCTTCTGCGCGAGGCGCGGCGGGGCGAGATCGCGACCGGCATTCTGGCCGCGATCAAGACGGCGGCGGCACTGCCGGCATCCGATCTGCCGGCCGCGACGGGACATGAGCCGGTGCGGCAGGGCAACAGCGCGCTTGGCGACCTGCTGCGGGTGCTGCTGAAAGCCAAGGCCGAGCAGGCCGGGGTGGCGCCGAAGCTGATCGCCTCATCGGCGGATCTGGACCTGATCGCGGCGGGCGAACGGGATCTGCCGGCGCTGCATGGCTGGCGGGCCGAGGTGTTCGGCGATGATGCGTTGCGCCTGTCGCGCGGCGAGATCGCGCTGTCCGCCAAGGGAACGGCGATCGCCGTGGTGCCGGTCGGGCAGGCCACGGCGCGGGCCTAGATCACCGGCAGACGGCCGGATAAAAACCGGCGGATGAAAACCGGCGCATGAAAACCGGTGTATGAAAGCCGGCGCGTCAAAACCAGCGGATGAAAACCGGCGGATGAAAAAGCGGGCGCGCCCCAAGGCCGCCCGCTTTTCTGTAGGTCAAGATCAGGCCGCGCTCAGATCAGCTTGCCCATCGCCACGGCGGTATCGGACATGCGGTTCGAAAAACCCCATTCGTTGTCGTACCAGGTCAGGATCCGGCACAGGTTGCCGTCAAGCACCTTGGTCTGGTCCAGCGCGAAGATCGACGAGCGCGGATCGTGGTTGAAGTCGATCGAGACGTTCGGCTGGTCGGTATAGCCCAGAATGCCCTTCAGCGGCCCCTTGGCCGCCGCGGCGAGGATGGCGTCGTTGATTTCCTCGACCGTGGTGTCGCGGTTGGCGGTGAAGGTCAGGTCGACGACCGAGACGTTCGGCGTCGGCACCCGGATCGACACGCCGTCCAGCTTGCCGTTCAGTTCCGGCAGCACCAGACCCACGGCCTTGGCGGCGCCGGTCGAGGTCGGAATCATCGACATGGCGGCGGCGCGGGCGCGGTACAGGTCCTTGTGCATCGTGTCCAGCGTCGGCTGGTCGCCGGTATAGCTGTGAACGGTGGTCATGAAGCCGTTCTTGATGCCGATGGCGTCGTTCAGGACCTTGGCGACCGGCGACAGGCAGTTGGTGGTGCAACTGGCGTTCGAGACGATCACGTCATCCTTGGTCAGGGTCTTGTCGTTCACGCCGTAGACGATGGTCTTGTCGGCGCCCTTCGAGGGGGCCGAGACCAGCACCCGCTTGGAGCCGTTTTCAAGATGCACCCGCGCCTTGTCGGCATCGGTGAAAATGCCGGTGCATTCCATCGCAACATCGACATCGCCCCAGGGCAGTTCGGCCGGATTGCGGATCGCGGTGACGCGGATCGGGCCGCGCCCGACGTCGATGGTGTCGCCCTTGACCGTCACGGTGCCGGGAAAGCGGCCGTGCACGCTGTCAAAGCGGATCAGGTGGGCGTTGGTCTCGACCGGGCCCAGATCGTTGATCGCGACGACCTCGATATCCTCGCGCCCCGATTCAACGATGGCGCGCAAGATGTTGCGCCCGATGCGGCCAAATCCGTTGATAGCGACCTTAACTGTCATGTCGGTGATCCTTTTGCCCGTTTTATGTCGATGATGCGCCAGCATCGCGCTGACACAACCGCCAGGCGCGCGGCGAAACGCCCCGGCCCGGCTGAATTTCCGGCGCACACTCGCGTCAGCAGGTGGAAATTTCAACCGATAAAATCATCCCGGCGATGCGTTGGGGCGTCTTTGGCCGCCAAATTCCGGTGATCACGGGGGTTTGGAGGGGGCGGGGGTCAGCGCCAGAAGCTGACATAGTCGACCAGCGCGGCGAAATTCCGGGCCAGAAACAAGGGCAGGTTCCAATGCAGCCAATAGGCATCGGCGACGAAAACCGAAACGATGGCGAGGGCCAGAACGATGGCGATGGTGTTTGTCATATTTCGGCGGTCATGCTGGGGCGGTCATCTGCGGTTATCATCTGCGGGCGGTCATCTGCGGGCTATCACGCTTGGCCCGTCATATTTTGGCCGGTCATATTTTGGCCCGTCATATCTGGGTCTGTCATATCTCGGCCCACCATACCTTGGCCCATCACATTGGGGCCCATCATATTTTGGCTCATCATATCGGGGCCGGTCGGGATTGAAATGTCATGTCGCGACCTCGTATGCGGCCCCCACATAAGGGCCCCCACATAATGACCGCCACATAAGGGCCCTCACACCGCGGTTGTCGTTTGCGGGCGTCATATCCGGGGCGTCGCCAGTTTTTGCCGTCCCCAAAAGAAACCCCCTGTTGCCATCCACCGGCCGGCAAAAACGCGTCGATAACCCGCGGCGACGGATCGCCCCGTTTCCGCCCGATGGGTTCCATTCCCGACGCCCGGTTGTCAAGCCCGTCCCGAGGATCAGCCGGGCCCGGTGATGCATGCGGGCCGCCGTGAGGGTCAGGCCAACCCCGCGAAAGCTTCCGTGCCGGGATGCGCCCGGGGGGTGCGCGGCGGGCATCGCTCATTCCGCCTCCGGCTCGCCGGCGATCAGAAAGATCTCGCCCGCTTCCTCAAGGCGGCGGATGGCGGCAACCACGGTCGCCATGGCCTCATCGGTCTCTTTCTCCGACGGTTTGCCGCATTCGGCCAGTTCCTCGCGGATGCTTTCGGCCATGCGGGGCGAGATATTGGCCAGAATGAACCCGACCGTTTCCAGATTTTCGCCCTTTGATCCGGCCATCGCCCGCAACAGCACCGGGGTGTCGATCCCGCGCAGGATTTTTGACATGTCCTTGGGGTCGATGCGGATCGGGATATTGGCCCAGGTGAAGATGGCCTTGCGTACCTCGGTCGCGAAGCTGCGGTCGTCGATGTCCAGCCCCGCAAGAACCGTGTCCCGCGTCACCGACGGGGTGAAATTCAGGATCGCCCCGACCTTGTCGACCGGGGCCGCGTCCAGCGCCGATTGGGGCAGCGCGTCCAGCGCCTGCATCAGCGCCAGCCCGATGCGCCGCAGCGTCGTCTGGTCGATATTGCCGGTCAGCGACATGGCATAGGCGATCTGGCGCGCCCGTTCGGGCCGGATCTGGCCCAGAACCTCGGCCCCGAGCGGCACCGGCAGTTTTGAAAACAGGACCGCCGCGACCTCGACCGCCTCGGTCTCGGCGATCTGGCGCAACTGCGGCACCGGAATGGCGGCGACGCGCAGCCACGGGTCGGCGCGGCCGTGAATGGCCGCCAAACGCCGCAGCCGGTTGGTGGTGTCGGCCGAAAGATGCCCGCCCAGCAGGTCAAGCGCCCCGTCCATGCCGCCGGGAAAGGACAGTCCGACCTGTTCAAGCGTGTCGCAGAATTCCGACACGATCGCATCGCGGGTTTCACGGTCGATCATGTCCATCTGCGCCATTTCATGGGCAAGGCTGGCCTGCAATTCCGGGGGCAGCGTGGCCAGCGGCAGATCCCCGCCCTCGGCCAGCAGCAACCGTACGATCACCGCCGCCTTTTGCGGCGGTGTCAGCCCATGACCCCCGATCAGCTTCATCATCCCCCGTTCCCGCACCCCGATTCGCCTGCCGTCCGGTCAGATTGCACGGCGGGGGTTAAGATCGGGTTAGCTGCGGCCCGCCGATTTGCCGTCCGCCGATTTGCCCTCGGTCGCCTCGAACACCCGGCGAAAGATCGTGTCGACATGCTTGGTATGATAGCCAAGGTCGAATTTCTCTTCGATCTCGGCCGGCGACAGCGCCGCCGTCACCTCGGGGTCGGCCAGCAGCTCGGTCTTGAAATCGGCGCCCTTTTCCCAGACCTTCATGGCGTTGCGCTGCACCAGCCGATAGGCATCCTCGCGCGAGACGCCGGCCTGGGTCAGCGCCAGCAGCACCCGCTGCGACATCACAAGGCCACGGAACTTGTTCATGTTGGCCAGCATGTTGTCAGGATAGACGACCAGTTTTTCGATCACCCCGGCCAGCCGGTTCAGGGCGAAGTCGAGCGTGATCGTGCTGTCCGGCCCGATCGCGCGTTCGACCGAGGAATGGCTGATGTCGCGCTCGTGCCACAGCGCCACGTTCTCCATCGCCGGGATCACCGCCATGCGCACCAGCCGGGCAAGGCCGGTCAGGTTTTCGGTCAGGACCGGGTTGCGCTTGTGCGGCATCGCGGACGAACCCTTTTGCCCGGGGCTGAAATATTCCTCGGCCTCCAGCACCTCGGTGCGCTGCATGTGGCGGATCTCGATGGCGATGTTCTCCATCGACGAGGCGATCACGCCCAGCGTGGCGAAGAACATGGCGTGGCGGTCGCGCGGGATCACCTGAGTGCTGATCGGCTCGGGGCGCAGGCCCATCTTTTCGCAGACATATTCCTCGACCGCCGGGTCGATATTGGCGAAAGTGCCGACCGCGCCTGAAATCGCGCCGGTCGCGACTTCCCAGCGCGCCTTTTCCAGACGGTTCCGGTTGCGGTCCATCTCGGCATAGAAGCGGGCAAAGGTCAGGCCCAGCGTGGTCGGTTCGGCGTGAATGCCGTGGCTGCGGCCGATGCGGACCGTGTCCTTATGTTCATAGGCGCGGGTTTTCAGCGCCGCCAATACCCGGTCCAGATCGGCCAGAAGCAGGTCGGCGGCCCGCACGAGCTGCACGTTCAGCGTGGTGTCGAGCACGTCGGACGAGGTCATGCCCTGATGCACGAAGCGCGCCTGATCGCTGCCCACATGCTCGGCCAGATGGGTCAGGAAGGCGATCACGTCATGCTTGGTCACCGCCTCGATCTCATCGATCCGGGCGACGTCGAACTCCACGTCCTTGGCCTTCCACACCGCTTCGGCGTTTTCGCGCGGGATCACGCCCAGATCGGCCATGGCGTCGCCGGCGTAAGCCTCGATTTCATACCAGATGCGGAACTTGGTCTCGGGCGACCAGATGGCGACCATTTCGGGGCGGGAATAGCGGGGGATCATCGGCGTCTCCTGTGGTTGGGGCGGTTCTAGACCGCGCGCCCTTGACCCGCAACCGCCCGGCGTATGATACCGGCGGTATGGGCGCGAAACCGGCGATCCTTCGGCGTCATGACGTTCGGATGCCGGGGGGTGATAAGGCGCGATGGTCGAAGGGCAGGGAATGGTCGCGCGAACCGACGTCAGCATGCTGTTCACGCCGCTGAAACTGGGCGCGCTGACCTTGCCGAACCGCATCGTCATGGCGCCGCTGACCCGCAGCCGCGCCGGCGAGACGCGGGTCCCGAATGCGCTGATGGCGGCCTATTACGGACAGCGCGCCGATGCCGGGCTGATCCTGTCCGAGGCGACCAGCGTCAGCCCCGAGGGCGTGGGCTATGCCGGCACACCGGGCATCTGGAGCGATGCGCAGGTCGCAGGCTGGCGGCGGGTCACGCATGCAGTTCATGACCGCGGAGGCCGGATCGCCATGCAGCTTTGGCACGTCGGGCGCATTTCCGACCCGGTATTTCTGGACGGCGCCTTGCCGGTCGCGCCAAGCGCCATCCGCGCCGGGGGCACTGTCAGCCTGCTGCGGCCGAAACGCCCCTATGTCACGCCGCGCCCGCTCAGCCCCGATGAGCTGCCGGGTATCGTCGCGGGCTTTCGGCTGGGTGCTGAAAACGCGATGCGCGCCGGCTTCGACGGGGTCGAGATCCATGCCGCGAACGGCTATCTGCTGGAACAGTTCCTTCAGGACCAGACCAACCGGCGCGGCGATGCGCATGGCGGCAGCGTGGAGAACCGCTGCCGGCTGGTCTGCGAGATCGCCGACGCCCTGATCCCGGTCTGGGGCGCGGACCGCGTCGGGCTGCACCTGTCGCCGCGCGGCGACGATCACGACATCGGCGACAGCGACCCGAAGGCGCTGTTCACCCATCTTGCGGCGCAGATGAAACGGCGCGGCCTCGGCTATGTCTTCCTGCGCGAATACGAAGCCGCCGACAGCCTGTTTCCCGACATCAGCGACGCGTTCGGTGGCCCGGTCATCATCAACGAAAAGCTGACGGTCGAGCGTGCCGCGCGTCTGGTCGGCGAAGGGCGCGCCGATGCCGTGGCCTTCGGCAAGGATTTCATCGCCACGCCCGATCTCGTGGCGCGCATCCGCGACGGCGCGGCGTTGAACACGCCGGATCCGGCGACGTTCTATGTGGGCGGGGCGCGCGGATATACCGATTATCCCCTGATGCCGGACCTTGCCACCGCACCGGCATCTTGCGGCGCGGGTGACCGAGGCCCGGATAGCTGAGCGCAACGCCGATCCGACGCGACCCGGGGCATCATGCGGAGCACGGCAAATTCTGCCTGTCGGTTCCTTTGTGGCCTCGCCGCCTGCGCGCCGCCGGTGCGGTGGGATCGAAAACGGTGCGGTACGCGCCCTGTCACAACAGTCGAAGGCGGCCCCGGGCGGGGTTCAATGCCGCGCTACGCTGGCACCCCGAGGACGAAAAAGGGGGCCGATGGCCCCCTTTTCCGATTCATGCGGCCGCCGGTCTCAGGCCGCTTCCAGCACCAGATGCGGTTGCCCGTCCGAGGTGCGGCTGATGCTGCGGCCGCTGGCATTGACGGTCGCGTTGATCCGCTTGCGCGGCACCGTCATCAGATCGGATTGCGCGACATCGACCGGCGTGTCGAAGGCGATGGTCAGCGCATGGTGATTGCGCCCGCGCTCGCTGGCCGCAATGACCCGCCCGGTGAAGGGATGGCCCAGATAGCGGCCCGCGACCCGACCGCCGAATTGCCACAGGGGCGCATCGGTACGGACCGCCTCGGCGGCGGCATGGGCGGTGTTCCAGTCACGCGCGCCGTGGGTCTGCGCGACCAGTTCCAGCGCCTGCGAATGGGTGACGGGGGTGCCGGCGCGATCAAGCGCGGCGCGGAGATTTTTTGCCTGAGATTTCAAAGCGTTCAGATCATGGGTCATGGCCATGGTTTTTCCTTGCAGCAATCATGCCGAATATGGGCGGGGCTCACGTTGCCGCCATCGGGCATATTGCCGAAAGCGGGTCGATTTCAGGACTTCACCATGGGCTGACACCCTGTGAGCGGCCGGGGCCTGAACCCGAGAGGCGGATATGGGGCGGGGTCGCACCTGCGTCAAGGGGGGCTGCGGGGGATGCGAGATGTGCAAAGCGGCAATGACCACAGCGACGCGAGGGCAGCTTTGAGCCCTTAGCGGTCATTCATGTCTGGAGAGCACATCGAGAGCCGACTGCTTTGCACGCTCCCGTTCAACGCGAAAAATATCGCTTTCTTCAGCACCAGTCCAAAGAGCTTCTAGCTCTGTTTCCTCTGCTTCCAACCGTTCGAGCGCAAACAGGATTCGCCTCTTAAGGTTTGGTAATTTGAGCATTCTCCCCGCTTCGCGCTCGATGCTTGCCTTGCGATCTTTCAAGGAGGGGGGGCGGGGAATCCTCCAGCAATCGCAACAACTTCGCACATTGCCCAAAAAGCCTGTTCTACCTCAGCCGGAATGGGCTTCTTTCGATCCGAATATTCTCCGATCTGAGAGAGCGGAACGGTAACGGCCATGAAACCAAGCCTATCGAACAGGCCGAGCCAATCGCCAGCGGAGTCGTTTTCGAGAACGCCTGCTCCCCAAGTTTGAGAACGGCGGTGCGAAATTAGTCCACGTTAGCGGCGGCATGGTGCTGCTGCGGGCGGCGTAAA